>JBEIIL010000098.1:0-14842 GCA_040380755.1 Methylobacteriaceae bacterium | reverse complement strand
GACGTCCCAGGCGTTCTTGGTGGCCTTCTGGGTCAGGTTCATGCGGCGCATCTCGAGCGCATCGGCACGCAGCATGTCGGGCTCGCGTCGGCGATGGACCACGGCGCCGACGGCGGCTTCGACGGTGCTGGCAAACGCGGCCTGCCCGGCAACCACGCGCGTCCGGGTCAATGCCATGTGCTCTGAGGTCCATGCTTCCGAGTCGAAATAGGCCGACAGGGCGGTCAGTCGCGTTGCGATCGGGCCCTTGTTGCCCCAGGGGCGCAGCCTGAAATCGGTGTCGAACAGTGCGCCGTCGCCGGTGCGGAAGCCGAGGCCGGCGATCACCGACTGGGCCAGCCGTTCGAAACACTGGCCGGCGGCCAGCGGCTGCGGTCCGTCGCTGCGCTCGGTCTCGTCGACAATGTCGTAGAGAAACATCATGTCGAGGTCGGAGGTCGCCGTCAGGTCGCGGCCGCCGAATTTGCCGAGCACAACCAGCGCCCGGCGGCCGCCGGTGACGCGGCCGTGCAGGCGCTGGAACTCGGTCTCGCGAAGACGCACCACCACCTGCACGACGGCCGCGGTGAGGCGCGACAGGTTCCCGGCGACATGGCCGACGGGAATGCGCCCCATCGGCATCCGGGTGCCGACCAGAAAGCGCTGCAGCCGAACGAAGGCATGGATCCGCTCCATGGCCTGTTCGGGGCTGGCTGCCCTGCGGGCCATCTCCGACACCGCCGCCAGCAGGTCGGCAAACGACATCCGGTCCGCGTCCGTGGTGTTGGCCACCAGGGCCTCAAACACCTCGGGATGCCTGCCGACCAGCGCCATCAGCCGGGGCGCGGTGCCGACAAGCCGCAGAAGACCCTTGAGCGCCGTCGAATCGGCGCAAAGCGTGACGAACAGATGCGTTCCGACGGGGAGCTGGCGCACGATCCCGTCAAAGCCGAGCAGCAGCTCCTCGGGATGGCGGGATGCGGCCGCGCGGGCGACGAGCCGTGGTGTGAGAATGCCGAGGCGCGCCCGGGCATTGGCGACGCCCGTCCGGCTTCATGCCACGGCTCAGGTGGCGCTGGAAGGCGGTGGTCAATGCCCACCAGCGACAGGCATTGGCGCACTCGTAGAGATTGCGATCCATGACGTCGATGGCGAGTGCTGCCCGCGACAGCACATTCTGCAGGACGGCGGCGACGACCGTCTCATGCAGATTGCCGATCGACTGCTCGAACACCTCCTGGGTCTTGCGACCCGCGCTGGAGATCTCCCACAGCAAGGTCTTCGAGAACGCCGCGTTGTACTCGAGCGATTCCGACTGCCGCACGGAACCGTTCCAGACCGAACGGTTGAGATCCCGCTGGATCATGTCGGCCTTGCGGGGAATGGCGCTCAACCCGTCCGAAAACAGCGACAAGGCCTGCATCAGGCCTTCCATGACGCGCTGGTCGACATCGGCCAGGAGCCGGCCGACTTCGCTGTCGAACGCGACCTCGACAGGGATGAAGGCGAGGCCAAACCATCCGGGGCCCATGTAACCCTGGTATCCGGTTGCCCTGCAGCCGACGGACACATATTGGCGTCCGCCGAAGCGGATCACGTCGCCGGACGCGTCCAGCACGCTGGGCGGCAGCTGGGCGTCGCGCGGAAACTGCAGCGGCGATGACGAGGCGATGATCTGTCCCTGTGCATTGGCGCAGGCCAGCACTGTCCAGTCGCTGTCGTTGACGAGCTTGCCGAAGATGCCATCCATCTCGTTAGAAACACGAAAAACCAGGACGAGGGTGCCGACCGTCCGCTGGTTCTTGGCCTCGACCTGATAGGCGTAGACAAGGTGACTCCCCGTCGGCAGCAGGGGGTCGGAGCCGAACCATTCGACATGGCCCGAGCGGGTCGACAGCGCTTCCCGGTGGACATCAGCTGAACTTGCGTCGGCCGGATGGTCGAGCAGACGCGCCTGGACACGGCCCTCGGCATCGAGCGGCACGATGTCTGAACAGACCGAGTATTTGACGACATATTCGCGAAAGCGGGTCACGATCTCGCCGCGCCCTTCCTCAGGAGCGCCGCTGTCGAGACACTCGATGACTTCGGCGTCGCCAGACAGGAAGCCGATGTCAGCGGACCGCTCAAACAGGTTGCGGACGAGGATGTCGATGCCGTTCTGCGCCTTGGCGCGCAGGTCGGCAGCGGCCTTGCGACTGTCTCCTGGCCCAGATGGTTGAGCAGATCGCCGGTGAGATTCTCGAGCGCCTCGCGGGTTCCCGACATCTCTGCCGCCGTCCCGGTCAGCTGCCCCAGCAGCGTCAGCGTATCCCAGGCGGCCTGAAGCCGACCAAGCACCTCGCGATAGTCGTCCACGCGCTGCATGTGCCGGATCAGGCCGACCACTGCCCGATCGATCTCGACACCCTTGTAGACAGCCTCTGCACCGCTCCGATTCTCGCCGGTTGGATGGAATGTGGTACGGTAACGCTCTCCAAATCATTTAAGGTTCAGCAACGAATACCCGAAGAATTACTCAAATTGCTTTCACATGCAAAATTCGCAAGCTGATCTGTTAGTGTCTTTGCAAACTGCAATGAAATTAAACAGTAAATATGCTCGCCACCTCATTTATCCCAGTTCAAATGTGGTGCTGCCGAATGGTGCGTCGAGCCTGCTGGAAGGTGGCGTACCGCTGACCATGCGGGGTCGCGTTCCGGATCCTCCAGGCGATTGTCGAACCGGTTGAAGATCGCGACCATGATCATTTCTGGATCTTTGCGCGCCGTCTGTCACGCGGCTCGACCCCAGCCCGACGGTGAATCCCTTGTCTCCGGATTGCCTCAAATGCAGCGGGGCGATGCGACGGTCCCGCAAACTGTTCGCGCTATGGTGGTGACCATGACAAAGTTCGACACCCTGCGCCGGCCACGAGCCGGAACGACACGACGGGACAGCCAGCGCCGACGGTTGCTGAAACCCGGCAAGGTGCTCGTGCGTGGCGCTGCGCCTGTCGACTGCCTGATCACCGACCTGTCCGACACGGGCGCCAAGCTGCAGTTTCGTTTCGTCGTCGATGTGGCGCCCGAGCGGATCGACCTGGTGATCGGCGGCGAGAATGTGCCCCGTGCCTGCGATGTCAAATGGACCGCGGGCATGCATATGGGCGTGGCGTTCCGCACCGGGCGCCCGCTCATCGATCCCACTGCGATCGCCGCCGCGCTTGCTGCGCATCGCGGCAACAGTCAGCGCTCGTGAAACCCCACTTCGTCGACGTGCCTGGGCTCGTCGTCGAGGACAGCGGCTTCGTTCGGACGCTGCTTCGCGACATGTTGGCCCAGGTCGGCCTGAAGACCGTCACATCGGTCGGGGACGTGCAGTCTGCTTTGGCCGCGCTATACCGCTTTTCGCCGCGCTTCATCCTGCTCGACTGGTATCTTCCCGATCACTGCGCCAGCCAGTTGCTGGAGGTGCTTCGTGATCCCGCGAAGTCGGCCTTTCCCGACGTGCCCGTGGTGCTGATCTCGGGCCTGCCGACGCGGGACGTCGTCGACGCCGCCGCTGGCTTCGGAATCGAGCATCTGCTGCGCAAGCCATTTTCGCCACGGCAGCTTTGGCAGCGGCTGGCAGCCATACCACTGGACACGGTCGGCTCGGCGGCTTCAGCGCCCGCCGAGGGCTATGCGGCCTCGGCCCTCAGGGCTTGAAGACTCCGGCGCGCGCCAGACGATCGCGCAACGCAGGCAGAGATAGAGAACCCCGGCATTGAGCAGGTGCCACACGGCGTGTGTCCCCGCTGGGATCGTCCCGCACGCTGCAAGGTCAACCGAGCGCAACCCCAGCGACACGGTGAACACCGCCGTGGCGGCCAGCAGCAACGGCCCGCCGGGATGGCGGCGCCACGCGCCCAGTCCGCCGACGACGAGTAACGCAAGGAGTGCGGGCAGATAGCCGGCCGAGCCGTTGAGCGGGTCCGGCGCGCCGGCCAGCACGACGCGCCACAGCGCGGGGACCGCCATCGCGCCGACCTGGAATGCGATCGCGACGGCTGCCGCCGCTGCACCGCCAAGGCTCAGGACCCGGCGCAGCGCAGCGATCAGATAGAGCAGGATGAACAGGGCAATTGGCACGACGTCGGCGACGGCCGCCCAGCGTGTCGCCACCGTGTGGAACAGGAACGAGCCAAGGCCGATGACCGCGACCAGGCCGACCAGTCCCGCCGCGGCAGGATCGGGGCGCGGCGCCCTCCGCAGCAGCCGCCAGGCTGCGGCCGCGGCGACCAGAAACGCGGCATTGCTCAGTGCGTTCAGCGGCTCCGACCAGAACTCCGGTCCGGTCCGCTCGCAATAGGCGTCGATCGGCGTCCACCAGCCCTGGTCCATGGTCGCTCCCGCGTGCCGACCTCACAGATAGTGCAGAGGGTGTGGCCTGCCATCGACGACGCGTTGACGTCAGTCGGCCACCGCCGCTACACCAACGCCATGCGTCGGTGTAAGCCGGATGCAGGAAGGGTGGCCGAGTGGTTTAAGGCAGCGGTCTTGAAAACCGCCGTGGGGGAAACCTCACCGTGGGTTCGAATCCCACCCCTTCCGCCAGATACCCCTTAAAATATTGAAATATATTGCTTTTTGTTCGATCAACCGCTCCTGCCACCGATCGGGCATGGTCAGAGCGAAATCGAGTTGCCGGCACCGTGCGATTCCCAGGTGGCGCTTTCCGCCCTGGCAGCGAACGCCGTATGGTCCGGTCGCGCGGGGCCGCATCGCACCTATTGGGTGAGACGGGCCTTGGCGAGCACGGCGGCGAGCATCTTCTGCGTGCCCGTCTTGATTTCCTCCGGAGACGACGCGTTGAAGGCAAAGTCGGCCGTGGAGGCGCAATCCCGGAGCCTTGTGGCAATCACCGGCTTCAGCTGGGACTGGATCTGCTGGAAACGGTAGTCACTGCTGCCGACCGGCGTGAGGTACTCGGTGTGCAGGGTCAGGACGGTCACGCCCTTGGCTTTCATGGCGTTGCACATGGTCGGGTCGACGGCCTGGGACCGCTCGGCGCCAGCATAGAAGCCGGGATTGGAGACCGTGAGATTGGGATCGGGGCTCCAGTTGCCGTAGGTGCGCCAGCCTTGCGCCCCGTTCTCCTCGTATTCGTTGACGTTGCCCTCGACCCCATCGGTCAGGATGAGCAGGAACGCCTTGCGGCTGTCGGGCGACTTGCCGTCGCCGACGGTGATCTTCGGCGCCATCGAGGCAAGGGCGGCGCGCAGGTTGGTGCCGGCGCCCTTGGCGTCGGGAGACATGGTCGTGACCTTGGTCGCCACTGCGTTCGCATCCTTCGAGGTGGCAGCTACCTCTGTCAGCGTGTTGCTGAACTTGTGCACCGAGAAGCTGAACTGGTCGGTCAGCGTCTGCGTCGCCTTGGCCTCGTTGAGGACGGTGGCGATCGCCGACCGCACCACGTCGAAGCGTGTGTTGGCGCCGATGGCCTTGGCGCAGCTCGTCGTGGGCTGCGGACACGGGGCGAGCGCGTCCGTCGTGTGGCAGGCGAAGGCGCAGCCCAGCTTGTTGTTCATCAGGGTCTGGTCGGCCGTCGATGCGCCGATACCCATCGAGCCCGACGCATCAACCAGGAAGTTGATGGAGAAATAGGTTGGCGGCGCCGACGAAGCCGTGGCGCAACCGCTGAATGTGTTGCTCGTCATGCCAGCAAACTGCAGCAGGCTGTTCGACTGTTTCGCCGTGTAGCAGATTTTCGCCGTGATGACGTTGTTGTCGATCGTCACCGTATAGCTGTCGGTCACGAGCGTCAGAGAACTGTCCGTGTTTTTGGCAAGAAACTGCTTGAAGGCATCCTTCATGGCGTTCAGGCTGGCTTGCTCCTGCACGGCCCACGGCTTGGCTGCCGAAACGACATGGTCGTTAACGCCCGCCAGCACCGCCGCGTCGGCAACGCTGGCAAGGACCGTGCGTGACTTGTTCAGGCGGGCGAAATCGAGCATGCCGCCGCCCGCAATGGTCACCGGGACCAATGAGAGGGCGAAGATGATGCTGAAGTTCCCGCACGTATCGCGGCGAAAACGCTCGAGTTTCGCCGTGCTCTGCCGGAGCAGATCCATGAAAACGGTTTGCTTGCCGATACCACTGGTGCTCACGCTCATCTCCTGTCGCGGGTGATGCGTTCGCTTCAATTTGCGACACACACACCGTCCTTCGGAGACCGTTGCGCCAGATCCGTGCCAGAGGATTCTGTGTCAATTTGGCTCAGATCGGACCGGATAGGCCGGGTTCAGAGCCCTGCTTCTTGTCTCACACGGTTGATTTTGCGCCAATGCGTGGGCGTTGTGCCGCTCCACCGGTGGAAGGCCCGCGAAAACGCTGCGTGGGTGCCGAAGGCCAGCGCGTCGCTGATCTCCAAGATGGTCAGGTCCGAGAGGGACAAGTATTCACGTGCGACGACGAAGCGGACCTCGTCGCGCAGGGCTTCGAAGGTGGTGCCCTCGGCCGCGAGGCGACGCCGCAGCACCCGCGGGTCCATGCCGAGCACGCGGGCGGCGCCGATCATGCTCGGGTCCCCGGCCGCGGCGGTGGTGATTGACGGCAAGCAACTGCCGGCCCCGCCGCAGCCCTTCGGTGGCGTGATCGCGCCGCTGGCGCGGGATTCAAAGCCCTTTTGGCCGGCGCGGATCGCGCCGCCGAAGGACGCGCCGAACGTCCTGCTGATCATCACGGACGATGTCGGCTTCGGCGCCCCGTCGACATTCGGTGGCGTCATTCCCACGCCGGCGCTGGACCGCATCGCGAATGATGGTCTGCGCTACACCAACTTCCATTCGACGGTGCTGGCCCAGACAGCGACCGAGAAGCCGATGCTGATGTTCGTCCAGGTCGCCGAAGACCTGAAGGTTGATGCGGCGGCCAAGACCGTCCGGCTCGTCAATGTGGGCCAGCAGACCGTCTACTTTGCTGATCGTCCGGTCCGCCTCGCCGGGCACATCACGATGGCGGACTATCTGAAGGAATGGACGTCGAAGGCCGGCGCCGACAATTTCAGCAAGGACCCGCCGAACGCGGCGCTCTCGGTGTTCGAGCCCGGGCAGGCCAACAACACGCTGGCGGTGATCGAGATCCGCAACCCGAAATCCGAGGGGCGCGATCTCGTCTACGACTACAAGGTGATCAGCGGCACGCTGCCGGCGAAGGGCGGCCAGACCTCCCTGTTCATCGACTGGATCGGCGTTGGCGGTGGAGTGGGTGTCGGCTTCCACGGCGTCGGCGTCGGCTTCCGCGGACCCGGCTGGCGCTGAGGCAGGCGCCGTGAAGCGTTCGGGCTGGATCATCGGACTGATCGTGGCGGCGGCGCTGGCCGGCACCGCCGGTTACGGCGTGGATGTCCTGAACAGAAGCCTGGTGCTGCGGATCGCCACCGGCCCTGCCGGAGGCTTCGGGGCGCAGTTTGCAACGGCGCTCGTCCATCTCGTCCATCTCGACCATCCGCGCGTGCGGGTGCAGGCCACCGCGATGGCGTCGGACGCGGAGGCGCTCAGGGCGCTTGCCTCTGGCGCTGCCGATCTGGCCGTCCCGCGCAGCGATGCCAATGCGCCTGTCGGCCTGACGGGTGCGGTGTTGCGGCGTGAAGCGCAACCACCTGCTGGAGGCCGTCGATCTTCCCAAAGGCGTCCTGTGGGGGCAACCGCCTTTGCCTGACGATGACGAATCAACGCTTGGTGTCTTGATCCGACTGTTTGCCTCTCAGAGTGTGGGCAACAACATTGCGGCGGAGCTCACCCGGATGCTGCTGGCCGACAAGCCGCGCTTGGCATCGCTCATGCCGCGGAGGGCGCTCGTCGAACCGCCCGAGACCGACAAGGTCAATGCGTCGCTGCCCGTTCACCCCGGCATGTCCGCCTATTTGTCCGGAAACCAGCCCACCCTGAGCGATCAGGCTTAGAATGCGCTCTACGGGTTCGGCATTCTGATGAGCCTGTTTGCCTCCTGTGCCACGGCGATTGTTGCGCTTGTGCATCGGTTCATGCCTTCCAGACCCGAGGCAACCCTGCGGATGCTTGACCTGTGGGTGGCAGCCCGTGAAGCTGACGCCGACGCGCTGGAGACGGTTGAACGCGATGTCGACACCCTGGTGCAGGACGCCGTGCGCCAGCAGGTGGCCGGCAAGGGCAACGAACTGAACGCGGCGTTTCCCCTGCTTGTCGAGCAGGTCCGCCGGGCGATCGAACGACGACGCAATCAGCTTGCCGTCGGTCCGGTTCCGGCGGCGGCCACACAAACTCCTGGTCGCTCGCCCATCGTGGGCCTGGCCAGACAATGACCTGAACGGAGACGGGTGCGATGAGACGGATTGTTGGCAGCATTGCGGCAGCTCTGACCACGTTATTGCTCGCCGGTCCCGCGACAGCCGCCGATCTTCCACCGCGTGTCGCCGCCATGCCGCCGGTTCCAACCATGCCGTCCTGGCAGTTTCAGGCGACGCTCTATGGCTGGGCAACGGCGCTCGATGGCGACATCGGGATCCGCGACCGCCAGCCGATCGGCGTGAACGTGGACTTCGGCGACCTCCTCAAGAATCTCAAAGGCGCGTTGATGGGCGCCTTTCTGGCCAAGAACGAGACCTGGATGTTCCTGGGCGACGTGATGTGGTCCAAGGTCGGCGCCAAGCGCACCAACCGCTTCGGCGGGCAGCTTGAATATGACCAGACGCTCGGCATGCTAAGCGGCTATGTGGGCTACCGGCTGCCGGTCGGTACTCCCAATCTCGACATGCGGGTGATCGCCGGCGTCCGTGGCCAGCGGATTACGGCCGACATCGCCCATTACGGCGTGCTGCCGATCTTTGACCGGTCCGCTTCTGCGACCAAGGAATGGCTCGACCCTGTCGTTGGCCTCTCCGTCCAGTATGCCATCGACAGGAACTGGTTCGTAAACGTCATCGCCGACGTTGGCGGCTTTGGCGTGGGATCGGACCTGACGTCGCAGGGCCTGCTGACAGTCGGCTACAAGTGGACCGAGACGATCTCGACCTCGATCGGGTATCGGGCTCTCTACACCGACTACACAAAGGGTGGGTTCACCTACAAGACGACCCTGCACGGTGTGTTCATGGGCTTGGGCGTCCACTTCTGACGCCGGTTCCCTTGCGTATCGTGCTGTCCAACTCGGCTGACGGCACGATCATGAGGGCGCCGGGATGGGTCCGCAAATCATGCGGGGGTGGACACGCAGACCCGCTCTGTCAGCCACCGCAACTATCGAGACACGCGGCAAGACTAGGAAAAATTTCCGACAATAGAGACAAGTTAAACTTGATTTTAAGGCACGACGTGACGTGGCGCTCAACATCAATCAAATGGTTCCCACCATATCCTGACGTCGGAGCCAGCAATGGACGCCGAGATCGATCCCCAGCACGCGCGCAAGTCATCCGTGCTCGTCGAGCTTCTTTCGGTCGCCACGCGGTCTATGCCGAGGGACATTCTCGTTGTCGGCTGCGGCTCGGGCCTCGAGGCTGGCATTCTTGCCCGCCATTTCGAGGCGCGAACGGTCGGCGTCGACCTTGATACCGATGGGTTCGATCCGCGTGCTGCCGCACCGGCCACGCTCGTCGGCATGGATGCGCGCAAACTCGACTTTCCCGACGCGTCCTTTGACCTTGTGTTCTCGTTCCACGCCCTGGAGCACATTCCCAATCCCGACCTGTGTCTGGCCGAAATGAACCGCGTACTGAGGCCGGGTGGGTACTATCTGGTGGGCACCCCCAACAAGGCGCGCCTGCTTGGCTATCTTGGCTCATCGACGTCGCTGGCGAACAAGATCCGCTGGAACCTTGGTGACCTGCGCATGCGGCTGGTCGGCAAATGGAGCAACGAGGCCGGCGCGCATGCCGGCTTTACTGCAGCCGAGCTTGCCGAGTTGTGCCGTCGGAACTTTGCAGGCGTGCCGGCCGAGGTCTCGGACTCCTATTATCGCCGGCTCTACAGCAGCAAGAAATGGGCGGTTGACCTGATGATCGGTACCGGCCTCAGGTCCATCGTGTTCCCCTGCGTCTACATCTACGGGGCCAAGCCGGTGGCCCATTAGGGAGCTGCGGCTTCCGTCGCCCGTCACGATCTCACCGATTGCGAGACAAGGCTCAGCGTCGGCTGCGGGGCTTCAGCCTGGCTGACGGTGGCGGTGCAGACGGGCGTGCCCCTGTCGGCGAAGACGTCACGGGTGGTCGCGTGTAGGAGCTCATAAAGGCGCCGCCGGCCGGTCCGCTGTCGCGCGGCTCGGCCCGCGCCTGCGCGATCAGCACAGTCGAAAGGCCAGCCGCCACAAGGGCTGTTGCCAACTGTCGTCGTGTGTTTTGCATGGGATATCTCCTCGCCTGCCGCTGTCCTCCCTATATCGAGCGCGCGTGTCAGGCCTGCAAGGCGAGCCGGCCGTCATCGCCTTTGTGCGTGACCCATGTGCACGACTGCGAAAGGTTTGCAGTCGGGTAAGGTCTTGCCGTCACGATGCCTGCAGAAACCCTCGATGTCCCGGTCCAAGATCGTGTCCCACAGCGTGGTGTAGCTTCTCACCACTGACCGCTTTCGGGGTTGGCCCGGGCGGTTGATGTCAGGCGGCCCGGTCACGACACCGGCTGCAGCCCAGGACTTTCCGAACCGGCTGAACACCTGCCGGAGCTGACGGCCCGGTTCTCGGCGCTGGGCATCGAGGCGACCCCCAAGAGCGCAGCGGACTTCACCGCCTTCACGGCGCGCGAGGTCACCAAATGGACCAACCTGGTCAAGGCGGCGGGCATCGAGCCGGCTGACTGAGCGGTCTGGCGCTGCCGGGACGGCTGTTCTAGCGTGCCGTCGCCCGGCGACCCCGGGCGCCCGGTCCACTCGGGCCGTCGGCACAGCAGGGCACACGCAGATGGACAATCGCAGCGGAGTATGGCGCGCAGTCGACGCGCATCGGGATGAGCTGGTGACGCTCAGCGACCGGGTCTGGGCGATGCCCGAGGTCTGCTACACCGAGGAGCGCTCCTGCGCCGAGCACACCGCCGAGCTTCGCCGGCAGGGCTTTGCCGTCACCGAGGCGGCCGGCGGCATTCCGACCGCGGTGATCGGCGAGGCCGGGGAGGGCGGTCCGGTGATCGCCTTCCTGGGAGAGTATGACGCGCTGCCGGGCCTGAGCCAGGAGGCTGGTATCGCCGAGCACAGGCCTGTCGAGACCGGCGGCCACGGCCATGGCTGCGGTCACAATCTGCTGGGCTCGGCCGCCATGTTGGCAGCCGTCGCCGTGCGGGACTGGTTGGCCGAGACCGGGACGCCAGGGCGTGTCCGCTACTACGGCTGCCCGGCCGAGGAGGGCGGCGCCGCCAAGGCCTTCATGGTGCGGTCCGGCGCCTTTTCGGACGCCGACGTCGCGATCTCATGGCACCCGAACAGCTTCTGGGAGGTCGTGCCGCCGCTGTCGCTGGCCAATACACGGGCCGATTTTACCTTTACGGGACGGGCTGCCCATGCGGCCGCGGCCCCGCATCTTGGACGCAGCGCTCTCGATGCCGTCGAGCTGATGAATGTCGGCGTCAACTATATGCGCGAGCACATGCCCAGTGACGCGCGCGTGCACTATGCGCTGCTCGACACCGGCGGCATTGCGCCCAACGTGGTGCAGGCACATGCGCGGGTGCGCTATTCGATCAGGGCGCGCGACCTGCCGGGCATGATCGAACTCGTCGACCGTGTTCGCAAGATCGCCGAAGGCGCCGCGCTGATGACCGAGACGAGCGTCGCCGTCAGGGTGGTCAGCGCCGTGTCGAACGTGCTCGGCAACACGCCGCTGGAGAATGCCTTGTTCGCCGCGATGCAGGAGCTGGGACCGCCGCATTTCGACGAGGCTGACCGGGCCTTCGCCCGCTCCATCCGCGCCACCCTGTCGCCGCAGGAGATCTCGGCCGTCTGGCATTCGATCGGGATGCCCGAGACCGATGCGCCGCTGGCCGACTTCCTCGTGCCGCTCGACGTGCAGCGCAATCCTGCCATTGGCTCGACCGATGTGGGCGACGTCAGCTGGGTGGTGCCGACCGTGCAGGTTCATGCGCCCACCGTGGCCATCGGTACGCCGTTCCACACCTGGCAGGTGGTGGCGCAGGGGAAGATGCCGGCGGCCCACAAGGCCATGGTGCAAGCCGCCAAGGCTATGGCGGCGACGGCTGTTGCGGTTCTCTCGGATCCCGCACTGTTGGCTGCCGCCAAGGCCGATCTCGCGGCCCGGACCGCCCGCACCCCTTATGTTTGTCCGATTCCGCCGGACGTTGCGCCACCGCTCGACATGTCGCGGAGCTGAGAGATCCCATGGCCATCATTGAACAGCGGACCTACACCATCAGGGTCGGCCTCTCCGGTGACTACCTCGCGCTTTACGAGGCCGAGGGCTTCGCCATTCATTGCCGCCACCTCGGTCCACCCGTCGGCTGGTTCGTATCCGAGATCGGCGATCTCAACCAGGTCGTGATGATGTGGCGCTATGAGAGCCATGCCGACCGCGAAACGAAACGCGCTGCCCTCTACGCCGATCCGGAATGGCTGGCGTTCATCCCCAAGACCCGCGTCTTCATCGAGAGGATGCAGAACCGGATTCTCGTACCGACCAGCTTCTCGCCGCTGCGTTAGAGCGAAGTCCGACCTGATAGCATCAGGTCGTCCGCTCTGCCTCTTTGATTGTGCATCATCTTTGTCCGCCAACCGGTGTCCACTTGGCGGGATGATGCTCTAGTCGCCGGCCTCAGCGCTGCAGGCGACCGACGAGGCGCGCGAGTGCCGGCCGGATCGGCAGGAAAGCACGGTAGGCCTGTTCCAGCACCCTGGTTGCGGCCGGATGGGAGGCCGCCCGCCCGATCCAGCGCCAGCCCGGCAGTGTGCGCCACAGGGCTGCAAAGCCGGCGGCACCCGACAAAAGCGCGCCGTCGTCCGTGCGGACATGGAACCGCGCCATGGCGGCATCCCGCGAAAGGTCGGGTCCGGGTTCGGTGTCGGGAGACGATACATCGACGAATGTGATCGAATCGGCGCCCGCGCAGCGCCGGTAATGCCCGATTTCTGCGGTGCACAGGGGGCAAGCTCCGTCGAAATAGACGGTCAAAACGGTGGGAGACGTGCTGGTCATAGACCCAGTACGGATCCCGTCACGTTCCGGATCGCATGCCGGTCTGCCCGATCGGTCGGGCCTCAGCGCTGCTCAGCAGCGCGGCGTGGTGCAAATGCTGCCGAGCGCCTTGCGGGCATCGCGGTCCCGCCTGTCCATCTTCAGCTTCATCGCCCGGCCGGCGGGTGACAGCTCGTAGGGTACGACTGATACCGGTGCGGTGCGGGGTGGCAGCGGAGCCGGTCCGGGTGTCTTTGCAGCGGGTGCGGTCACAGTCGGAGCATTCACCGTCTGCGCCATCAGGGATGAGCCGGTGGCAAGCAGGGCGGCCAAGGCCAGAACAGATGTCTTTTGCATGGCGTCAGTTTGCCCTTCGCTGCCGATTGACGCAACCGACAACGGAACGCTTTCACTCCTGCTGGGCAGGCTTTAGGCTGTTGCCCAGGATGCGGGCAGCATGGATCCGCACCTGCGAGGAAACGCCACCGGTGGCACAGTGCGTGCTTCCGGATCACCACCCGCCCGCGATAGCGAACGGGCGCAAATCGGTATGGGGAGAGATGATGATCAACCGCAGGACGATACTGAAGACCGCCGGAGCCGGTTCGCTGGCGATGATCGGCGGGTTCCCGATGCCGGCGCTGTCGCAGGGCGCGAATGCGCGCACACTGCGCTTCGTGCCCCAGGCCAATCTGGCGAATTTCGATCCGATCTGGGGGACCCAGTACGTCGTCCGCAACGCCGCCGCTCTCGTCTGGGACACGCTCTACGGTGTCGACGAGAAGCTCGTTCCGCAGCGGCAGATGGTGGAGGCCGAGGAGGTTTCGTCCGACGGCCTCGTCTGGACGTTCCGGCTGCGTCCGGGCCTCAAGTTCCATGACGGTGAGCCTGTTCTCGCCAAGGACGTTGTGTCGAGCCTTATCCGCTGGTCGGCCCGCGATCCAATGGGCCTGATGATCCGTGCCATCCAGAACGAACTGGTCGCGGTCGACGATCGCACCTGGAAGTGGTCGCTGAAGCGGCCCTACCCGAAGATGCTGCTCGCGCTCGGCAAGAACAACGCACCCTGCACATTCATCATGCCGGAGCGGATTTCCAAGACCGATCCGTTCCAGCAGATCACCGAATATGTCGGGTCCGGCCCGATGAAGTTCGCCAAGGCCGAATGGGTGCCCGGCGCCAAGGCGGTTTTCGAGAAATTCGCCGACTACAAGCCGCGTGACGAGAAGTCGTCTTGGCTTGCCGGCGGCAAGCGGATGCTGGTCGACCGGATCGAGTGGGTGATCATGCCCGATCCCGCCACCGCCGCGGCCGCGCTGCAGAACGGCGAGGTCGACTGGTGGGAAAACCCGATCTCCGATCTCGTTCCGGTGCTGCGCAGGAACCGCAACATCAATGTCGATATCTCCGACCCGCTCGGCAATATTGGCGCGTTCCGCATGAACCACCTGCATCCGCCCTTCAACAATGTGGGCGTTCGCCGTGCCGTTCTCATGGCGCTGAACCAGGAAGACTACATGCGCGCCCTGGTGGGCGATGACACGAACCTGTGGAAGACGCTGCCAGGCTTCTTCACGCCCGATACGCCGCTTTACAACGAGGAGGGCGGCGAAATCCTCAAGGGCAAGCGCGATTTTGATGCGGCAAAGAAGCTGTTGGCGGAGTCGGGCTATTCCGGCCAGCCAGTCGTCTGCGTGGTCGCGCAGGACCAGGCCGTGACGAAGGCGTTCGGTGACGTCACTGCCGACCTTCTG
>JBEIIL010000097.1:0-14881 GCA_040380755.1 Methylobacteriaceae bacterium | reverse complement strand
ATGATAAGGCCAGCCGGTCCGCAACGGCGGCGACGATGGCCTCGCGGGACCCACCTTTGCTGCATCCCCAGGCCACGGCCTCGTCGACGATCGCCGCATAGGCGGGCATCTGGGCCGCCTTGAGGATCAGGGTCGGGTTGGTGGTGCAGTCGGTGGGGCGGAAGGCGCGGATCGCCTCGATGTCGCCAGTATCGGCAACCACGACCGTCATCGACTTCAACTGGTCCAGCTTGGAAGGCATCGGCGTCTCCGTTCAGGGCTGTTGCGCCCCGTCGCGTGCTCCCTATCATGGCGGGATGGCGACCGGAAACCGGTCGCGACAGGGGGCGGCCTTCCGGCTCGCGACAGGATGCAGGGCAACAGCCTCTCGCGACGACCCTTCCGCACCCGTTCAGGCGAAACGCTGTCCTTCACCCGCATGGGATTCGGGACCGCCCCGCTCGGCAATCTCTACCGTGCGCTGGACGAGACCCAGGCCCGGGACACGCTCGAGGCGGCGTGGGCGGTCGGCTGCCGCACCTTCGATACGGCACCGCAATACGGGCTGGGGCTGGCGGAGACGAGGCTCAACGGCTTTCTGCGGGCGCACCGGGACGAGGCGGTGATCCTGTCGACCAAGGTCGGACGGATCATGCGCCCCTGCCGGCCCGAGGAGCGTACAGGGATCGGCAAGTTCTTCGATGTGCCGACCCGGCGCGAGCATTACGACTACTCGCATGACGGGGTGCTGCGCTCGTTCGAGCATTCGCTGGAGCGGCTCGGGGTCGACGCGGTCGACATCCTGCTGTGTCACGATGTCGACGCCATGGCACATGGCTCACGCGAAGCTTCCGATGCGCGCATCCGCGAGTTCATGGACGGCGGCTACCGCGCCCTGCTTCGGCTGCGCGAGGAGGGCGTCATCCGGGCCATCGGCGCCGGCGTCAACGAGTGGCAGGTCTGCGAGACCCTGGCCCGGCAGGGCGATTTCGACCTGTTTCTGCTGGCCGGGCGCTACACGCTGCTGGAGCAGGACGCGCTGGAGAGTTTCCTGCCGCTGTGTGTCGACCGGGGCATCGGCATCATGCTGGGCGGGCCATACAATTCCGGGATCCTCGCCACCGGCCCGCAACCCGGTGCCTTCTACAACTACGAGCCCGCTCCGCCGGCGATCCTCGAGCGGGTCGGGCGGATCGCGGCCGTGTGTGCCGCCCACGCGGTGACGCTGGCCGAGGCGGCGCTCGCCTTCCCGCTAGCCCACCCCTCTGTCGTCTGCGTCATTCCCGGCGGACAGACGCCCGACGAGGTGCGCCGCAACGCCGCCACCCTCGACCGTTCGATTCCGCCGGGCCTCTGGGCCGACCTGAAGACCGAGGGCCTGCTGCGGGCGGACGCCCCGGTTCCCGCGTGAGGATCTGACCATGCTCAAGGGCCTCGATCCGCTGCTCGGTCCCGACCTCCTGCACACCCTGCGCTCCATGGGGCACGGCAACGAGATCGCCATCGTCGACGCCAATTTCCCGGCGGCGGCCTCCGGCCCGCCGGTCATCCGGCTCGACGGGGCCAACGCCGTGGCGGCGCTCGACGCGGTGCTGTCGGTGATGCCGCTCGACGATTTCGGGCCGGAGGCCGCCTGGCATATGCAGGTGGTCGACGACCCGACCGCGAGCGTGCCGATCTTTGCCGAGTTCCGCAGCACCATCGCCCGCCGGGAAGGATCGCGCTTTACCCTGACAGGCTTGGAGCGCTTCGCCTTCTACGACCGTGCCCGTGCCGCCTTCGCGGTGATCGCCACGGGAGAGCGGCGGCTCTACGGCAATGTGCTGCTGCGCAAGGGCGTGATCCGGCCGCGCGACACGAAGGCCTGATCCGGCCGTCATCGGCAGGCCGTATTCCGTGGCGCATATGCGCGCCATGACGATCCGAATCGACGCCCACCAGCACTTCTGGAACCCGAAACGCGGCGATTACGGCTGGCTGACGCCGGAACTTGACGGCCTCTACCGCAGCTTCGGCCCGGACGATTTGCGGCCGCTGCTGGCGGCGGCCGACATCGGCGGCACGGTGCTGGTGCAGGCCGCCCCGACGCTCGCGGAAACCGAGTACCTGCTCGGCATTGCCGATGCGACCGACTTCGTGCTCGGCGTCGTCGGATGGATCGACTTCGGCAACCCGGCGCATCTCGAGGAGATCGACCGGCTGGCGCGCCATTCCTGCCTGAAGGGCTTCCGGCCGATGATCCAGGACATCGCCGATCCCGACTGGATGCTGAAGCAGAAGCTCGAACCGGCCTTCCGCTCGTTGATCGCCCACGACCTGACCTTCGACGCCCTGACGCTGCCGCTGCACCTCGACCGGCTGCTGGCGCTGGTGTTGCGCTATCCTGCCCTGCGGGTCGTGGTCGACCACGGCTCGAAGCCCGCCATCCGGCGTCAGGAATTCCAGCCCTGGGCTGCCGACATCGCCAAGATCGCGCGTGGGACGACGGCCTGCTGCAAGCTCTCGGGACTGGTCACGGAGGCCAGCCGCGGCTGGACCGCCGCCGACCTGAAGCCCTTCGTCGACCATCTGCTGGCCGAGTTCGGGCCGTCGCGGCTGATGTTCGGCTCGGACTGGCCGGTCTGCACGCTGGCCAGTCATTACCAGCGCTGGGTCGAGACCGCCGAGGTGCTCACCGAGGGGTGCAGCGCTGCCGAGCGCCAGGCGATCTTCGGCGGCACCGCGGCCGCGTTTTACCGGCTCAAGGCTTGATCAGCACGGACTGCTGACCGTCCAGCGAAACACAACGCAAGGGTGCGGGCTCAGTGCGCCTCGTCCCAGTTGTGGGCGGCTCTTGCGTCCACCTGAAGGGGTACGGCGAGCTGGACGGCCGGGTGCGGCGCGTCGACCATGATGCGGCGGACCACCGGGATGGTGGCCTCCACCTCGCCCTCGGGCAGCTCGAAGACGAGTTCGTCGTGGACCTGCAGCAGCATGCGGGCGGTGAGCCCGGCGGCGGCAAGCGCTGCCTCCATCCGCACCATGGCGCGGCGGATGATGTCGGCCGCGGTGCCCTGGATCGGGGCGTTGATGGCGGCGCGCTCCATGAAGGCGCGCTCGGACGGGTTCTTGGAGGTGATCTGCGGATAATGTGCCTTGCGGCCGAACAGGGTGGTCACATAGCCGTTCAGCCGGGCAGCGCGCTTTGTCTCCTCCATGTAGTCGCGGATGCCGGGGAAGCGCTCGAAATACTTGCGGATATAGGCACCCGCCTCCTCGCGCGGGATGCCGAGCTGGTTGGCCAGGCCGAAGGCCGAGATGCCGTAGATGATGCCGAAATTGATCGCCTTGGCGCGCCGGCGCACCATCGGGTCCATGCCCCGCACCGGCACGCCGAACATCTCGGAGGCGGTCATGGCGTGGATGTCGATGCCGTCGGCAAAGGCCTGGCGCAGCTGCGGAATGTCGGCGATGTGGGCAAGCACGCGCAGCTCGATCTGCGAGTAGTCGGCCGACAGCAGCCGGTTGCCGGGCGTCGCCACGAAGGCGGTGCGGATGCGCCGTCCCTCCTCGGTGCGCACCGGGATGTTCTGAAGATTGGGCTCCGACGAGGACAGCCGGCCCGTGGTCGTCGACGCCATGGCGTAGGAGGTGTGGACGCGCTGGGTCTGCGGGTGGACATAGCCCGGCAGCGCATCCGTGTAGGTCGACTTGAGCTTGGAAAGCTGGCGCCATTCGAGGATCCGGGCCGGCAGAGCGTGGCCCTGCTCGGCGAGTTCCTCCAGCACCTGCGCTCCGGTCGACCAGGCGCCGGTCGCAGTTTTCTTGGCGCCGGGCAGGCCCATCTTGCCGAACAGGATGTCGCCGAGCTGTTTCGGCGATCCCAGATTGAACGGCTCGCCGGCGAGTCCGTGGATCTCAGCCTCGAGCCGCGCCATGCCCTGGGCGAACTCGCCCGACAGCCGCGACAGGATCTGGCGGTCGATGGCGATGCCGCGCTGCTCCATGCGGCCCAGCACCTCGATCAGCGGGCGTTCCAGTGTCTCGTAGGGTGTGGCCATCGACTCGGCGACGAGGCGCGGCTTGAGGGCGCGCCAGAGCCGCAAGGTCACGTCGGCGTCCTCGGCCGCATAGGCGGTCGCCGTGTCGATGGCGACGCGGGCAAAACCGACGAAGCTCTTGCCGGTGCCGGCCACCTCGCCGAAGGCGATCGGCTTGTGGCCAAGCCATTTCTGCGACAGCTCGTCCATGCCATGGCCGTTGCGGCCGGCATCGAGCACATAGGACATCAGCATCGTGTCGTCGGCCGGCCAGACGCGGATGCCGTGGCGGGCGAGAACGGACCAGTCATATTTCAGGTTCTGGGCCAACTTGAGGACCGCGGGGTCCTCCAGCAGCGGCTTGAGCCTTGCGAGCGCGTCGCGCACCGGGATCTGGCCGGGCAGCAGGTCATTGCCGCCGAACAGGTCGCCCGAGCCCTCGCCGCGGTGGGTCAGCGGCACATAGCAGGCCTCGCCCGGCGCGACAGCGAGGGAGAAGCCGACGAGGTCGGCCTGCATCGAATCGAGCGAGGTGGTCTCGGTGTCGAACGCGACAGTCCCGGCGGCCCGGGCGCGGGCGATCCAGGCGTCGAGCCGGTCCAGGTCTCGGACGGTCTCGTAACGCGAGCGGTCGACAGGCGTCGCCACGGCCTCGGCGGCCCGCTGCTCGGCCAGCCCCGCCGGTGTCGGCTCGCCTGCGGTCGACGACGCAGGGAAACGGGACGGGGCTCCCGACGCTGCGCCCGCGCCCTGATCCCCGGACGCAGAGCCGGGCACCTGGGCACTCCCCCCGGCCGTGGCCCAGGCGGTCCCGGCTCCCGGCGCCGCCATCACGGGATCGGCCTCGACCGTGGCGGGATCGACCGCATAGGCCTCGCTGACGCGGCGGGTGACGGAGCTGAACTCCATCGCCTTGAGGAAGGCGACCAGCCGGCGGGGGTCGGGATCGTGCACGCCGATGCTGCCGATCGGCCGGTCGAGCGGGACGAACCGGTCGAGCAAGACCAGCCGGCGGGAGAGCCGCGCCTTGTCGGCATTCTCGACCAGCGCCTCACGGCGCTTGGGCTGCTTGATCTCGCCGGCCCGGGCGAGAAGCGTTTCGAGATCGCCATATTCGAGGATGAGCTGGGCCGCCGTCTTCACGCCGATGCCGGGAACCCCCGGCACGTTGTCGACCGGGTCGCCGATCAGCGCCTGGACTTCGACGACCTTCTCGGGTGGAACGCCGAACTTCTCGATGACCTCGTCAGGTCCGATGCGCTTTTCCTTCATGCTGTCGTACATGGTCACGCCATGGCCGACGAGCTGCATCAGGTCCTTGTCGGAGGCGACGATGGTGGTGGTGGCGCCGGCCTCGCAGGCGAGCCGCGCATAGGTGGCGATGATGTCGTCGGCCTCGTAGCCGTCCTGCTCGACGCAGGCGATGTCGAAGGCCTGCACGGCGTCGCGGATCAGCTTGAACTGCGGCCGCAATTCCTCGGGCGGCTCGGGGCGGTGCGCCTTGTAGGCGTCGTAGAGCGCGTTGCGGAAGGTGGTGGCGGAATGGTCCAGCACGACGGCGAGATGGGTCGGCTTCTCGCCCGCGACGCTGTCGCGAATCAGCCGCCACAGCATGTTGCAGAAGCCCGCCACGGCGCCGATCGGCAGGCCGTCGGACTTGCGCGTCAGCGGCGGCAGCGCGTGGTACGCCCTGAAGATGTAGGACGAGCCATCGACGAGGAACACATGGTCGCCGCGCCCGACCGGGCGGTCGGCGGCGGCGGCGGGCGACGAGGAGGCGGGGTGATCGACCATGCCTCCCTTCTAGCGTCTGGCGCGCCCCGGGAACAGGGTCGGCACGGCTGCAGGGACTGAAAGCTGGCTGCGGAGTGGCGCCCCCGATTGGCCGATTGGACGGCCTGATCTTCGCTGGCTGATCGTGCCTGCACGGCCGGGTTTCGACGCGCTAGGATCGGGGTTCTGTCCGCGCAGGAGCCCCCATGTCCGATGCCAAGACCGTCCCGCTCGCCTTCACGCGCCGGAGCAACGAGGAGCTAGAGAGCCGGAGCACGGCGTTCAGGGCGAACCTGGTCCGGCGGCGCACGGTGCGCGATTTCGCCCCCAACCCGGTGCCCCGCCAGGTGATTGTCGATGCGATCGCGACGGCGGCGACGGCCCCATCGGGCGCCAACCAGCAACCCTGGACCTTTGTGGCGATCAGCGATCCGGACATCAAGCGGCGCATCCGGGACGCGGCTGAGGCGGAGGAGCAGGCGTTCTATGCCGGGCGCGCTGGAGAGGATTGGCTGGAGGCGCTGGCACCGCTTGGCACCGGCTGGGAGAAGCCGTTCCTGGAGACGGCGCCCTGGCTGATCGTGGTGTTCCAGCAGCGCTGGGGCGTCGCGCCGGATGGAAGCCGGATCAAGCACTACTACGTGCCCGAATCCGTCGGCATCGCCTGCGGGTTCCTGATTGCGGCCTTGCACGATGCCGGGCTGGCGACGCTGACCCACACGCCGGCCCCGATGGGGTTCCTGACGGACATCTGCGGCCGTCCGGAGCACGAGAAGCCGGTGATCCTGCTTGTCGTCGGGCATCCGACCGACGATTGCAACGTCCCGGCAATCGACAGGAAGCCGTTCGACTCGATCGCGGTGTTCCTCGACGGCTGAGCCTATTCGAGCGGGCCGACGGCCGCTTCCACCGCCTCGAGGATGGCGCCGGAACGGACGAGGTCGAGCGCCTGTCCCATCTCGGTGGCGTACCAGCGGTCGCCGTCCAGCGCCGGCGCGATGACGGCGCGGATCGACTCCATGGCGGCCCGGGTGCCGGTGCCAAGCGGGTGAGCGCTGGCGATCGGCTCGACCAGCGACAGCGCCTGGGCAGCCATCAGCAGCTCGCCCGCCACCACCATCTCGGTGTTGTCGACCACCGTGCGGGCCTTGCGGGCGCACCAGGTCGAGTTGGAGACATGGTCCTCGGCGTTGCTCTTGCCGGGGATGGAATCGACCGAGCCCGGCATCGCGAGGGTGCGGTTTTCCATCACCAGCGCCGACATCGAGCACTGCACGGTGGCGAAGCCGGTGTTGAGGCCCTTCTTGCCGGCCAGCAGGTTGCGGGGCAGGCCGTAGCTCATCACCGGATCGACCAGCCGGGCGAGCCGGCGCTCACAGATCGAGGCGAGGTCGGCCATGACGATCGCCAGCAGGTCCATGGCCTGGGCGACGTACTGGCCGTGGAAATGGCCGCCGGAGATCGACACGTAGCCGTCGGCCCCGTCATCGAAGATCAGCGGGTTGTCGGTGGCGGAGTTGATCTCGGTCGCCAGGGTGCGCCCGGCATAATCGAGCGCATCGAGGACCGGGCCGTGGACCTGTGGCGCGCAGCGCAGCGAGTAGACGTCCTGCACGCGCGGTGCCGGCGCGACACCCTCGCGGCGGTTCTCCTCCGGATAGACGGTGAGGCGCGCACCCTCCGAACAGCGCTTCGAATCGCCGGTCAGGCGCAGCACGTTGCGGGCGATGGCCGCCTGGCCGGGATGCGGCCTGGCCGCGTGGACGCGCGGATCGAAGGCCGCAAGCTCGCAGCGCATCGCCTCCAGCGACAAAGCCAGCGCGACATCAGCCGTGCGGCGGATGCGGCGCGCGTCCTCGAGCGCCAGCACGGCAATGGCCAGCGACACGGTGGAGCCGTTGATCAGCGCCGACGCATCCTTGGCGCCGAGGTCGAAATCCGGCGCGAAGCCGGCCTTGGCGATGGCCTCGCGCGCCGGCATGCGGCGGCCCTTGTATTCGATCTCGGCCTCCGGAAAGCCGCAGACGGCCCCGGCCAGATGGGCGAGCGGGGCAAGATCGCCCGAGGCGCCGACCGAACCCTTGGCGGGAATGACCGGGTGCAGGCCGGCATTGAGGAAGGCCAGCAGCCGCTCGACCAGCTCGACGCGCGGACCGGAATAGTTCGACGCGAAGGCGTTGGCGCGCAGCAGCATGGTGGCGCGCACCGCATCGCGCGGCAGCGGCTCGCCGACACCGGTGGCGTGGGCGAAGATGGTCTTGGTCTGGTAGGCGACCATGTCGGCCATCAGCACGCGCTGGTCCTTGAACAGGCCGACGCCGGTGTTGAAGGCGTACATCAGCGGCGCGTCGTCTGTCATCCAGCGCGCGTCGATGTAGGCGCGCGTAGCGGCAATGCGCTCACGCGCGGAGGGTGCCAGCGCGGCCTTTTCGAAGCGGCCCGCCGGCGTCGGCCGGGCTACCCTCATTACGCCGGAGGCCTTCAGTGTCTTGCCGTCGATCCTGACTGTCATACCCGCCCCCTGCCGTCACGCTGCAGCACTAGCGCAAAGCGTGCCAGCCCGTCGACCCGGCCGTCACACTCGGACATTTTGTGCACGCAGCGACAGCAGTGCCGGCCTACATCGTGGCGCCGACCTGCCAGGGCACGAATTCGGCGTCGCCATAGCCGAGCTCTTCGGACTTGGAGCGCTCGCCGGAGGCTACCGCCAGCACCTTGGCGAAGATCTCGCGGCCCTTCTGCTCGATCGAGACACCGTCGAGAATGTCGCCGCAGTCGATATCCATGTCGTCGATCATCCGCCGGTAGATCTCGCTGTTGGTGGCCAGCTTGATCGACGGCGTCGGTTTGCAGCCATAGGCGGAGCCGCGCCCGGTCGTGAAGGCGAGCACATTGGCACCGCCCGCGACCTGGCCGGTGGCCGACACCGGATCGTAGCCGGGCGTGTCCATGTAGACGAAGCCCTTGGCGTCGACCTTCTCGGCATAGCCATAGACGCCGGCGAGCGTCGTGGTGCCGCCCTTGGCAGCGGCCCCCAGCGACTTCTCCAGGATGGTGGTGAGGCCGCCGAGCTTGTTGCCGGGCGAGGGATTGTTGTTCATCTCCATCTTGTTGCGGGCAGTGTAGTCCTCCCACCAGCGGATCATGCCGACGAGCTTCTCGCCCACCTCCCGCGTTGCGGCGCGACGGGTCAGCAGATGCTCGGCGCCGTAGATCTCGGGGGTTTCTGACAGGATCGCGGTGCCGCCGTGGCGCACCAGCTCATCGACGGCAGCGCCGAGCGCCGGGTTGGCGGTGATGCCCGAATAGCCGTCCGAGCCGCCACACTGCAGCGCCAGCATCAGCGCGCTGGCCGGACAGGTCTCGCGCCGCGCCGCATTGGCGATGGGCAGCATGGTGCGGATGGCGGCGACGCCGGCCGCCACGGTCTTGCGGGTGCCGCCGACCTCCTGGATGGTCATCGTGCGGAAGGTATCGCTCTCGCCGACCCCGTAGGCGTCCTTCCAGCGGCCGATCTGGAAGCCCTCGCATCCCAGCCCGACCATGACAACGCCGCCGACATTCGGGTTGGTGGCGTAGCCCCACTGGGTCCGCTTGAGGATCTCGTAGCCCTCGCCCTTGATGTCGAGTGCGCAGCCGCCGCCCTGCACCAGCGGGATGACGCCGTCGATGTTGGGATAGTCGCGCAGAATGCCGGAGCGAACGACCTCCTCGGCCATGAAACGCGCCACCGAGGCCGAGCAGTTCACCGAGGTCAGGATGGCGATGTAGTTGCGGGTTCCGACGGCGCCATTGGCCCGCCGGTAGCCCTGGAAGGTAGCCTGCAAGTCGAGCGGCAGCACCGCCTCGACACGGGCGTCCTCGGCGAAGCGGTAGTCGCGGTCGAAGGTCTGGACGCCGACATTGTGCTCGTGGACCCAGTCCCCCGGCGCGATCGCCACGGTGGCGAAGCCGATGATCTGGCCGAACTTCAGCACCGGTGCGCCCGGCTCCAGCGCGGCGGTCGCCATCTTGTGGCCGCGCGGCACCCGCGCCCGGGCGGCGATGCCCTCGACGACGGCTCCCGGCTCGATCGGATCGACGGCCACCACGACATTGTCGGCGGCGGCAAGGCGGACCACGCGCGGCGCGCTGCGGACAGGGGCGTTCATGGGCGTCCTCCGGATAATCGTTGCGGCGGCACGACGCCGCCGGCAGGGTCGCGATGCGACACGCTCTTCGTCCACATCGTGCGCGCCAGTGAGCGCCGGCGCAACATGTCAGTCCTGCACGATGCGCGAGGGCGGGTTGCGGAAAGGCCTTGCGAGGTTCCGGACAACCCGCGACAGTCCGGCCGAAGATGGCCCGGCACCCGAGCCGGGCAAACCGGGAGGGTTTCGATGCGCGCAATCCGGCTGGACGAGGCCACCACGCTGCCGGACGACGGCGCCACCGGTGCTCTGGCGGGGCGCGTCTGGCGCCCGGACGTCGATGGCCCGAGTGTCGTGGCGGTGCGGACGGGAGCCGATGGCGCAGTCGTCATCGACATCACCAGCACCTTCGCGACCATGCGCGATCTGTGCGAGACGCCGGACCCGGCGGCAGCGCTGGCGGCGGCATCAGGCGAGACGCTCGGAACACTTCGCGACATCCTGGCCAACACGCCGCCGGACGGACGCGATCCGTCCCGACCCTGGATCATTGCACCGGTCGACCTGCAGGCCGTCAAGGCCGCCGGTGTCACCTTCGCGGTGTCGATGCTGGAGCGGGTGATCGAGGAGCGGGCCCGCGGCGACGCGACAGCCGCGGCGGCGATCCGCACCGAAATCACTGCGCTGGTCGGTGACGACCTGTCGAAGCTCAAGCCCGGCTCGCCGGAGGCCATGCAGCTCAAGGCCATGCTGGTGGCGCAGGGGGCCTGGAGCCAGTACCTGGAAGTCGGGATCGGCCCGGATGCCGAGATCTTCACCAAGGCGCCGTCGATGGCAGCGGTGGGCACCGGGGCGGATGCGGGGCTGCATCCGGTCTCGACCTGGAACAATCCAGAGCCCGAGGTCGTTCTCGTCGTGGGATCCAGCGGCGCCATCGTCGGCGCGACGCTCGGCAATGACGTCAACCTGCGCGACGTGGAGGGCCGCTCGGCGCTGCTGCTCGGCAAGGCCAAGGACAACAACGCCTCGGCGACGCTGGGACCGTTCCTGCGCTTCTTCGATGCCGGCTTCACGCTGGACGAGCTGCGCCGGGCCGAGCTTTCGCTGCAGGTCGAGGGACCGGAGGGCTATGTGCTCCACGGCAGCTCGAACCTGGCCAAGATCAGCCGCGACTTCGTCGATCTCGCCGGCCAGATGCTGGGACGCCACCACCAGTATCCGGACGGGGCGGTACTCTACACCGGCACCCTGTTCGCCCCGGTCGAGGATCGCGATGCGCCCGGCAAGGGCTTCACCCACAAGGTCGGCGACATCGTCACCGTGGCGACGCCGAAGCTCGGTCGGCTCGTCAACCGCATGAAGCACACCGACCAGTGCCCGCCCTGGACCTTCGGGACCTCGCACCTGATGCGCAGCCTCGCCCGCCGCGGCCTGCTGTGACCGGCCGGGGTTCCGCCAGGAGCGGGATCCCTTGCCAAACACGCGGCTGCTGCCGCGATGTTCATCCTCCACACCTGACTGCCCACAAGGATCCGCCATGACCGACAGCTTCAAGAATCTCATCGCCGGCGAATGGGTTGAGGGCGCGAGCCAGAACACCAACCTCAACCCGTCCAACACCGGCGACGTCGTCGGGCACTATGCGCGCGCGTCCAAGGCCCAGACCGAGGCGGCGATCGCGGCCGCCAAGGCAGCCTTTCCGGCGTGGTCGCGCACCACGCCACAGGAGCGCTACGAGATCCTCAAGAAGGCCTCGGACGAGACCCTCGCCCGCAAGGAGGAGCTCGGCCGGCTGCTCAGCCGCGAGGAGGGCAAGACCCTTCCGGAGGGCATCGGCGAGGCCACCCGCGCCGGCCAGATCCTGGCGTTCTTCGCCGGCGAGTGCCTGCGGCTGTCGGGCGAAAAGCTGGCCTCGGTGCGGCCGGGCGTCGATGTCGACATGACGCGCGAGCCGGTCGGCGTCGTCGGCATGATCACGCCGTGGAACTTCCCGATCGCCATTCCGGCCTGGAAGATCGCGCCGGCACTGGCTTATGGCAACACGGTGGTGTTCAAGCCCGCCGACCTGGTGCCGGGGTGCGCCTGGGCGCTGGCCGACATCCTGCACCGGGCCGGGCTGCCCAAGGGCGTGCTCAACCTGGTGATGGGCCGCGGCTCGGAGGTCGGCCAGGCGATCCTCGAGCACCGCGACGTCACCGCGGTGACCTTCACCGGCTCGGTGGCGACCGGCCGCAAGGTTGCGGCGGCCTGCATCGCCGGCATGCCGATGAAGAAGGTGCAGCTCGAGATGGGCGGCAAGAACCCGCTGGTGGTGCTCGACGATGCCGACCTGAAGGTGGCGGTCGAGTGTGCCGTCAACGGCGCCTTCTTCTCCACCGGCCAGCGCTGCACGGCGTCATCCCGGCTGGTGGTGCAGGACGGCATCCACGACCGCTTCGTCGCGGCGCTGGTCGACCGGCTCAAGGGTCTGGTGGTGGACGACGCGCTCAAGGCGGGGACGCATATCGGCCCGGTTGTCGACCAGGGCCAGCTCGACCAGGACCTCGCCTATATCGGCATCGCCAAGGACGAGGGCGGCACGCTGGCGTGGGGCGGCGAGCTGTTGAACCGCGAGACGCCCGGCTTCTACCTGCAGCCGGCGCTGATCACCAACACGACCAACGCCATGCGGATCTCGCGCGAGGAGGTCTTCGGCCCCGTCGCCAATGTGGTCAGGGTCAAGGACTATGACGAGGCACTGGCTGTCGCCAACGACACCGAGTTCGGCCTATCGTCGGGCATCTGCACCGGCAGCCTGAAGTTCGCCTCGCATTTCAAGCGCAACAGCGAGGCCGGCATGGTGATGGTCAACCTGCCGACGGCGGGCGTCGACTATCACGTGCCGTTTGGCGGCCGGAAGGGCTCGAGCTACGGCTCACGCGAACAGGGCGCCTATGCGCGCGAGTTCTACACCACGGTGAAGACCGCCTATACGTTCCCGGGCTGATCCGGAAAGGCCGGCGCCCCGGGCGCCGGCCACGCTGGCCGAACCAGGTTGCGCGGCGCCGGCGCAGGAGGATGCCTTGACGATCGAGACCTGGCTGGCCTTCGCGGCGGCCTCCACCATCCTGGTGGTGATCCCCGGCCCGACCATCCTGCTGGTGGTGTCGTATGCGCTCGGACAGGGGTGGCGGACGGCGCTGCCGATGGCGGTTGGCGTGGCGCTGGGCGACGCCACCGCGATGACGGCCTCGATGCTCGGCGTCGGCGCGCTGCTGGCGGCCTCGGCCAGCGTGTTCACGGCGCTGAAATGGATCGGTGCCGCCTACCTGGTCTGGCTCGGCATCAAGCTGTGGCGGGCCGGCGGGACGCTGGAGGCAACGCCGCGGACCGACAGGGTGGCGGCGGTGCGGATGCTGGTGCATGCCTGGCTGGTGACGGCGCTCAATCCCAAGGGCCTGACGTTCTTCATCGCCTTCCTGCCGCAGTTCATCGATCCGAAGGCGCCTGTCCTGCCGCAGATGATGGTGTTTGGCGCCACCTTCATCACGCTGGCCTTCCTGAACGCCTTCGGCTATGCGCTCGTCGCCTCACGGGCCCGCGGGCTCGTCGTAAACCCTGCGGCGATCCTCTGGTTCAACCGCGCCGGCGGGACGCTGCTGATCGGCGCCGGCGTCGCCGCCGCGGCGGCCCGGGGCGCCCGGGGATGAGACAGTGGGCCCTAGCGGCCGCGGTGCTGGTGCTGTGCGCAGTCGCAACACCCGCCGCCGCCGCGCCGGCGGATTGCATCGCCACCTATGACAGGCAGGGCCGTGTGACAGGCCGCTACTGCGGCGATGCCGCGGAATCGGGGCAGACGCAGGCGCCACCACCTGGGGCGCGCCGTCTCTCGACCAGGAGAGGACCGGGACGGACCTGGGGACGCGGTCCCCGTCCTTCAGCGCCAGGCGTCGACATCCGCTGCGGCGGGCCCGGAAAGCGCTGCCGCGGCAGCTTCGACCTGCGGTGATCCGATCCCGTCCCGGAGCGTCAGATGACGTTGCGCTCCAGCAACGGCCGGCCGGCCGCGAGGCGATCAAATCCCATCGGCGAGAGATCGAGGGTGCGGTAGGTCCCGTGGGCGATCAGCTCGGCGAGGCCGCGGCCGACAGCGGGAGACTGTTGCAGGCCGTGGCCTGAAAAGCCGTTGGCCAAGTAGAAGTTCTCAGGATCCCCCGCCGGCCCGACGAAGGCGTTGTGGTCGAACCGGTTCATGTCGTAGTGCCCGGCCCAGGCGCGGCCGGGGCGGATGGCCTCGAAGGCCGGCACGCGGGCGGCCAGCGCCGGCCAGTACTCCTCCTCGAACAGCGACCAGTCGACGTCGAAATCCGGTGTTTCGCCGTCCGCCCCGCGCGGCGCTCCACCGCTGAGATAGAGTTGGCCGTCGGCACTGCCATGGCCCTCCGGCCGGCACCAGACGCCGGTCGGGTCGATCAGCAGCGGGAAGCCGGCCAGCGGCTCCCGGCAGGTAAAGGTGAAGACGCAGCGCTTCTCGGCGAAGACGGGGATCGCGACGCCGGCCCGGGCCGCAAGTTGGCGGCCGCCCGAGGCGCCGGCGGCATCGACCAGCGCGCCGCAGGTGATGCGCGATCCGTCAGCGAGGCGAACGGCCGTGACGCGGCCGTGCGCCCGCTCGATGTCGACCACCTCGCCGTGCACATAGGTGACGCCGAGGCTGCGCGCCTTGCGGCGATAGGCCTGCATCAGGCCCCAGCCGTCGAACCAGCCCTCGCCGGTCCGGCCCCAGCTGGCGCCGACGACGCCGTCGCGGCTCAGCCAGGGAAACCGCGCCGCCAGAGCGGCGTCGTCGAGCAGGAGAATGTCGGCGCCGGCCTGCGCCTGCAGGGCGTGGTTCTCCGCCAGCACGGCGGCGCCCTCGTGTGTCCCAGCCAGATAGAGATAGCCGCGCTCGACGAGGCCGACATCGGGGCGATCGCCATCGACCTCCAGCAGGTCGCCGAT
>JBEIIL010000096.1:0-14942 GCA_040380755.1 Methylobacteriaceae bacterium | reverse complement strand
GTCAGCACCGGACCCGCCACGGTCGCCGGCTCGCGCGGGAACGGTGTCGCCGTGACGCGGTCGAGCCCGGCGATCCGCACGACCTCCTCGACGAGATCGGCCCGACCCTCGATGTCGGGGCGCCAGGACGGCACCGCAACCTTCACCAGCCGGTCGCTGCCCGAGGCCCAGAAGCCGAGCTCGCGCAGGATCACCTTCATCTCGGGCAGCGGTAGGCTGAGCCCGGTCAACCGCGCCACCTCGCTCCAGGGGAAATCGATGATCCGGTCGGTGGACGGGATCGCCCCCGCCAGCTCGACGCGCGACGGCTCGCCGCCACACAGCTCCATCACCAGCCTTGTGGCCAGTTCGAGGCCGGGGAGGCAGAAATCCGGATCGACGCCGCGCTCGAAACGGTAGCGCGCATCGGTGTTGATGCCGAGACGGCGCCCCGACTGGGCGATGGTCAGCGGATCCCACAGCGCCGACTCGATCAGCACGTCGGTGGTCGTCTCGTCGCAGCCGGAATGTTCGCCGCCCATGATGCCGGCGATGGATTCAACGCCTGCATCGTCGGCGATCACCACCATGCCGGGATCGAGCCGGTAGGTCTTGCCGTCCAGCGCCAGAATCTCCTCGCCGTCGCGGGCGCGCCGCACCACGAGGTCGCCGCTCACCTTGCGCAGGTCGAAGACATGCAGCGGCCGATTGCGGTCGAAGGTGAGGAAATTGGTGATGTCGACCAGGGCGTTGATCGGCCGCAGGCCGATCGCCTTGAGGCGCCGCTGCAGCCAGTCCGGGCTCGGCCCGTTGCGCACGCCGCGCACCAGCCGCAGGCCGAAGGCCGGGCACAGCTTGGCGTCGGCGTCGGCAAGGTCGAGCCGCACGCCGGTCGGGCACGGGGAGGTGCCGGCCACGGCCTGAACGGGCCGGTCGATCAGCCGGCCGAGGCCCGCCGCGGCAAGGTCGCGCGCGATCCCGTGGATGCCGAGCGCATCCGGCCGGTTCGGCGTCACCGCGATGTCGATGACCGGATCGCCGAGGCCGGCCCAGTCGGCATAGCGCACGCCCACCGGCGCGTCGGCCGGCAGGTCGAGGATGCCGTCATGGTCCTCCGTCAGGCCGAGCTCGAAGCCTGAGCACAGCATGCCGCGGCTCTCGACGCCGCGGATCGTGCCGACGCCCAGCGTGATGTTCTTGCCGGGAATGAAGGTTCCGGGCGGCGAGAACACGGATTTCATGCCGGTCCGCGCATTGGGGGCGCCGCATACCACCTGCACGGGGTCGCCCGCACCGGTGTCGACCATGCAGACCCGCAGCCGGTCGGCATTCGGGTGCTGCTCGGCCGAGATCACCGCCGCGATGGTGTAGGGCGCCAGGAGCGCCGCCTTGTCCTCGACGCCCTCGACCTCGAGCCCGACGCGCGTCAGTGCCGCATCGATCTCGGCGAGGCTCGCCGTGGTGTCGAGATGCTCCTTGAGCCAGGACAGCGTGAACTTCATGACCGCAACCTCAGACCGAAAGCCCGCCCGCGAGGCTTGGAACCTCGAGCGGACGGAAGCCGTAATGGGACAGCCAGCGGATGTCGGCGTCGAAGAACGCCCGCAGGTCGGGAATTCCGTATTTCAGCATGGCGATGCGGTCGATCCCCATGCCCCAGGCGAAGCCCTGGTACTCGTCGGGATCAAGGCCGCAGTGGCGGATGACGTTGGGGTGCACCATCCCGCAGCCCAGGATCTCCAGCCAGTCCTCGCCTTCGCCGAAGCGGATCTCGCCGCCCTTGCGCGAGCACTGGATGTCGACCTCGGCCGACGGCTCGGTGAACGGGAAGAAGGACGGCCGGAACCGCATCGTCACCGACGGCACCTCGAAGAAGGCCTTGCAGAATTCCTCCAGGATCCACTTCAGGTGGCCCATGTGGGAGCCCCTGTCGATCACCAGCCCCTCGACCTGGTGGAACATCGGCGTGTGGGTCTGGTCGCTGTCGCACCGGTAGGTCCGGCCCGGGCAAATCACCCGGATCGGCGGCTTCTGGCTCATCATCGTGCGGATCTGCACCGGGCTCGTATGGGTGCGCAGAAGCTTGCGCGCGCCGGATGCGTCCGGGTTGAAGAAGAACGTGTCGTGCATTTCCCGCGCCGGATGCCCCTCGGGGAAGTTCAGCGCGGTGAAATTGTAGAAGTCGGTCTCGATGTCCGGCCCCTCGGCCACCGAGAAGCCCATATCGGCAAAGATTGCGGTCAGCTCGTCATACACTTGGCTGATCGGGTGGATGCGACCGCGGTTGGCGGCGCTCTCCGGCACGGGCAGCGTCACGTCGATGGTTTCGGCCGCCAGCCGGGCCTCGAGCGCCGCATCGCGTAGTGCCCCGCGGCGGGTGGCCAGCGCCGCCGTCACGCGGTCGCGCAAGCCGTTGATCAGCGGGCCCTGCTCGCGGCGTTCGTCCGATGTCATGGACCCGAGCGTCTTCAAGAGCTCCGAGACCGACCCCTTCTTGCCGAGGGCGGCAATGCGCACGGCCTCCAGTCCGGCCTCGTCAGAGGCGGAAGCAACGGCGGCGGCGAGGTCGGCTTCGAGCGCGGCGAGATCGGTCACGGGCATACCACAAGCAGGCAAGGGAGCGCCGTCACGGGGCTCCGGCGCGGACGGCGGCTTTTGCCACGCTGTTTCCGCGCTGTCGAGGGCGGCGGCTCAGGCGAAGAACGGCCACGCCACCGCCACCAGCAGCGCCGCCGCCTGGGCGCCGTTGAGCCTGACGCTGGCTTTGTGCAGCCGGTCGAAGCGCGCGCTCGCCGCGCCGTCGCCCGCAAGCGCCGCGTCGCGGCTGGCATTGATGCGCGGTGTCAGCCATTGCCGGGCGAAGACGAACCCGCCGCAGCACAGCGCCAGGATGGCTGGCAGCAGCCACAGCCGGGTCCAGCCCGCGGGATCGGCCGCGCCGGTGAGCGGCGCGGCCAGCGCGAGCACGGCCGCAAGGCCGGTCACGCCGGCCAGCACAAGGTAGTAGGTGGGAAACAGCCGCCGCAGGAAGGCGCTGGCCTGCTCCGCCGCAATCGTCCGGAACACCGTCGGCGCGACGACCGCGCCGAAGAACAGCATCGCACCGAGCGCCAGCGCGGCGAACACGCCGGCCAGGGCCAGCAGCAGGTCTTGAAGCAGCATGATGGGGCCCTCCGGGCTGCCTCGATCTAGGGGCGATGCGCCGCCGCGGCAAGCAGCGCTTGCGCCGGACCGGCCGATCCCTATAGTCCGCCATCGTTTTCCGGGCCGGCGGCCCGGTTATGGGGCGGCCGCAAGGGCCAGCCCGCCAACGCAGTGACCTTCGAAAGTGATCCCGATGGCCGACAAGCGCGTCAACAAGGTGGTGCTCGCCTATTCGGGCGGTCTCGACACCTCGATCATCCTGAAATGGCTGCAGACCACCTATGGCTGCGAGGTCGTGACCTTCACGGCCGATCTCGGCCAAGGCGAGGAGCTCGGCCCGGCGCGCGACAAGGCCCTGCTGCTGGGCATCAAGCCCGAGAACATCTTCATTGACGACCTGCGCGAGGAGTTCGTCCGGGACTATGTGTTCCCCATGTTCCGTGCCAACGCCCAGTATGAGGGGCTGTATCTGCTCGGCACGTCGATTGCCCGGCCGCTGATCGCCAAGCGCCAGATCGAGATCGCCGAGGCGGTCGGCGCCGATGCGGTGTCCCACGGCGCCACCGGCAAGGGCAACGACCAGGTCCGCTTCGAGCTCGCCTACTACGCGCTGAAGCCCGACATCACCATCATCGCACCCTGGCGTGAGTGGGACCTGCGCTCGCGCGAGCAGCTGATAGCCTTCGCCGAGGCCAACCAGATCCCGATCGCCAGGGACAAACGCGGCGAGGCGCCGTTCTCGGTCGACGCCAACCTGCTGCACGCCTCCTCGGAGGGCAAGGTGCTCGAGGACCCGTCGATCGAGGTGCCCGACTACGTCTACTCGCGCACCATCGATCCCGAGAAGGCGCCCGACGTCGTCACCACCATCACCATCGACTTCGCCCGCGGCGACGCCGTGGCGATCAACGGCGAGGCGCTGTCGCCCGCCACGCTGCTGGCCAAGCTCAATGCGCTGGGCCGTGCCAACGGCATCGGCCGCCTCGATCTCGTCGAGAACCGCTTCGTCGGCATGAAGAGCCGCGGCATGTACGAGACGCCCGGCGGCACCATCCTGGCGGTGGCGCATCGTGGTATCGAGTCGATCACGCTCGACCGGGGTGCGGCCCACCTCAAGGACGAGCTGATGCCGAAATATGCCGAGCTCATCTACAACGGCTTCTGGTTCGCGCCGGAGCGCGAGATGCTGCAGGCGCTGATCGACCGCTCGCAGGAGGCCGTCACCGGCCGCGTCACCCTGAAGCTCTACAAGGGTTCCGCCTGGGTGATCGGTCGCGAAAGCCCCTATTCGCTCTACGATCAGGATCTCGTCACCTTCGAGGAAGGCGCGGTGGCGTATGACCATCGCGACGCGGCAGGCTTTATCCGCCTGAACGCGCTGCGGCTGCGCACGCTGGGCGCCCGCAAGCGCAAGCACGGGCTCTGAGCCGCCTTCAGCGTCCTCGGCCCTTTTTCGGTCGCCTTCTTGGCTCTAGATCGCTCTGGAGGGATGGCCGGCTCATGGGGAGCCGTTCCAGCCCGCGAGGGCTGCAGGCGGCGTGCTGAGGCGAGCAGGAATCCTAGTCGCTTCGGCCCTTGTGGCCGCTGCTGCCGTCACGGCTGGCGGCTACTTTGCCACGCGCCCCACTGAACTGACCGTCGCTGTCGGACCGCCCGGCAGCGAGGATGTCCGCGTCATGACCGCGGTCGGTCAGCTCCTGCGCCGGGACCGTGCGGGCGTTCGCCTGCGCGTCGTTGCCGCCGATGGTCCGGCCGAAGCCGCCGCCGCGCTCGAACGTGGAACGGTCAACCTGGCGGTGGTCCGCAGCGACCTTGCCGTCCCGACCTCCGGGCAGACGCTGGCGATCATGCATCGCAATGTGGCGGTGCTGGCAGCCCCGGCAGGCGGCCCGGTTACAACACTGTCGGACCTTGCCGGCCGCACCGTCGGACTCGTCCGCGGCTCCGCCGTCAATGAGAAGATGCTGAACACGATCCTCGCCCAGGTCGAGATCCCCCACAACGAGGTGGCCCGGCTGGCGCTCAAGCCCGAGGAGGTGTTCGTGGCCGTCGGCAGCCGCAAGGTCGACGCCGTGATGGTCGTCGGGCCGATCACCGGACCGCTGGCCGCCGGCGTCGTCGCGGCGGTGGCGGCCGTTGGCCCAGGCCAGCCGCATTTTCTCGGCATAAGCGAGGCTGACGCCATCGCCCAGCGCATGACCTCCTATGATTCCACGCAGATCCTGCGCGGTGCCTTCGGCGGTGTCCCGCCAAAGCCCGGCGAGCCGGTGCCCACCATCGCGGCGGTGTACCGGCTGATGGCCCAGGCCAAGCTGTCCGAGACCGTGGTGGCCGACTTCACTCGACGGCTGTTCGAAATGCGCCAGGATCTCGCCGCGGCCGTGCCGGCGGCGGATCGCATCGAGGCTCCCGACACCGAGAAGGGGGCGGGAACGCCCGTGCATCCCGGTGCCGCCGCCTATCTGGACGGCGACGAGCTCACCTTTTTCGATCGCTATGGCGACTGGTTCTATCTGATCGCCATGCTGGCTGGCCTGCTGGGATCGATTGCGGCGGCGCTGGCCGGTCGTGTGCGCACTCGCAGCCACGAGCAGGCCCACCGGCTCGAGCATCTGCTGGACATCATGCGCGAGGCCCGCGGCGCCACAGGCCTCGCCACACTCGACCGCCTCGAGCAGGAAGCCGACGACTGCTTTGCCGTCACGCTGGGTGCCGCCGCGCAGGAGCGGATCGACACCGGCCGGCTCTCCGCCTTCTCGCTCGCCCTCGACCAAGTCCGCCAGGCCATCGCCGACCGGCGCCGGCAGCTTGGCGGCGATGCGCCGGTGATACGCGTGGTGCCCCGCGGCGTGGCGCGCAAGGGTCAGTAAGGGCCGGCGCAGACCGTCATTGCCCCGCCGCCGTTTATGACTATATTGCGCCGCAACCAAACCAGCCCGACTCCTGCCGGAGCCGGGCTTCGGCGTTTGAGAGAACCGTCATGAAACTGCGCAACATCGCCATCATCGCCCACGTCGACCATGGCAAGACGACGCTGGTCGACAAGCTCCTCGCGCAGTCGGGTACCTTCCGCGAGAACCAGAAGGTTGCCGAGCGGGCGATGGACTCCAACGATCTCGAGCGCGAGCGCGGCATCACCATCCTGGCCAAATGCACCTCCGTGCAGTGGAAGAATATGCGCATCAACATCGTCGACACCCCCGGCCACGCCGATTTCGGCGGCGAGGTCGAGCGCATCCTCAACATGGTGGACGGCGTCGTCGTGCTGGTCGATGCCGCCGAGGGCCCGATGCCGCAGACCAAGTTCGTCGTCGGCAAGGCGCTGAAGCTCGGCCTGCGTCCGATCGTGGCGATCAACAAGATCGACAAGCCGGAGGCGCGCGCCACCGAGGTCGTCAACGAGGTATTCGACCTGTTCGCGGCGCTCGACGCCACGGACGAGCAGCTCGATTTCCCGATCCTCTACGGCTCCGCCAAGCAGGGCTGGATGGCGACCGAGCAGGATGGCCCCAAGACCGATCTTGGCCCGCTGTTCGATCTCGTTGTCGCCCATGTCAAGCCGCCGGTCGTCGAGGAAGGCCCGTTCCGTCTGCTCGGCACCATCCTCGAGGCAAACCCCTATCTCGGCCGCATCATCACTGGCCGCATCACCTCGGGAAGCATCAAGCCGAACCAGGCCTTCAGGGTTCTGGACGCTACCGGCGCGGTCGTCGAGCAGGGCCGCATCTCCAAGGTGCTGGGCTTCCGCGGCCTCGAGCGAGTCCCGGTCGAGGAGGCATCGGCGGGCGACATCGTCGCCATTGCCGGGATGGTCAAGGGCACGGTCGCCGACACGTTCTGCGATCCGACGGTCGAGGCGCCGCTGCCCGCGCACCCGATCGATCCGCCTACTGTCTCCATGCAGTTCCGCGTCAACGACTCGCCGTTGGCCGGCACCGAGGGCGACAAGGTGACGAGCCGCGTCATCCGCGACCGGCTGTTCAAGGAGGCCGAGGGCAACATCGCGCTCCGCGTCACCGAATCCGCCGACAAGGACGCCATCGAGGTCGCCGGCCGCGGCGAACTGCAGCTGGCCATCCTGATCGAGCAGATGCGCCGCGAGGGCTTCGAGCTCGCCGTGTCGCGGCCGAAGGTGGTGTTCTCCCGCGACGAGGCGAGCGGCGAGCTGCTCGAGCCCATCGAGGAGGTCACCATCGACGTCGACGAGGAGCATTCCGGCGTCGTCGTGCAGAAGATGTCCGAGCGCCGAGCCGACATGATCGAGATGCGGCCGTCCGGCGGCGATCGCCTCCGCCTGGTGTTCCACGCCCCCACCCGCGGCCGGATCGGCTATCTGGGCGAGCTGCTCACCGACACCCGCGGCACCGCCATCATGAACCGGCTGTTCCATGCCTACGCGCCGTGGAAGGGCGACATCGCCGGCCGGCGCAACGGCGTGCTGATCTCCAACGACATTGGCGAGGCGGTCGCCTACGCGATGTGGAACCTCGAGGACCGCGGCCCGATGATGATCGAGCCCGGCTGGAAGATCTACCAGGGCATGATCGTCGGCGAGCACAGCCGCGACAACGACCTCGAGGTCAACCTGCTCAAGGGCAAGAAGCTCACCAACATCCGCGCTGCCGGCAAGGACGAGGCCGTCCGCCTGACCCCGCCGATCCGCATGACCCTGGAAAAGGCGCTGGCCTACATCCAGGACGACGAGCTGGTCGAGGTTACCCCCAAGGCGATCCGCCTGCGCAAGGTCTGGCTCGATCCCAACGATCGCAAGCGCGCCGAGCGCGCCGCCTCCGCCGGCTGATCCGGCGGGGCACCCTGGGGGAGCGCCGGCCCTGCGGCTGGCGCCTCTTCTACTCGCGGACCTTGGCGCGGATCTCGCGTCCCAGGGTCTCGATCAGCTCCACCGTTGCCGGCCCACCGCAGATCGTCAGCCGGTCCGGCACCACCAGCCGGCGCTCCGGCGGATACATCCGCTTCAGCGCATCGTGCACAAGCAGCGCGGAACCCTGGTCCTGCGTCGTCTCGTCGGCCGGCGACACGACCAGATAGTCGGGCTTGGCCTTCAGCAATCGCTCCAGCGTGACGAAGCCGCCGCGCTGCAGGCCGAGCGGCACCGTCGCGTCGGCGAAGCCCGCGGCGGTCAGCACCTCGGTGGTAAGCGATTTCTGTCCCGACACGAACAGCCGGCGGTGCAGGACGAGCGCGCTGCGTCCGGCCGGCACAGTGCCTGCGAGCGTTGCCAGTGCAGCATCGATCCTGCCGACCAGCGCCTCGCCCCGCTCGGGATGCCCGAGCCGTTGGGCCAGCGTGCGGATCTGCTCGCGCCCCTCGGCCAGCCCGGTCCAGGGCCCGAGCACGAGCGTGGCCAGCCCCTGCCGGGCGATCAGCCCGCGCTTCGCGCCGCCGTCATACGGCCCCAGCAGCACCAGATCGGCGCCGAGCCGCACCACGTCTTCGCCGGTCCCGCGGTTCAGCGGCAGACCTTCCGCCTGGGCCGCCAGATAGGACAGCGCGCGGTCGGTTGCGAAGGGGGACAGCGAGGCGATCTGGCCGCGGTCGGCAAGTGCCAGCAGCAGCTGGTCGGTGCACAGATTGGCCGACACTACACGCTTGGATTGCGCCGTCGCAGCTGTCGCTATGAGCCCGAAGATGACTGCGCACAGGGCGGTTGACAGACGACGCAACATGGCAACTCCGGCAAAAACGCGACCAACGAATGGCAAAACTAGCGATTGCCGCCGCGCAGCGCACCCCCTAAGAGTCGGGAAGCACTGGTGCCCCGGACGAAAGCCTGGGGTGAAACGGGAATGTGGTGCGGACAGGCCCCTCGCAGGGCAGGTCCCAATCCACAGCTGCCCCCGCAACTGTAAGCGGTGAGCCCCCTCCATCGGCCACTGGCGGCTTCGGCCCCCGGGAAGGCGGAGACGGGCGACGATCCGTAAGCCAGGAGACCGGCCAGTGTCCCCGCAACCCAGATCCGTCGGAGGGACGGATGGAGGACACTCATGCCCGCAGTCCTGCGGCGCCCGCCCGATATGGCCGGTGCCTTGATATCGCTTGGCCTGATTGTCGCGACGGTTCCGGCCGCAGCCCAGTCTACACCTGACAACCAGATCGTCGTCACCGCCACCCGCTCCCCGCTGGAGATTGCCCGCTCGGGCAGCGCGGTGTCGGTCATCCTCGCCGAGGAGATTCAGGAGAAGGGCGCCCGGTCCATCGCCGAGGTGTTTCGCGCGCTGCCCGGCGTCGACGTGTCCGAATCCGGCGGCGTCGGCGCCGTCACCAACATCACCATCCGGGGCTCCAATCCGGGACAGACGCTGATCCTGGTCGACGGCATTCGCGTCGGCGATTCCACGGCGATCGGCGGCGAGTTCGATTTCGGTGCGTTCGGCGCCACCGACATCGAGCGCATCGAGGTGCTGCGGGGTCCGCAGTCAGCGCTGTATGGCTCCGACGCCATGGGCGGCGTCATCAACATCATCACCCGCAAGGGTGCGGGCGCACCGCGCGCCTCGATTGCTGTCGAGGGTGGCAGCTATGGCTCCAAGGGCATCCGCGCCAGCCTCTCGGGATCGACGGAGACGGTGAATTATGCCTTCTCCCTGAATGGTGTGGACACGGCCGGCTTCTCCCGCTTCGGCTACCGTCTCGGCCGGCTGACCCCTACCCTCATCGCACCCCTGGAGAACGATCCGACCCGCCGCCTGGCCGGCAGTGCCCGCATCGGCTGGCGTCCCGTCGACGGCGTCGAGATCGAGGCGGGCGCGACGACCTACTGGTCGAACATCGCCTTTGACGGTTTCGGCGCCGACGACCGGTTCAACCGCCAGCGGTCGCTGGTCAGCGAGGGCTGGACCAAGGGCTCGCTGGTTAGCTTCGGCGGCGTTCTCAAGACTAGCCTCACCCTCTTCGGCGGCCGGACCGACCGAAACTACGGCTTTTCCGGGGAAGGCTACTCGCCGCCCTTCGCGAGCGACTATCGTGGCAACCGCTATGGCGCCGAGCTGCAGAACGACCTGAAGCTCGGAACCTATGGCCTGCTGGTGTTCGGCGCCCGCACCGAAACTGAGACCGCTGCGATCTGGACCCAGCCCTTGCCGCGCGGTTCGGCGCTGCGGGTCCAGGACGTCGATGCAAGGCAGACCACCAACGCGTTGTTCGCGCTGTGGCAGCTGCCGGTCGGCGAACGGCTGAACCTGTCGCTGGGCGGCCGGGTCGACGACGTTGCCGACAACACCTTCGCCACGTGGCGGGCGACGGCCGCCTATGACCTGCGGGAGACCAACACAAAGCTGCGGGCCAGCATCGGCACAGGCGCCAAGGCGCCCTCGCTGTACCAGCTCTACAACCCCTACGATCCGACGCGCGGGGCCGGCCTTCAGCCCGAGGAGAGCCTCGGCATCGACGCAGGCATCGACCAGTTTGCCTTCGACAACTGGCTGAAACTGTCGGTCGGCGTGTTCTGGAACCGGTACCGCAACCTGATCGAGTTCCGTGACCTCGCCTTTTTCCCGGTCTACCAGGCGCAATACTACAATGTCGGCCGGGCCGAGACGAAGGGCGTCGAGGCCTCGGCTGACCTCGTGCTGGTGCCGGGCGAGTGGCGGGCGCGGGGCACCTACACCTTCATGATCGCCAAGGATCTTGAGACCGGGTTGAGCCTGCTGCGCCGGCCGCGCAACAAGGGCAGCGTCGGGCTGATCTACTCCGGCGTGCCCAAGCTCGAGATCGAGGGCAGGGTGCTCATGGTCGGTCCTCGGCCAGACTACAATCTCGGCAACCGGGTCCGCCTTGCGCCCTATGCCCGCCTCGACCTGTGGGCCCGCTACGATCTCGACGCCACCTGGCAGCTCTATGCCCGCGCCGAGAACGTCACAAACGCGCACTACGAGGAAGCCTACAGCTACGGCACGACCGGGCGCGCTGTCTTCGCCGGGCTGCGCGCCCAATGGTGACCGGATGAGCGCAGCGGCGATGGCCCCCCGTCGGCGATGGCTGTTGCCTGCCGCTCTCGTCGGGACGCTCACGGTCCTCGCCCTCGCGTCGCTGGCGTTGGGCTCCGCGCCGCTGTCGCCCGCCGAGGTCGTCTCGGGCCTGCTGACGGGAGAGGGCGTGCCGGGCGTCATCCTGCGCGACATCCGCCTGCCACGCACGCTGCTGGCGCTGCTGGTCGGCGCCACCCTCGGCCTCTCCGGCGCGGCGCTGCAGGGCCTGCTGCGCAATCCGCTGGCCGATCCGGCCTTGTTCGGCGCCCCCCAGGCGGCGGCGCTGGGCGCCGTCCAGGTCATCTACTCAGGCCTTGCCGGCACCCTGTCGCTGGCACTCCCTGCCGCTGCGGTGGTCGGTGCGTTGGCGTCGGTTGCGCTGGTTGTCACGGTCGCCGGACGTGATCCGGGCATCACCGTGCTGCTGCTCGCCGGGCTGGCCGTCTCCAGCCTTGCCGGGGCCGGCACGAGCGCGGCGCTCAGCCTGTCGTCGAACCCCTATGCGCTGACCGAGATCGTGTTCTGGCTGCTCGGCTCCTTCGAGGACCGGTCTTTCGCCCACCTGTTCCTGGCAGCGCCGTTCGCGTTGGCCGGTAGCGCGGTCATCCTGATGCAGGGCGAGGCCTTGCGCGCCCTGACGCTGGGCGAGGACACAGCCCGCAGCCTCGGCGTCGAGGTCCGCCGCGTTCGCCTCGCCTTGGTGGGGGCCGTGGCGGTCGCCGTTGGCGGCTGCGTCGCCGTGTCCGGCGCCATCGGCTTCGTCGGCCTCGTCGCGCCTCACCTCGTGCGCAACGCCGTCGGTGCCGATCCGCGCGCCGTCCTTGTGCCCGCGGCGCTCGCCGGCGCCGCGCTGACGCTGGCCGCCGATATCGTGGCGCGGATCATTCCCGCCGGCACCGAGCTAAAGGTCGGGGCCGTCACCGCGATGCTGGGCGTGCCGTTCTTCCTGTGGATCGTCGCGCACCGCCGCGACCTCTTCGCGGGCACGGCCGGATGACGGACCCCGCGCTTCAGCTCGAGCAGGTGTCGGCGTCGCTGGGCGGCCGCCTTGTGCTGCATGCCATCGACTGGGCGGTGCCGGCCGGATGCTTCGTCTGCGTCGTCGGCCCCAACGGCGCCGGCAAGTCGACGCTGCTGCGCGCGGCCGCCGGGCTCATCCCGAGCCAGGGCAGCATTCGCCTTGGCGGCGAGCCGCTGGCCGGCCTCGGCTCGTCGGCCCGCGCCCGGCGCGCCGCCTATCTGCCCCAGGACGGCGGCATCGGCTGGCCGCTGCCGGTGCGCGACGTCATCGCGCTGGGCCGCATGCCGCGCGGCGCCCGCCTCGGCAGTCTGTCGCAGGCCGATGTCGCCGCCGTCGCTGCCGCCATGCGCCGCATGGATGTTGACCACCTGGCGGACCGGCCGGCGACCGAGCTGTCCGGCGGCGAGCGCGCCCGCGTCCTGATGGCCCGCGCGCTGGCAGTGGAGGCCGCGCTGCTGCTCGCCGACGAGCCGGCCGCGGCGCTCGACCCCCGCCACCAGCTGGCCATCATGGCCGAGCTGCGCGCCGAGGCCCGCGCCGGCCGGACCGTCGTCGCGGTCCTGCATGATCTGGCCCTTGCGGCCCGCTTCGCCGACCGCATCGCGGTGGTGGCGGATGGCTGCCTCGTCGCCGATGGCGCACCCGGGTCCGTGCTGGAGCCCGGCCTCCTCGATCGGGTGTTCAGGATCAGCGCCATCGTCGAAACCCGCGACGGGCAGCCCCTGATCGTCCCCTGGATCGGTTTAGTTGACGATTGACGAATTTCACAAATCGTCATAGACGAGAGGCATGATCGTCGCATCTCTCTCAGCGGACGAACGCGCCGGCGAAACCCGGGAGCGCATCGTCACCCAGGCGGAACAGTATTTCCGCCAGTTCGGCTACCAGAAGACGACGGTGGCCGACATCGCCCGGGCGTTGCGCATGAGCCCGGCCAATGTCTACCGCTTCTTCGACTCCAAGAAGGCGATCAACGAAGCCGTGGCCTCCCGCCTGATGGGCGAGGTCGAGGCCGAACTCGCGGTGATCGCCGCCGGCACCGAGGCGCCGCCGGAGCGGCTGCGCCGCTTCGCCCGGGCCATGCACCAGGCCAACGCCAAGCGCTATGTCGGCGACCGCTTCATGCATGAGATGGTGGCGGTAGCGCTGGACGAAAGCTGGGATGTCGTCCACGGCCACATCATGCGGCTCGACGCGCTGGTCGGCAGCATCATCGCCGACGGGCTGTGCTGCGGCGACTTCTCCGTTCAGGATCCCGCGATTGCCTCGCGCTGTGTGCATGCCAGCCTGGTCAAGTTCTGCCACCCGATGATCCTGTCGCAATGCGCGAAGGGGGATCCCGGTCCCGACCTCGACAGCATGGTCGATTTCATCCTGCGCGGCCTCGGCGCGGGAGCTGGACCCAGCTCCGGACCCCGGCCGGCGAGTTGACAGGCGACGGCCCGGGGCGGATACCCGCCCGGCCATGACGTCGCCGCTCCAGAGCCTCGCGGGGTTCAAGAAAACCATCGTCGTCGTCCACGACCTCGCGATGACCGCGGTGGCGCTGACCGCCGCGTTTTTCATCCGCTTCGACGATGCGCTGCTGGCCGAGCGGCTGCGCTGGCTGCCCGTGCTGCTGCCCCCCTTCGTCGCCTGGGCCGGCCTCGTCTACTGGTATTTCGGCCTCTACAAGTCGAAGTGGCGCTTCGCCTCGCTGCCCGACCTGTCGGGCATCGCCAAGGCCGTCACCGTGCTGGCGCTGTCGCTTCTGGTGGTCGACTACGCGCTTGTGTCGCCGGCCGTTTATGGCGGCTTCTTCTTCGGCAAGGTCACCATCGCGCTCTACTGGATGCTGCAGATCTTCGGCCTGGGCGGCCCGCGTGTGGCCTACCGCTATGCCCGCTTCGTGCGCTCGCGCGAGCAGGCCGGCAAGCTCGCCACCGCTCCGGCGCTGATCCTTGGCCGCGGCGCCGAGGCCGAGATCGTGCTGCGCGCGCTGGAGAGCGGCGGCGTCCGCCGCATCCACGCGGTCGGCATCCTGTCGCCGCGCGCGAGCGACCGCGGCCAGAGCATCCGCGGCGTCCCGGTGCGTGGCGGGCTGGACGCGCTGGAGCGTACGGTGGCCGACCTCGCCGAGCGCGGCATCGCGGTGAAGCGGCTGATCCTGACCGCCTCGGCTTTGGCGCCGGACGCCGCGCCCGAGGCGCTGCTCGCCGCCTCCCGCCGGCTGGGCATTCCCCTGGCGCGCTTCCAGACCCTGGAGGAGGGCGTCGGCGAGGCCAGCGCACTCGCCCCGGTCGAGATCGAGGACCTGCTGCTGCGCCCGACCGTCGCCATCGACCGGCGCCGGCTCGAGGGCCTCGTCCGCGGCCGCCGGGTGCTGGTCACCGGCGGTGGGGGCTCCATCGGCAGCGAGATGGCGCTGCGGGTCGCGGCCTTCGGCGCCTCGGACCTGATGATCGTCGAGAGCTCGGAGCCGGCCCTGCACGCCATCAGCGAGACGCTGTCGCGCCAGGCCGGCGCAACGGTGCTGCACGGCGTGCTGGCCGATATCCGCGACCGCGAGCGCATCACAAGGGTGTTCGAGCGGTTCCGCCCCGACCTCGTCTTCCATGCCGCCGCCCTCAAGCACGTGCCTTATCTCGAGGCCGATTGGGACGAGGCGATCAAGACCAACGTGTTCGGCTCCGCCAACGTGCTGGAGGCCGCTGTCGCCTCCGGTGCCGCCGCCGCCGTGATGATCTCGACCGACAAGGCGATCGAGCCGGTGTCGATGCTGGGCGCCACCAAGCGGATGGCCGAGATGTACGCCCAGGTGCTCGATGCCG
>JBEIIL010000095.1:0-15511 GCA_040380755.1 Methylobacteriaceae bacterium | reverse complement strand
GCGGCTCCTGCGCAGCCCTGCGCTGCCGCTGAGTGGCGCTATTCCCTGGGCCGTCGCCGGAGCTCTGGCACCGCTGGCGATGCTTGTTCTCGCCTGGTGGCGGCTGCGCGGCTTCGACGAATCCCTGCCCTTTGGCCTCGCGGCAGGCGGGCTGGCCATCGCCTTCCTGCTCGCCACCGGAACGCTGCGGGCCGCACGCGACACCGGCGGCACAGCTGCGGCCCTCGGCTTCGAGGCGTTTGCCGCCGCCACGCTGGCGGCGCTGGCGATCGGGCTCGTGATGGTTCTCGACCGCGGAGCCCTGACGGTGGCGCTGGCGTTGTCGGCACTGGGCACCGCCGTGGTCACGTCACGCGAGCCAGTGGGCAGCCTGCGGCTGGCCGTCAGCGCGCTGGGGCTGGTCGTGCTGGGACGGCTCGCCTACGACCCGACGGTGATGGGCGGCGATGTCGGCCGCCTGCCGATCCTCAACTGGCTGCTTTGGGGCTATGGCGTTCCGGCCGTCACGTTTGCGGGCGCGGCAGTGCTGCTCGGCCGCGGCAAGCGGGACGGCGTCGTGGCGCTGTGCGAAGGGCTGGCGCTCGTGTTTACGGGACTGCTGGTGGCGCTCGAGATCCGCCATGCGGTCACCGGCCGGATCGACACCCAGGACACCGACCATCTCGAAATCGGACTGCAGGTGACGTCCGGGCTGCTGATCGCTACCGCCCTCGTCAGTCTCGACAGGATCCGCGACAGCGCGGTGCTGCGGATCGGCACCTATGTGTTCGGCTTCCTCTCGCTTGGAGGAGCGCTGCTCGGGTTGCTGCTTGTCGAGAACCCGCTGGTTCACGGCGGCGAGACGATCGTCGGCGGCGCCATGTTCAATTCGCTGCTGGCCGGTTATCTGGCGCCCGCGCTGGCGGCGGCGCTGCTGGCCTGGCGGGCGCAGGGCCGGCGGCCGGTGTGGTTTGTGGGGGCAGCAGCGCTGCTCGGCTTCCTGCTGTCCTTCGCCTGGCTGGTCCTGCAGATCCGCTTCCTGTGGCAAGGACCGGCCGTGGCGGTCTGGCGCAGCACGTCGGACGGCGAGCTCTACACCTATTCGGCAGCGTTCCTGGCCGTCGGGCTTGGTCTTCTGGCCGTCGGCATCCTGCGCGGTTCGCGCATGGCCCGGCTCGCGTCGGCCGGCTACATCGTGCTGACAGTCGCCAAGGTATTCCTTGTCGACATGTCGGGGCTGACGGGGCCGTTGCGGGCCCTGTCCTTCATCGGCCTCGGCCTGGTGCTCGTCGGCATCGGCCTCGTCTACCAGAAGCTGGTCTTTGCCCGGCCGGCGCCACCCGCGCCTGACACCGCGCCGGACTGACGGAGCAGGAGGGGCCGGACGTCAACGTGTCAGCCAGCGGTTCAGTCAGCTGCGGGGGCCCACGGCGATGCCGGTTTTGGTCGCTTCAGGCGATTGCAATGTCGAGACCAAGGTCGAGCACCGGCGCCGAGTGGGTCAGCGCCCCAACGGAGATCATGTCGACGCCGGTTTCAGCCACCGCCCGGACGGTGTCGAGGTCGAGGCCGCCCGAGGCCTCGGGCAGCATCCGGCCGGCGACCCGGCGCACGGCCTCGGTCAGCACGGCCGGCGGCATATTGTCCAGGAGCACGACGTCAGCGCCCTCCTCCAGAACCATGTCGAGCTGGTCCAGCGTGTCGACCTCGATCTCGATCTTGACCAGGTGACCGACGGCCTCCTTGGCAGCCCGCAGCGCGGCGGCGATGCCGCCCGTGACCGCAATGTGGTTGTCCTTGATCAGGACGGCGTCATCGAGGCCGAAGCGATGGTTGCGCCCGCCGCCGCAGCGCACCGCGTATTTCTCGAACACGCGCAAGCCCGGGGTCGTCTTGCGGGTGCAGACGATGCGGGCACGTGTCCCCTCGATGCGCGACACGAAGGCACCGGTCAGCGTGGCGATCCCCGACATCCGGCCAAGGAAGTTCAACGCCACGCGCTCTGCCGAGAGAATGGCGCGCGCTGGGCCGGACACGCGGGCGATGACCGTGCCGGGCTCAACGGCATCGCCATCGGCGCAGACGGCTTTGAACGCGATGGTTTGATCCAGGGTCGCGAAGGCTGTCTTGGCTAGCGGCAGGCCGGCTATCCGGCCTTGTCGTCGGGCCACGATGGCCAGTTCCGCGGTCCGGCCGGCCGGAATCGTCGCCAGCGTGGTGATGTCGCCGGCGCGGCCGAGGTCCTCGTGCAGGGCGCGGCGCACGGCCTCGTCGACAAGCAGCGGATTGAGTTCGTCGGTCATGGCAACACCTTGCCGGCAAGGCCGGCTCCCGAGACGGCGGACAGAGCAATGCCGCGGGCCTGCGGCAGGGTCAGGCGGGACCGCCGCGCCTGGGCGGGGTCAGCCGCCGGCCAGTCGGTGCGGGCGTGGCCGCCCCGGGTCTCCCGGCGGGCGAAGGCGGCCGCAGCCACGAGCAGCGCGGCGGTCGCGCGGTTACGCAAGGCCGGATGCGGCGCATCCTCCTCGAGCCGCTGGATCTCCGCACAGGCGGCCGAAAGGCCGTCGGCATCGCGCAGGACCCCGACCCGGTCCGTCATGAGTTGACGCAAAGCGAGACAATCCGGACGCCAGTCTGCTGATGTGCCGTATGAGAAATCGGCGGTAGTCTCTTGTTCTGTCAAAACCGGAAGCGGAATCGCGCGCAGGTCGGCTGCGGCGCGGGCGGCAAAGACGATCGCCTCCAGAAGGGAGTTCGACGCCAGTCTGTTGGCCCCGTGGATACCGGTCGAGGCTACCTCGCCGATTGCCCACAGGCCCGGCAGGCTGGTGCGACCGCGGCCGTCGGTGGCGATACCGCCCATGTGGTAATGGGCTGCCGGCGCGACCGGGATCCGGCTGACCGTCGGGTCGATGCCGGCTGCCAGGCAGGCAGCATGGACGGTGGGGAAACGAGTTGCAAAGGCGCCGCCGATCGCCTCGGTCGCATCCAGGAAGGCGCCGCGACCCGCCATGATGGAGGCAAAGACGCCGCGGGCGACCGTGTCTCGGGGGGCGAGTTCGGCCTCAGGGTGGAGCTCAGGCATGAACCGGCGCCCGTTGCTGTCCACCAGCACGGCGCCCTCGCCGCGCAGCGCCTCGGTGGCGAGCGGCGCCGGATCGCGGCCGACATCGAGGGCTGTGGGGTGGAACTGCACGAACTCCGCGTCGGCGATGACGGCACCCGCCCGGGCGGCCATGGCCAGTCCCTGGCCGGAGGACTCGGCCGGATTGGTGGTGACGGCGAACAGATGACCAATGCCGCCATTGGCAAGAACCACGGCCGCGGCCGGGATGACGGTGGCGCGGCGCGCTGTTCCGCCGTCGTCGCGAACCATGACCCCAACGACCCGGCCGTCGCGCATGACCAGTTCTTCGGCAACGGCGCCGGTCCGCACGCGGATCGACGGGGTGCGCAGCACGGCCTCCGCCAGGGCCCGCATGATCGCCGCGCCGGCGGCATCGCCCTGGACGCGGACGATCCGGTTGACCGCATGGGCGGCCTCGCGCGACTGCACCAGCCGGCCGGCGAGATCGCGATCAAACGGGACACCCAGCGCCAGCAGGTCGCGGATCCGCTCGGGCGCCTCGCGCGCCATGGCGAGCGCGGCCGCCGCATCGACGAGGCCAGCGCCGGCCGCGACCGTGTCAGCCGCGTGCTGCTCCGGGCTGTCGCCTTCCGCCATGGCGGCGGCGATGCCGCCCTGCGCCCAGGCAGAGGAGGCGCCCTCGCACAGCGGCGCAGCGGCCAGCACTGTCACGGGGGTCGGCGCCAGGCGGAGGGCGCAGAACAGGCCGGCCAGGCCTGCTCCGACGATGATCACGGGTGCGGCCATCTTGGCCTCCATGGATAGGACAGGCCGGACCAGCGGTCTCTGCCGGGGCGATCCGGGACGTGTTCAGGCGTTGAGCGCGATCATCCGGGCGATGGGCAGACGGGCGCGCTCGGCAATCGCCGGATCGATCACGACCTCCCCCGACATGGTCAGCAGGCAATCGAGGATCTTCGGCAGGGTGATCCGCTTCATGTGCGGACACAGGTTGCAGGGCCGCACGAACTGGACGCCGGGCGTCTCGGCGGCGACGTTGTCAGCCATGGAACACTCGGTAACCATGAGGACGCGGGCCGGCCGGCGGGTCTTGACCCAGTCGATCATGTGGGCCGTCGAGCCGGTGAAATCCGCTTCTGCCAGCACGTCCGGCGGGCATTCGGGATGGGCGATCACCTGCAGGCCGGGATTGGCGGCGCGGTAGTCGCGCAGCTCCTGGGCGGTGAAGCGCTCGTGAACCTCGCAATGACCCTTCCACAGGATCAGTCGGACGGACGTCTTGGTCTGGACATAGCGGCCCAGATATTCGTCGGGCAGGAAGATGACCCGGTCGACGCCGAGGCTTTCCACCACCTGCACGGCGTTGGACGAGGTGCAGCAGATGTCGGTCTCGGCCTTCACGTCGGCGGACGAATTGACGTAGGTGACGACCGGAACACCGGGGTAGCGCTGCTTCAGGAGCCGCACATCGGCACCGGTGATCGAGGCTGCGAGCGAGCAGCCGGCCTGCACGTCCGGGATCAGCACGGTCTTCTCCGGGCTGAGCAGCTTGGAGGTCTCGGCCATGAAGTGGACGCCGCACTGGACGATGACGTCCGCCTCCGCCCGCGCCGCGAGCCGGGCGAGCTGCAGGCTGTCGCCGACGACGTCGGCCACGCAGTGGAAGATCTCGGGCGTCTGGTAGTTATGGGCGAGGATGACGGCGCCGCGCTCGGCCTTGAGGGCGTTGATGGCCCGCACATAGGGGGCGAAGAACGGCCATTCGACCGGCGGGATTACCGTCTTGACCCGCTCGTAGAGCGCCGCTGTCTCGCGCTCGACGGCCGGCGTCCAGGAGAGGTCGGGACGAGGCAGCGTCCCATGGCGGGAGCCGGTCACGGCAGCCGGAAAGACCGCAGCGGACGGCGACGAGGCAGGGGCGAAGGCCGGCATGGCATCCTCCATATGCTCATTTTGAGCATAACTTGGACCGAAGAAATTCCGCATTCAAACTTCACAGAACATTTATGCTCATATTGAGCAAAAGAAGGATAGCAGGAAGCCCGTCGCTTGAAAAGGGGCCCGGGGCAAATTCTTTGACGCTGCCGTGACACCGATCTGGCGACCGGGTCTGGCGCAAGACGCAAATTTTGTGTAGTTACACGTGTATGTCCACATCTACCCACGAACCGCCTTCCCCGAGCCTCGCCCCGGAGCTACCTGGAGAGCTTCCGGGGGACCTGCCGCGCTGCCTCGGACGGTCGGTGCTGATGACCGGTCGGGCAGTCAGCCGCGTTTACAACGATTTTTTGCGCACCTCGGGGCTGCACGCCACCCAGTTCCAGGTGCTGGTGGCGGTGCGGATCGACCGCTACGAGACCCTTGCCCAGCTGGCCGACCAGCTGTCGCTCGAGCGCACGACGCTGCTGCGCAACCTCGAGTTGCTGCGCCGACAGGGCCTGGTGGCCGAGGCGCCGGCGCGGCGCGGGCGCGCCAAACGCTATGCGCTGACCGCGGCCGGCGAGGCCATGCTGGTGCAGACCCTGCCGCTGTGGCGCGCCGCGCAGGCGGCCTTCGACGCGGCGCTGGGGCCCGCCGGCGACGAGGTCCGCGAAGGGCTGCGCCGCCTGCGCCGGGCCGCCGAGGCGATCGCGCGTGACCGCACTGCCCCCACTGACGATCCCCTGTCCTGAGCTCCCCCGAGGTCTCTTGTCAGCACCCGTGCCCCCCGAGCCTGCTCCCGTCGCGTCGCCCGCACCGCCAGTCGCCATCCGCTACGGGCTGACGCCACTCGCCGAGGCCAGTGCGATGGATGGCCTCGCTTTCCTGCGCGCGATGCTGGTGGGGCGCCTGCCGGCCCCGCCGGTGTGCGAGGTGGCGGCGATCCGCATGGTGTCCGCCGACGCAGGCCACGTGGTGTTCGAGGGCGATCCCGACGCCCGGTTCTACAATCCGCTGGGGACGATCCATGGCGGCTGGACGTCGACCCTGATGGACACGGTCATGGCCTGCGCGGTGCACTCGGTCCTCAAGGCGGGGCAGGCCTATACGACGGCCGAGTTCAAGGTGCATTTCGTCCGGCCGGTCCTGCCCGGCACCGGGGTGATCCGCGCCGAGGGGCGGATCGTCCATGCCGGTGGCCGGATCGCGACATCCGAAGGACGCATGACGGATGCGCGCGGCAAGCTTCTGGCGCACGGCACCGAGACATGCTTCGTTTTCGAAGCGCCGGGCGCCGGCGCGCGCTGATCTGTCCCGGCTGGCGGTGAGCCCCGTCGCCGGCCGTCGCATCATCCCCCCAGGCGGCACGGCGTGTCTGCCGTCGCCTGTCCCGGAGCCGCCATGGCCACGCCCTCCCCGACCCAGCCGGCCCCGCAGCGCCTGACACGCTTCGCACCGGAAGCCGTGCTTATTGCCGGCTGCCTGTGTGGCCTGATTACCTTCGGGCCTCGCTCCTCGCTCGGCCTGTTCCAGATCCCGATGAGCGTCGAATTCGGCTGGGGCCGCGACGTGTTCTCGCTTGCGATCGCGCTGCAGAACCTGATGTGGGGTCTCGGCCAGCCCTTTGCCGGCGCCGTGGCGGACCGCTTCGGCACCGTGCGCGTGTTCATCCTCGGCGCCGTCATGTACGCGGCGGGCCTGGCGCTGATGGCCTATGCCCAGACACCCGGGGCGATGACCATCGGCAGCGGCGTGCTCATCGGCCTCGGCCTGTCGGGCTGTTCATTCAACCTCGTGCTCGGCGCCTTCGGCAAGATCCTGCCGGAGAAGTGGCGCGGCTTCAGCTTCGGCGCCGGGACGGCCGCCGGCTCGTTCGGCCAGTTCCTGTTTCCGCCAGCCGGCGCGATGCTCATCGAGCAGATCGGCTGGCAGCAGACCCTGCTCGTCTTTGCCGCGACGATCCTGCTGGTCATTCCGCTGTCGCTCACGCTGGCGGCCAGGGGTACGGCGACATCGACCATCCAGGGACCGACGCAGTCGATCCCCCAGGCGCTTGCAGAGGCCTTCCAGCACAGGTCCTACGTGTTCCTTGTGATCGGCTTCTTCACCTGCGGGTTCCACCTGGCCTTCATCACCACCCATCTGCCGGCCTACCTCAAGGATGCCGGCATGCCCGCATGGGTGGGAGGATGGACACTCGCGGCCATTGGCCTGGCCAATGTCGTCGGCTCGCTGTCTTCGGGCTGAATGGTGTCGCGCGGCGTGCCCAAGCGCTGGATCCTCTCGGCGATCTATGCCAGCCGGTCCGTTGTCGTTCTGTTGTTCCTGCTGGTCCCGGTCAGCACGACATCCGCCATCGCATTCGGTGCCGGCATGGGGCTGCTCTGGCTGTCGACGATCCCGCCGACATCGAGCCTCGTGGCCCTGATGTTCGGCACCCGCTACATGTCGATGTTGTACGGCTTTGCCTTCTTCTCGCACCAGCTGGGCGGCTTCCTCGGTGTCTGGCTCGGCGGCCTCGTCTATGAGCGGTCGGGCTCCTACGAGCTGATCTGGTGGCTGTCGATCCTGCTCGGCGTGCTGTCGGCGCTCATCAACCTGCCGATCCGCGAGCAGCCGGTGGTGCGCCCGGTCGTCGCAACGGCGTGATGCCGTCGGCCGACCGCACGGCTGCGACTTGCAGATGGCCGCGCGCCGGGCAACAACGGCGGCGTTCACAGGGGAGAGGATGATGGGTTCGTTTCGCGCCGTGGTCGTCGACAAGGACGCTTCGGGTTACCGCTGTGGCCTGCGGGATGTGGCCGACAGCGAGCTGATGGATGGCAACGTCACCGTCCGGGTCACCCACTCGACCGTGAACTACAAGGACGGGCTGGCCGTCACCGGCAAGGCGCCGGTCATTCGCCGCTTTCCGATGATCCCCGGCATCGACCTCGCGGGCGTCGTCGAGACATCGAGCCACGCCGGCTTCAAGCCCGGTGACGACGTGATCCTCAATGGCTGGGGCGTCGGCGAGACGCATCTCGGCGCCTATGCGCAACGCGCGCGGGTGAAGGGCGACTGGCTGCTGCCGCGCCCGGCCGGACTGAGCCCTGCCCAGTCCATGGCGATCGGCACCGCAGGCTATACGGCCGCGCTTTGCGTCCTGGCACTTGAGCGCCACGGGCTGACGCCGGCCCACGGGCCGGTGGTGGTCACCGGCGCGGCCGGCGGCGTCGGGTCGGTCGCCATCGCGCTGCTCGCTGGCCGCGGCTGGCACGTGGTGGCGGCGACGGGCCGACCGCAGGAGGCCGAATACCTGCGCAACCTTGGTGCCGCCGAAATCATCGAGCGGGCCGAACTGGCGGCTCCCGGCAAGGCGCTGGCCAAGGAACGCTGGGCGGCGGGCGTCGACTCGGTGGGCTCGACGACGCTGGCCAACCTGTTGTCGATGACGCGCTACGGTGGCGCGATCGCGGCCTGCGGATTGGCGGGCGGCATGGACCTGCCGTCCAGCGTGGCGCCCTTCATCCTGCGCGGCGTTTCGCTTCTCGGGGTCGACAGCGTGATGGTGCCGTTGGCCCGACGGCAGGAGGCCTGGGCTCTGCTGGATGCCGGCCTCGACCGGACGAAACTCGCCGCCATGACCACGACCATCGGACTCGCCGGCGTCATCGACGCGGCGCGGTCGATCCTCGACGGCACCGTCCGCGGCCGGATCGTGGTCGAGATCGGCTGAGCGACAGCGTCAGCCGTCGTCGTCGCGCCCGCCGCGGGCAACGGCGATCAGGCGGCGACACTCGCTGAGCTCGCTCAGCGCGTATTGCAGGCGGCGGACCACGTCCGGCGGCAAGCGCCCCACCGGCACAGCCGCGGCTTGGCCGGCATCGCGATCCACGGGCTCGTCATCGCCATCCGGCCCGCTGTCGTCGGCATCATGCTCGATGGCGACGAGGCTGGAAGGTGGTGGGGCCGCAACCGGACGGTCGTCGTCGGGCGCCTGCCGAGCCGGCGCCGGTGCAAAGCCTTCGCCACGCCCAATCGCCTGCACGGTGCGCGCACCCTGCTCCTTCAGGATGCGCTGGACGCCCTTGATGGTGTAGCCCTGCCCGTAGAGGAGATGGCGGATGCCACGCAGCAGTTCAACGTCGTCTGGCCGGTAGTAGCGCCGGCCGCCACCGCGCTTCAGCGGGCGGATCTGTGCGAAACGGGTTTCCCAGAAGCGCAATACGTGCTGAGGAAGATCAAGGTCATCAGCCACTTCGCTGATGGTGCGGAAGGCGTCGGGACTCTTGTCCAATGCTGTCTCCGAAGCCGGCTCAGATGCCAGCGCAATGCATCAGGTCAAAGGGTGTGTGCAAGCGGCCGCTTCTGCAGCCTCGATGGCGTCAATCGTCTTCGTCTGCAATATCGAGGCCGTTGATGCGCCCCTTGAGAATGTTTGATGGCTTGAACACCATCACGCGCCGCGGCTCGATCGGAACCTCGACGCCGGTCTTGGGGTTGCGGCCGACCCGCTCTCCCTTCGAGCGGACCACAAACGATCCGAACGACGACAGCTTCACGGTTTCTCCGCGAGCCAGACAGTCGGAAATCTCCTTCAGAACCAGTTCGACCATGGCGGCGGATTCGGTGCGGGAGAGGCCAACCCTCTGATACACAGCCTCGCTCAATTCGGCCCTGGTGATCGTACGCTCAGCCACATCGCCCCCGACTGCGTCTAATCGAATTAAATAATAATATATCCGCCCCGGTTGTCGACGTTATTGTCGCAGCGGGAGCCGGTCAACGTGAAACCGCCGTTACCAGCGTACCAAAGCCGACCCCCAGGTGAACCCGCCGCCCATGGCCTCCATCAGCACCAGCTGGCCGCGGCGGATGCGTCCATCCGCGCGCGCGACGGCCAGCGCCAGCGGAATCGAGGCCGCCGAGGTGTTGCCATGGTCGGCGACGGTTATCACCACCCGGTCGGAGCTGATTCCAAGGCGGCGCGCCGTGGCGTCGATGATGCGTCTGTTGGCCTGGTGCGGCACGAACCAGTCAATGTCGGCGGCCGTCAGGCCCGTTGCCCGGAAGGTCTCTTCGATCGTCTCGGCCAGGTTTGTCACCGCATGGCGGAACACCTCGCGGCCCTCCATGCGCAGATGGCCGGTCGTCGCGGTGGCTGACGGACCACCGTCCACATAGAGCTTGTCGAAATGGCGTCCATCCGAGCGCAGATGGGTCGTCAGGATGCCGCGGTCGGCCAGGCCGCCGGATGCCTCCTGGGCCTCGAGCACAACCGCGCCGGCGCCGTCGCCAAACAGCACGCAGGTGGTGCGGTCCTGCCAGTCGAGGATGCGCGAGAAGGTTTCCGCTCCGATCACGAGGGCGCGGCGGCTGGACCCGGAGGCGAGGAACTTGTCGGCCGTCGCCAGCGCGAAGACGAAGCCCGAGCAGACGGCCTGCAGATCAAACGCTGCGCCCTGGGTGATGCCGAGCGCCGACTGCACCTGGGTGGCGCAGGCCGGAAAGGTAAAGTCGGGCGTTGCCGTGGCGACGATGATGAGGTCGATGGAGGACGCGTCGATGCCGGCATCATCGAGCGCGGCGCGGGCCGCGCGGGTGGCCAGGACGGAGGTGGTTTCCCCCTCCCCCGCGATGTGGCGGCGGCGGATGCCGGTGCGCTCGACGATCCACTCGTCGGAGGTGTCGACCATCGTGGCGAGTTCGGCATTGGTGAGGACACGGTCCGGCAGGCATTGCCCGCAGCCCAGCACGACGGAACGAAGCGTCACGATGCGGTCTCCGCTTCCGGCGCGCCGGCGGGCGGCGGCGGGAAATTCGATTCCAGGCTCTCCCGAATCTTGGACATCAGATCGTGCTCGACCATGTCGTAGCCCAGGTCGATGGCGGCGGCGAACCCTGTCGGATCGGTCCCGCCATGGCTCTTGATGACAATGCCGTCAAGGCCCAGGAAAACGCCGCCATTGACCTTGCGGGGATCCATCTTGTCGCGCAGCGCGTCGAAGGCGCCCCGGGCGAACAGATAGCCGATGCGCGCCATCAGGGTGCGGCTCATGGCGCTGCGCAGATAGGCGGCGAGTTGCTTGGCGGTGCCCTCGGCGGTCTTGAGCGCGATGTTGCCGGCAAAGCCCTCGGTGACGACCACGTCGACCGTGCCCTTGCCGATGTCGTCGCCCTCGACAAAGCCGTAATAGGCCAGGGTCGGCAGGTCGGCGTCACGCAGCATGCGGCCGGCGGTCTTGACCTCCTCGACGCCCTTGATCTCCTCGACGCCGACATTCAGCAGCCCGACCGTCGGACGTTCGATGTCGAAGACGATCCGCGCCATGGCCGAACCCATGATGGCGAGGTCGACCAGGTGGCGGGCGTCGGCACCGATGGTGGCGCCGACATCGAGGACGATGCTCTCGCCGCGTGTCGTCGGCCAGATGGCGGCGATGGCGGGGCGGTCGACGTGCGCCATGGTGCGCAGGCAGAACTTCGACATGGCCATCAGCGCACCGGTATTGCCGGCGGAGACGGCCACGTCGGCCTCGCCCTTCTTGATCGATTCGATGGCGCGCCACATCGAGGACTTCCAGCGGCCCTGACGCAGCGCCTGGCTCGGCTTGTCGTCCATCCGCACCGCAACATCGGCATGCACGAAGGTCGTCACGGCCTTCAGCTTGGGATGGGCGTCGAGCAGCGGCAGGCACAGGGCCTCTTGTCCGTGCACGATAAAGTGGGCCTGCGGGTGGTGCTCGAGGGCGATGGCCGCGCCGGGAATGACCACCGATGGACCGTGGTCGCCGCCCATCGCATCAAGTGAAATACGGACCTTGCGCGTCATCGATATCGGCCGTTCGCGGCTTTGAGGTCCCGGGACTGCGGCGGGGCCGCGCGGACGGCGGACAATAGCCGAGCCGTGTGACGTGGCAACTGCAAATGGCGGCGGGTCACTCGCCCTGCGGGTGGCCCAACCGCTTCAACGCCGCAAAGGGCGAGTCCTCGCCCGCCTCTGATTCGGCGTAGCTGAAGGTCTCGCCAGGCTGGCGCGGATAGGGATCGAGACCGAGCGCCAGGAATTCGGCGGTCAGTTGTCCGAGATCGATTCGGCCGTCGGTGATCGGATCGGGAGCGTCGAGCACGGCCTGCTGGTCCCGCCGGTCCTCGCGGTCGTCCATGTCATGCTGAGGGTCGTCGACGAACTTGACGTTGACGGCCTCGTCGACCGTCGCCGGAAACGGCTCGAGCGAAACAACGCTGATCTGGCGCACGGCCGCCGTCACCCGACCCGTCACCGTGACGCTGCGGCCCCGGCGCACGACGAGAAAGCGGCCGGCAAGGCTGTCGATCCCGTCGAGGCCGAAGGCGGCGGCCAGGCTGGCGCGCTCGTCGGCGCTCGGATCCACCGCAACCTCGACCCCTGCGTCCGGCAGGTCATCGACGTCGAAGGGGCGGGTCAGGGTCGCAGTGGTCGGGGTCATCGATTGCTCCCGCCGGGGGGCTCGAGGTCGGGAAAGGGCGGCGTGCCGTCGACAAAGGCCTGGAACGGCGCGCCGGCCAGCAGCTGTTCGGCCGCTTCAACATAGCGCGCCAACCGCGCCGGCGCATCCGGCATGGCCGCTGCCTCGCCAAAGACATTGCGCAGCAGGGCAGCTTCCAGGCCCGTGCCACCCTCCAGCGCCACGCCATAGGCCTTGGCGCGGCCATAGAAGGCCGAGGCCAGCGTCTTCATTTTCTTGGGCACGCCGATATCGCTGACGCCGAGCTCGCGCAACGCGCTGTCGAAATGCGCAAAGGTGTGGTCGACAAGGTCTTGCGCCAGTTCGCCGGCCGGTGCCGGCAGGGTCGCCAAGCGGCGCAGGACCAGCGCGACATGCAGGGTCAGCATGTCGAAACGCCCCTCGACTGTGTCGGGAACGCCGAGATCCCGGTAGAATCCTGGTGCCCGCGATGCGTCGGCAATCGCCAGATACAGGCGGTCGACGACGGCGGCGTTCGGATTGCGGCGCTTGAACAGGCCTAAAATCATGGATGCCACGCCCCTTCGGGCGGCCTCCCGGCTCGCCTTGCAATTACCACGACCGCGGGTTACGGCAACCGAGCCGGGTCGGGCAAGCGAAAACTGGCGCTCAGCTCCTCCTGCGGCGATGCGGCATCTCAAGGGGTGGGACATGGTGCGTGCGGACTCGATGCGTCCGGATCAAGCTGCGGCGTCGCCGCTGCGGCGCTGGGCGGTGCGGCTGGTGATGGCGGCGGGGCTCGGGGCCGGGCTCGCGGCGTGCAACCAGGAAGTGCAGACCCGAGGCTACGTCATTGACGAACGGCTGCTGCAGCAGATCAAGCCGGGCACGGACGCCCAGACGGTCATTACGACGCTGGGGTCACCCTCCACCGTGTCGACCGTCGGCAACCAGACCTGGTACTACATCAGCCAGCAGACCAAGCGGTCGCTGGCCTTCATGGACCCGGCCATCATCGACCAGCGAGTGCTGGCGCTGACCTTCAACAAGAACATGAAGGTTGAGCGCATCGCCAGCTACGGGCTGCAGGACGGCGTGATCTTTGACTTCATCAGCCGCACCACGCCCACGGGCGGCAACGAGCTGTCGGTCGTGCGCCAGCTGCTGCGTGCCACGGGCCAGGGCATCATCTGAGCCCATCACCTTGGGAGACAGCGCAGGCGGCTGAGGCCGCCGGCCCGTTTGTCCAACGCCCTTCGCGGTCGGCTTTGCGTCGCAAACGCCTCCCTCAAGAAAAAGCCCGCGGTCGCAAGACCGTGGGCTTTGTTCGTTGCGATGGTCGGTTCGCTCAGTTGATGTGGGCGAGAACCGCCAGCAGCAGCAGGGCGACGATGTTGGTGATCTTGATCGCCGGGTTCACGGCCGGGCCGGCGGTGTCCTTGTAGGGATCGCCGACCGTGTCACCGGTGACCGAGGCCTTGTGGGCATCGGACCCCTTCATGTGACGGACGCCGTCCTTGTCGACGAAGCCGTCCTCGAAGGACTTCTTGGCGTTGTCCCACGCGCCGCCGCCAGACGTCATCGAGATGGCGACGAACAGGCCGTTGACGATCACGCCGAGCAGCGAGGCGCCGAGTGCCGCGAAAGCCGAAGCCTTCGAGCCCGAAAGGGCCAGGACCCCGAAATAGGCCACGAGCGGTGCCAGCACCGGCAGCATCGAGGGGATGATCATCTCCTTGATGGCCGCGCGTGTCAGCATGTCAACGGCGCGGGCATAGTCGGGCTTGTCGGTGCCCGCCATGATGCCCGGCTTCTCGCGGAACTGGCGACGCACCTCCTCGACGACCGAGCCGGCCGCCCGGCCGACCGCCGTCATGGCGATGCCGCCGAACAGGTAGGGGATGAGGCCGCCGAAGATCAGACCTGCGACCACATAGGGGTTGGAGAGGTCGAACGACACGGTGCCGATCCCCTTGAAGTAGGGGAACAGCGTCGATCCGGCCTTGTTCGCCTCCGTGATGAAGTACTGGAGGTCGTAGCTGTAGGCAGCGAACAGCACGAGCGCACCGAGACCGGCCGAGCCGATGGCATAGCCCTTGGTGACGGCCTTGGTGGTGTTGCCCACCGCGTCGAGCGCGTCCGTCGATTGGCGGACTTCCTTGGGCAGGCCGGCCATCTCGGCAATGCCGCCGGCATTGTCGGTGACCGGGCCGAAGGCGTCGAGCGCGACGATCATGCCGGCAATGCCCAGCATGGTGGTGACGGCGATCGCCGTCCCGTAAAGGCCGGCGAGCTGGAAGGTCGAGATGATGCCGAAGACGATGACGAGTGCCGGCAGGGCGGTCGATTCCAGCGAGACTGCGAGGCCCTGGATGACGTTGGTGCCGTGACCCGTGACCGATGCCTGGGCGATCGACACGACCGGGCGCTTGCCGGTGCCAGTGTAGTATTCGGTGATCCAGACGATCAGGCCGGTGACGATGAGACCGATGACGCCGCAAACAAACAGCTTGGTGCCGTTGACCACGATGTCGCCACCCATGGCCTTCACGGTGCCGACATCGCCGAAGCCGATGGTGCCCCAGGTGGCGATCGCCAGCCCGACGACCGACAGGCCGGAGGTGACCCACAGGCCCTTGTAGAGCGCGCCCATGATCGAGTTGTTGGCGCCGAGCTTGACCGCGAAGGTGCCGGCGATCGACGTGACGATGCACACCGCGCAGATGGCGAGCGGGTAGAGGATGGTCTTCGACAGGACGTCCGGACCGGAGCCGACGAAGAAGATCGCGGCCAGCACCATGGTGGCGACGACCGTCACCGCATAGGTCTCGAACAGGTCGGCCGCCATGCCGGCGCAGTCGCCGACATTATCGCCGACATTGTCGGCGATCGTGGCGGGATTGCGTGGGTCATCCTCGGGAATGCCGGCCTCGACCTTGCCGACGAGGTCGGCGCCGACATCGGCTCCTTTGGTGAAGATGCCGCCGCCGAGACGGGCGAAGATCGAGATCAGCGAGGCGCCGAAGCCGAGCGCGACGAGCGCATCGATGACCAGGCGGCTGTTCGGGGCGGCGCCGCCGATCGGCACCAGGAT
>JBEIIL010000094.1:0-15733 GCA_040380755.1 Methylobacteriaceae bacterium | reverse complement strand
TCCTCGGCCGGACGCTGCATGGCGGCCATCGGCACCTGGCCGATGCCGTCCTTGTTGTAGATGTCGTCACGGAACTGGACGAGCCCCTCGGGCGTCGCCCAGGCGGTGATGTAGACCCAATAGACCGGCACGGGTTGGACCATTCGCGCATCGATGCGGTTGCCCGACAGGATCGCCTCGTCGATCCGATCACGCGTCCAGCCGGGCGTCTCCTTGAGCAGCCAGGTGATGTAGTCGCGCACGTTCTGCACGCGCATGCAGCCCGAGGACACGAAGCGGAAGTCGTCGCCGAAGATGCCCTTGGCGGGCGTGTCGTGCATGTACACGCCATGCGGGTTGGCGATGTTGATGCGCACGACGCCGAGCGAGTTGAAGTCGCCACCTGGATCCTGGCGGAACATGTAGCGGGTGGCTTCATCCGACCGCCAGTTGATCTGGGTGGGAGGAATTTCCTGACCCTGCTGGCTGTAGATCCGGATCTTGTTCTCGGTCAGGTACTTCGGATCCGCCTGCATCTTTGGGATCAGGTCCTTGCGGATGATCGAGGCCGGAACGGTCCAGAACGGATTGAAGTTGATGTCAGTGGCGCGTGCGGTCATCACCGGCGACTGGCGGTCGGCCTTGCCGACGCCGGCGGCGTGGCGGGTCATCACCTGGCCGTTCTCGACGGTCTCGATCAGGGCCGCCGGAATGTTGGCCACGACGAAGCGCGGCCCGAGATTGCCCGCATAGGTCCGCAGCCGGACGATGTTGATCTCCAGCTGCCGCAGCCGAACGTCCGCCGGGACATTCATGGCCGTAACGGTGGAGGCGCTGACGATCCCGGTCGGGATCAAACCGTGGCGCTCCTGGAAGCGCTTCACGCCGGCCTCGACATAGCTGTCGAAGGTCTGCGAGCCGCCGGCGGCGGCGTCGATGTCAGCCGATGCGATCAGGCGACGGCGCAGGGCGACGACGCCCGGACCCTTCTGGCCGAGGCGCAGTGCCACGTTCGGCATCTGCGGCCAGCCGCCGCTCGACGCCATGCGCCGATAGGTCTCGATCATCTGCTCGGTCGCCTGCAGCGTCAGCGGCGACAGCACAGGCGAGAGGGTGCGATGCACCTTCAGGTTGGTGACGGAGTCATAGCTCTGACGCCATTCGGCCTGTCCAAGCCCGGACTGGGCCCGTGCGCCTGTCGCGGACGCGACGAGGGCGGCAAGGGCCGGCAGGGCGAATTCACGGCGGCTGATCGATCTGAAGACGGTCATTGTTCGTACTGGCACCGGTTAGAGTCAGGGCGTTGTGCTGATCTTTCGCCGATCAGCGTAAACGAACCGTTCGCACGGCCCTGACCAGCTGTCGCAGGCAAGGGAAAAGCGCCGGGCAGTCCGGCGAAATTAAGGCGCAGGGCGGGTCTGGCAGGGCCCGATCCTGACGGTGTGATCACAATGGCACTGTCGCAGTTCGTTTCCGTGTTTTCCAGCCCGCCGGCCCTGGCTCTGGCCGTGACGCTGTTGGCTTTCGCGCTGTTATGGGTGGTCAGCCTTCGCGGCCGCGATTGCGGCATCGTGGACCTGTACTGGGCGGCCGGATTTCCGGTGATCGGCTGGCTCGAACTGGCGCTCGGGCCGCCGCCGCAGATGAGCCAAATCCTGTTCATGACACTGGTGACACTCTGGGCTGCCCGCCTTGGAACCCATCTGGCTGTTCGGCATCTTCAGTCCGACACGGAGGACGCGCGCTACCGGGCCATGCGGGACCAGCACGGAGATGCCTGGCCCCGGCGCAGCTTCTGGATGGTGTTCATGGTGCAGGGCGTGGTGCTGTGGCTCGTCGCCGCCCCGATCCATTTCGCCATGGCACCGGGCGCTGGCGATGCCCCGCCTGTCGTCGTGGCAATCGCCATCGCCCTGTTCGGCACCGGTTTCGTGGTCGAGAGCATCGCCGACAGCGCGCTCGCGGCGTTCCGGCGTGTTCCGGCGAATCGCGGCCGGCTTCTGACCACCGGGGTCTTCGCCTGGTCACGCCACCCGAACTACTTCGGCGAGGCCGTGCTGTGGTGGGGCCTCGGCTTCCTCGCGTGGGGGATGACCGGGCAAATCCTGACGCTGACGGGCCCAGCCCTACTGACGCTTCTGCTGCTCAAGGTATCGGGCATTCCACCGCTTGAGGCGCATCTGTCGGCACGGCCGGGCTTTGCCGCCTATGCGGCGCAGGTCCCCACCTTTGTCCCGCGCCCGCCAAAGTCAGCCGGCTCCGAGCCGGCAGCCCGCGACGCCTGAACGCGACAAGGCCGGGGACGAGCCCCGGCCTCACCGCAATCTCAGGCTTATGCGTGGGTTTTCAGAGACGGTAGCGGATATGGTCCGTCCAGAAGCGCTCGAGCCGGGCCAGCGCCATGTTGACCTGCTTGAACTCTTCCGGGGAAATGCCACCGATCTGCTCGACGGTGCGCACGTGCTTGTCGTAAAGACCCTTAACGATGTCGTGAACCGCTTGGCCGGCATCGGTCAGGCTGATGCGAACCGACCGACGGTCGATGCGCGAGCGCTGGTGATGCAGGTAGCCCATCTCCACCAGCTTCTTGACGTTGTAGGAGACATTCGAGCCGAGATAGTAGCCGCGGGTACGCAGCTCGCCGGCCGTCAGTTCCTTGTCGCCGATATTGTAGAGCAGCAGCGCCTGGACGCTGTTGACGTCGGACCGGCCGCGGCGGTCGAATTCGTCCTTGATCACGTCGAGCAGGCGGCGATGCAGCCTCTCCACGAGCGTCAGGGCCTCGATGTAGAGCGGCTGCACCTCGGCGGATACTGCCGTAGCTTCACGCTGATCGATTGACTTGAGCGCCGTCTTCATGTTTCGCCTCGCTGTATTGTCCCTGCAAGCCGTGTTTTTTCCGGCCTTGATTAGGTGGACTATACGAAGCAGCTCTGAAGACGGGTTTAAACAACGGGATGAATCGGATGTTCACTCTTTCGCAGTGAACTGAAAGTAACTTGCAAGTTTCTGTTTACTGTATCAGGCCTCGCGTGACGCGAGCCATGACAGTCCAATATAGACAAATACCAGGGCAACCTCGACCGCGAGAACGAGGCCACCGGCCTCCGGTCCGCCCGGACCGAGCACGCCCACGAGCAGGTGGCACATCACGGCGAGCAGCCACATGACGCCGCCCCAGGTGCTCGTCAGCCAGAGGCCGACCCCGGCCACGAGGTCAAGCACCGCAAAGGCGATCACGGCCGCTCGGGCGCCCAGCGGGAGAGCGTCAAGCGCTGGGCCGCCAAACAGCGGATGACCGAGGATCACCAGCCAGTTCAGCAGGCCCTTGGCGATCCAGGCGACGGCCATGGCGCGCATGAACCAGATCAGTGCCCGATCGCCGGCCAGGCCGCGCCGGACAGGGATTTCGGTGGTGTCGCTCACGCTTTGCTCCCACCCAGGCCGAGTTCATCGGCGAGTGGCGCGAAATAGCGGTCGATCATGCCGGGCTTGACGTCTGCGACGCCGGCCGGCGACCAGCGGGGTGACTGATCCTTGTCCACAACCACGGCGCGCACGCCCTCATAGAAATCTCCGGTCTCCACCATCCGCGACACGATGCGGAACTCCAGGTTCATGGCGTCTTCGAAACCGAGCGACGCACCGCTGCGAAGCTGACGAAGTGCCAGCACCATGCTGGTGGGTGACTTGGTTCGCATCGTGGCCGCCACGTCGGCGGCAAACGGCGAGCCATCGGCATCAAGGACCGCGAGGATGGCGCTGATATCATCAGCCGCGAAGGCGCGGTCGATAAGGGCGCGGTCCGTCGCCCATGGCGCCGGGCCGGGATCAACCGCCGCCGCCGCGATCGCTGCGTCGACCGGCTCGCCCGCCGCGAGCGCATCGGTGAGACCCGCCAGCGCGCCGCTCGGCACCGCGTGGGTGGCAAGGCCAAGCGCCACCGCATCGGCACGGCGGATGCGCGCTCCCGTCAGGCCGAGCCAGAGGCCGGCCTGGCCCGGCAGCCTCGGCAGCGCATAGGTCGCGCCAACGTCGGGAAAGAAGCCGATCCCGACTTCGGGCATGGCAAACAGGTAGCGGTCGCCGGCAATCCGGTGCGAGCCGTGCAGGGAGAGGCCGACGCCCCCGCCCATGACGATACCGTCGACCAGGGCGACATAGGGCTTCGCATAGCGCTTGATGCGGGCGTTGAGGACATATTCGTCGCGCCAGAACGCCAGCGCCTCGGCGTGGCGGCCGGCCTTGCCAAGCTCATAGAGCTGACGGATGTCGCCCCCGGCGCAGAACGCCCGGTCGCCGGCGCCCGTGACCACCACGCGCGTCACTGCCGGATCCCGCTCCCAGGCGACAGGGGCGGATGCGATCGCCGTCACCATGCCGTGGGTGACGGCATTGAGCGCACGGGGGCGGTTGAGAACGATCATCCCGGCGGCGCCGCGGCGCTCGCACAGGACTTCGGGCTCGGCGGCGAGGTCGGTCATCGGCGTGTTCCGTCTTGTCGTTGGCGGGCGGAGTGAAGACCGGCGGCCCCCGCCGCGTCAACGCAGCATCCGTACGAGCACGCAATTGCAACGCTGTGTCTTTCGGGCTGACACGATCGGTGTTACGTCTGCGTGACACATCAAGTTCCGGCCGGGGGGCCGGGACTTCCCTGCCGGACGGAGTGTTCCATGGCATCGCACGTTACCCCTCTGCATCCCTCGGCCCGGGGCGATGCCGCCCAGACCGGCCGGATCGGCGGCCAGGTCAGGCTCGACCTGCAGAGCCGCCCGCGGCGCAACCGCAAGGCCGAATGGGCGCGCCGGATGGTGCGGGAAAACGTGCTGACGACAGCAGACCTGATCTGGCCGCTGTTCATCGTCGAGGGCACGGGTGTGCGGATCGATGTCGGGTCGATGCCCGGCGTTCAGCGCCTGTCGATCGACGGCATCGGGGCCGAGGCCGAGCGCGCTGCCGCGCTCGGCATCCCGGCGCTGGCGCTGTTTCCATTCACCGAGCGCGACCTGCGCGATCCGTCGGGCAGCGAAGCGCTGAACCCGGAGAATCTCGTCTGCCGGGCCTGCCGGGCGATCAAGACTGCGGTGCCGCACATCGGGATCGTCACCGACGTGGCGCTCGATCCCTACACCAGCCACGGCCATGACGGCCTGCTGCATGACGATCTGATCCTCAATGACGAGACGGTCGAGGTGCTGGTGCGCCAGGCGCTCAATCAGGCCGAGGCTGGCGCCGACATCATCGCGCCGTCCGACATGATGGACGGCCGGGTTGGCGCCATCCGCGGCGGGCTCGACGGTGCAGGCTTTGCCGACGTGCAGATCATGGCCTATGCGGCCAAATATGCGTCGGCCTTCTACGGCCCGTTCCGTGATGCGGTGGGCACCAGCGCGACGCTGAAGGGCGACAAGCGGACCTATCAGATGGATCCTGCCAATGGCGACGAGGCGATGCGCGAGGTTGCGCTCGATCTCGACGAAGGCGCCGACATGATCATGGTCAAGCCCGGCATGCCGTATCTCGACATCGTTCGCCGGGTAAAGGAGACCTTCGCAGTCCCGACTTTCGCCTATCAGGTCTCGGGCGAGTTCGCGATGATCCATGCCGCGGCGCGCAATGGCTGGCTGGATGGCGACCGGGCGATGATGGAGAGCCTCCTCGCCTTCAAGCGGGCTGGCGCCGATGGCGTGCTCACCTACTTCGCCCCCGTGGTCGCCGAGACGCTGAACGCCGCGCGCTGAGCCTGCGCGCGAACAGGGCTCCGCCGACAAGGCGGACAGCCCAGACCATTGTGGCGGCGCACGGCACCGGCCTATGGTTCATGATGCCGTGGACACGCGCCGCCTTGCGGCCGGCGCTCGCCGCCCCTGCCCTTCTTCTGCTGATGCTTGCCCTGTCCGGCTGTGCCGGGCTGGTCGACGCCGACCAGTCGCGCCTGTGCCGGCAGGTGCTGCCGGTGCTCAATCCGCCAGGGACTGACATCCGCATTACCAGGTCGGGTCCTGGCGCCGGGCCGGGAACGGTGCGGATCGTTTACAGGGCTGAACCGCCCCACCAGCCGGCGCGGACCCGCTTCGTCGCCTGCCGCTTTGCCGGGGCACTGCTGACGCGCGGCCGCCAGGAGCTGATCAGCGTGGAGACGGAGGCCGGCGCCTTGCCGACGGCGAGCCTGCTGTTCCTGCGCCGGTTCTATCTGGGGTCCGGCGAGCCACTTGAGGATCCGGGCGGCCTTGCTGCGACACAGGGCCTTCCGAGCGTCCCGCATGGGGTGGCGTACATGGCGCAGCAGTTGATCGGCGCCCTGCCCCAGGCCGCCGTCTACGGGCTGGTGGCGGCGGCCTATTCGCTGGTCTACGGGCTCGCCGGCCGGATCGTGCTCGGCTTCGGTGAGTGCGCGGCGCTGGGGGGCTATGGCGCCCTGCTGGGCGTGACCTTGCTGGTCCAGGGCGGCGGCGGCGCGCTGGCCGGCCTCGGCCTCGGCCTGCTGGCGGCGCTGTGGGCAGCCGGACTGCACGGAGTCGTGGTCGGCAGGCTGGTGGTGGCGCCCCTCGTCCGCGGACCGCCGCTGCCGGCGCTGATCGCCACGACCGGGCTGATGCTGGCGCTGGCTGAATATCAGCGCATCGCCCAGGGCAACGATTTGCGCTGGGTGCCGCCCGTGCTGAATGCACCCGTAGCCCTGCTCCGCTCGGGTGACTTCATCACGACGGTGACGCCAGTCGGACTGGTGGTGACCGGCGTGGCACTGCTGGCTGGCGCGGGCCTGTCGGCGTTAATGCGGCTATCGGCCTTCGGCCGCGCCTGGCGGGCGCTGGCGGATGATCCGGGAGCGGCGGCGCTGTGCGGCGTCGACGCCAGGCGTATGTTCCTCGCAACCTTCGGACTGGCGGCGGGGCTTGCCGGTCTGGCGGGTTTCGTGATGACCGCCTATTGGGGCGGCGTCGGCTACGGGGCCGGACTGACGCTTGGCCTCAAGGCGCTGGTGGCAGCGGTGCTGGGCGGCATCGGATCGGTCGGCGGCGGCTTCCTCGGCGGGATCCTGATCGGCCTGATGGAGGCCGCGTGGTCGGCAACAATGCCGATCGAGAGCCGCGACATTGCCGTGTTCGCCCTGCTCAGCGTCATCCTGGCGCTGCGGCCTGGCGGATTGTTCGGATGGCGCGACGGCGGCCCGCGGCGCGTGTAAACTCGGGCGATGACAAGCCTTCCCGTTTCCCTCGACGACATCAGGGCCGCCGCCACGGTGCTGGACGGCGAGATCCAGCGCACGCCGATGCTGCCAGCGCCCCGTCTGTCGGCGATGACCGGCGCGGAGATCTTTGTCAAATACGAGAACATGCAGACCACGGGCTCGTTCAAGGAGCGCGGCGCGCGGGTCAAGCTGGCGCAGCTGCCGGAGGCCGACCGGCGGCGCGGCGTGGTCACGCTGTCGGCTGGCAACCACGCCCAGGCGGTCGCCTACCACGCTGCACGGCTCAGCATTCCGGCGACGATCGTGATGCCGGAGACGACCCCGCTGGTGAAGGTCGAGAACACGCGCGCGTGGGGCGCGACGGTCGTGCTCTATGGCGAGACGCTCTACGAGAGCCGGGAGCGCTGCGATGCGATCCGCGCCGAGCAGGGGCTGGCACTCGTCCACCCTTACAATGATCCGGCGGTGATCGCCGGACAGGGAACCGTGGCGCTGGAAATGCTGGCGGCCGTGCCCGACCTCGACGTGCTGGTCGTCCCGATCGGCGGCGGCGGGCTCGTCGCCGGCATGGCCATCGCCGCCAAGGGGCTGCGGCCGGACATCGCCGTCGTTGGTGCCGAAGCCGCTCTCTACCCGTCGTTTGTCAACGCACTCGATGGCGGCAGCCGGCCAATCGGCGGCCCGACACTGGCTGAAGGCATCGCGGTGAAGACCGTCGGGGAGCTGACCCTGCCGGTGGTCCGCGCGCTGGTCGACGAGATCATCCTGGTCGACGAAGCCACCATCGAGCGCGGGGTCAATGCCTACGCAACCCTGGCGCGCAGTATGGCCGAGGGCGCCGGCGCCGCGGGTCTCGCGGCGGTGCTGGCCGAGCCGGCGCGCTTTGCCGGCAAGCGGGTCGGTCTTGTGCTGTGCGGCGGCAATATCGACGCCAGGCTGCTGGCGGCAATCATGATCCGCTCGCTGGAGCGGGAGGAGCGGATCGCGTCACTGCGGATCACCACGGCCGACCGGCCGGGCCTGCTGGGTCTGATCGCCTCCCGGATGGGTGCGCTTGGCGCCAACATCCTCGAGGTGTCGCATGGCCGGCTGTTCCTCGACGTGCCCGCCAAGGGGGTGACGCTCGATGTCACGATCGAGACGCGCGATGCCGACCATACAAGGGCGGTGATCGCGGCACTGGAGGCGGACGGGCTGGCACCGCGCCGGCTGGAGCGGCAGAGCCTGGGGGCCATGCCGGCCTGACCGGACCTGCGGCAGCGGACTCGAGGCCGGCTTCAGGGCCTGATCTGCAGCGGCCGTCCGGTGTCATCTGCGGGACCGGGCGCTTGCGGTTCGGCGCCGCCGAACGTGCCGTCCGGGCCGAGCACTCCGAAGAACTTGCGAAGGATGCCAGGTGCTACCGCCGACAACGGGTTGATGGCGAGTGTCGGCTGGCTGACCTTGCCGCTCAGGCGGAAATTCACCGCGAAGATGCCCTCGTTCTGGCCCCCGCCAAGGATGGTTCCGACAATCGGCACCTTGTTGAACATGTTGTTCAGCCCGTAAGCCGGAACAAAGGTACCAGTCATGTCGATGCGATCGCGGTTGAAGTCCATGGCCCCCTCGAGGGTGCCGCCGACAGCCTCGCCCCACATCGTGGCGTCGCGGATGGCGATTCGGCCCAGGCCGACAGAGAACCCTGCGCGCAGCTTGGTGAACCGGACGCTGTTGGGATTGCCCTCGGCCTGGCCGGCCGTGCGTGCCAATGCCGGCTCGTTGTCGAGGACGAAGCCATTGACGACCATGACGCCCGACATCACCGGCGCGTTGCCGTCGAGTTGGAGCAACATCCCGCCGCCGCGCATGCGGCGATAGATGTCCAAGAAGCGCAGGAAATCGCCGGCGTTGCCGCTCTCGATCACCAGCCCCATGGTGCCGTTCTCACCGCGCGCGATCTGGCCCGAGAGAGGGGCCTGACCGAGGCGACCGGACATGCGGAAGTCGCGAAGGGCTCCGCCACGGACGGCCAGGCGAAAATCGAGGCCGGATATTGTCTCGTTGTTCATGCCATGGAGGGCACCGGCCTTGAGGTCGAGCTCGAGGTCCCCGGGTTGAGACACTGGACTTGCGCCGGGAGATGTCAGGGCGCGGATGAGCGGCCGGGCGTCGATCGCGTTGGCACGGACGGCAACCTTGCTGCCGCCCCCCGGTTGGCGATCGAAATCGACCTTCATGTCGTCGCCGGCCGCGAGCTTCAACGCTGTCAACCGCGCGCTCTGGAGAGCACCGTCGGCTGCGATCCGGAGCTGTCCCTTCGCCAGGGCGCCTGAGCCTTCCAGAGTGAAATCGTCGAAGCTCGCACTGCCGTCCTCGCCGAGATCCAGCCGGAAGGCGGCCTTTGCGGGCTTGCCGGCCGGCTTTGTCCAGCCCGGCAGCAGATCGGTCAACGACGCGCGCGTCAGGTCTAGCTCGACCTTTGGCAAGGGCCTGGCAGCTGCCAGGTCCCTGACGGTCAACCGAGCGTCGATCGGGCCCGTGACGCTCGCCAGCTTGATGCCGCGCTTGGCGCGGGCGGCATCGTCGAGCACCATCGTCACCGTCACCTCGCCGACCCCACCGGCAGGCTGCGACAGCACGATCTGGGCCTGGGACCCGCCGATGCGGCCGTCACCCTTGAGGCTCAGGCCCGCCTTGTCCTGGACAATCGCAAAGCTGCCGCCTTCCAGCCGGTCGCGGCCGAAGAGGCCGTCGACTGCGACACCCGTTGCTGTGCCCTGCATCAGGACAGTGACTTCTTTGGGGGTCAGGTTCGGCTTCAACGGCATCACGACCGACAAGCGCGCCTCAAGCTGTCCCTTGACGCCGGTCATGTCGGTCTTGATGGGCGCAAAGGATCGCAATTCGTCGGAACGGGCGATGTCGAGGGCCGCGTCGACGGGGCCGACCGCATCGGCGGTGATATGGGCGACCGACGGGTTCTGGGCCGTATCGTGGACATTGAACAGGCCATTGGACAGCACGACCGGCTTCTGCCCGGGCGCAGGATCGACAACGCCGCGGCGGAGCTGGATCGCCACGGTGCGACCCGTGACCCGCAGGGAGCCGTCCATGTCGCCCAGCAAGGGCAGGCCCGGGGCGAAGCGCGCGACGCCGCTGGTGACCGCCGCCTCGACCAGGACCGCATCCTCGGGAACAGGCTTGCGCTGCACGGCCTCGGCCAGCATCGCGGGTGTCAGCCGGGCCCGGTAGCTGAAGCTATCGACATGGCCTCCCTTGACCGCCTCGATGCAGTAGGCCCTGACATCGTCGACGACAAAGGACGGCCAGAGCGCGAGAACCTGACGCAAGGCCATGCGTTTGGTTGTCCGGACGTCGAGCGCAAGGCCATCGAAATCCGGCACCTTGCCGACCGATCCGGTCATGCTCACGCCTGCCTGCGGGCCGCTGAAGTCCAGCCTGTCGATCAACAGCCCGCTCAGGCCGAGTGGCATCCGGCCATTCATCACCATGGAGTCGAAGACGACTGGCGGGTCGCGCCCCTCGCCCGCGACCGTGATGCTGTCGCTGGCGAGCGCGACCTGCCAATGGTCCGATCCTGCCGTCGGCGGCGTGACCTTGCCGCTGACCTCGGCCCTGGTGTCACCGGCGACAAAGCCGAGCCGGCGAATGATCACGGCATGGTCGCGACTGTCCCAGCCGAACTCGCCGGCAACGCTGTCGACGAAGATCGGTTCGGCATCGGGATCGGCCAGCAGAACCATGGCCTCGCCGCCAGTGACCCGCCCCTGAACATCGGTGACGGCGTTGTCGGGGCCCACCACCAGTGTCAGTTCCCCGGTCACCGGCATGTCCGTGGACACCGGAACGGCTCCGGGTTCGGCAATGCTGATGAGATCCGAGAGGGCCAATTCAATGGCCTTCAGCGTGATCCGCCGTTCACCGCCCTGACGGCCGCTGACGGTCGCGGCGATCTTCCATGGGCCGGACGGTCCCGTGGCTCCCATCTCGAGCCGGTTGCCCGTTTCATCCGCCCCCGCATACGCCAGGGTCAGCCCCTCATAGAGGAGCGAATGGCCGCGCCGGAGGTCGTTGATCCGTAGCCGGCCATCGCGGATGCCGGCGTGCTGCAGGACGCGCATCGCCCCGCTTGGGGTCGTCAGCGCATCGATGATGGCACCGGGACCAAAGCTGGTGTCGGTGGGCTGGACCGGCTGCACGGCGGAATCGGAATCAGTGCCCGAGGCCGAGATGGACACGGAGCCGTCCTGCGCAATGGTCAGGGCGACGGCCAGGCCGATGAAGGCGATCTTGCGGGGAACGACTCTGCCGCCAGCCAGCGAGGCAAGGTCGAACCCGATGTCGGCCTGCGGTGCCGCCACCACCAGCGTGCCGCTGGCATCGCGGATCGAGATGCCGGTGATCGCCAGGGCTGGAGCGCCGTCGATCCACTCCACCTGGGCGTGCTGCACGGCGACGTTGTAGCCGCTGCCAAACTGGGCCTCGAGGGCTTCGGCGACGCGTTCGCCGAGCATGTCGAAGGTCAGCGGCCCCTGCTTGAGACGCCAGATTCCGCCTCCGACGGCGAGGGCCAGCAGCAGCGCCAAAGCAGCCAGAGCGCTGACTGTGCGCCCGCAGGCGCGCCAGAACACCGGGCGTACGCCGCCGGCACGCATCCGTCGGCCGCGGCGCAGCCGAGGGAGCGCCGGAGGCGGCGCTTCGCAGACGTCCCGCCGCCGCTGGCGGAGAACGACACGGCGCAGAGGGGGCCGGGTTTCGACTGTCATTCGCCCGCGGCGCGATCTCTGGCTAGGCTGGAAGGGCCCATGGGACGTGCGATCCGGTTCGACGCACGCGACGTAAACCTAAAAGTCACGGCGATTCGACGAAAGGAAGGCGAAATGACGCTCGCACTGGCACCAGGACAGCCCGCTCCCGCATTTTCATTGCCGGCCGACGGCGGCACCACGGTGTCGCTGGCCGGGCTGAAGGGCAAAGCTGTCGTCCTTTATTTCTATCCGAAGGACGATACATCCGGTTGCACCAAGGAGGCCATCGCCTTCAACGGCCTGAGGGACGCGTTTGACAAGGCCGGCGCCGTGATCGTCGGCGTGTCGGCCGACAGCGTCGCAAGCCACGACAAGTTCAAGAAAAAGTATGGCCTCGCCTTCCCGCTCGTTTCGGACGAGGCCAAGGCCATGCTCGCGGCCTATGGGGTCTGGGTCGAGAAAAGCATGTACGGCAAGAAGTACATGGGCATCGAGCGCACCACGGTGCTGATAAACGCGTCGGGGATCGTCGCCAAGGTTTGGGCCAAGGTGAAGGTCGACGGACACGCCGAGGAGGTTCTCGAGGCTGCAAAGGCTCTTTAGGGGCAAGAGGATCGCGAAAACCGGTCGGTTTTGCGAATGATTAACCCTAATCAGGTGTTATGGGCGGAGCCGGCGGCGTGATGTGCCGGTGCAGAGGCTCCATCCATGGCTCTCGGCCCCGCTTCGTATGCGTCCCGCCCGGCAGCGTCGATCCCGGCTGGTCTTGTTGCCATCGACCGCAGCGGGCGCCATCGGCGGGTTGTCGTTGACGCGCGGCTTTCGCTCGCAGCCGGCCTTGTCATGCTGCTGATTGGCGTCTGGGCGCTGGCGGCAACCGGCTACATGCTGTTCCGCGACGAGGTGCTGTCAGGTCTCGTCGGCCGGCAACGCGATATGCAGTACGCCTATGAAGACCGAATCGCCGCGCTGCGGGTGACGATCGACCGCCTCACCAGCCGCCAGGTGCTCGACCAGGACAGCTTCGAAGGCAAGATGCAGGAGCTGGTGTCCCGTCAGGCCCAGCTGGAGACACGCCAGGCCATCGTCGCGTCGCTGGCCCAGCTCGCCGAGCAGCTGCCGCGACCGGCGGCTCCGCCGACATCGGCCCCGTCGCAGCCCCGGCTGCTGCCGCAGCCGGCCGCTGTCCCGCTGGCAGGAACCGCAAAGGCGCAGGGCGGCCCGGTGCCGGATGCGGCGTCGGCCTACGCCCCCGTCGCCAAGCCGCAGCCTGACCCGATCACGCTGCGGGGCAGCGCGCCCGCCCCGGCTCCGGGTTCCGGCGGCGAGACGACCCGCAGCCGCACGTCTGCAGCACCGGTCCTCGAGGACGAGACCCTGCGCGGCGCGCCGCCCGAGCAGCGGATCAAGGGGGCCGATATCAAGCTCCTGCGGATGGAAACCCAGCAACTGGCGACGCTGAGCGCCTTCGAGACCCGCGCACGAAAGGTCGAGAGCCGGTATCGCGGCGTCCTGGCCGAGCTCGGGCTCGACCGCGGGCGCTTCGCGGCGGTCGATTCGCGTCCGCAGGGCGGCCCGTTCGTGCCCGTCAAGGTCGATCCCAATGGCGGGCCGTTCGAGAGCCTCGTCTACCGCCTGCAGACGACGCTGGTTGAAGCCGACCGGTTGCGCCGGACCGTCGAGGTGCTGCCGCTGCGCCGCCCGTTGCGGGGTGATGCCGATACCACGTCGGGGTTCGGCTACCGCGTCGATCCGTTCACCCGTGGCATGGCCATGCATACCGGCATCGATTTCAAGGACGAGTATGGCGCACCGGTGCGGGCCACCGCGGCGGGGACTGTCAGCACGGCCGAGTGGTCGGGCGGCTATGGCAACATGGTCGAGATCGACCACGGTCACGGTCTGGCGACACGCTATGCCCATCTGTCGGCCCTGTCGGTGAGCGAGGGCCAGAGGGTTGAGGTCGGCACCGTCGTCGGCCGTCTGGGCTCGACCGGCCGTTCAACCGGACCGCACCTTCACTATGAGATGCGGGTCGACGGCGATGCGGTGGACCCGCTGCGCTGGTTGCGGGCCGGCACCCGGTACGGCCCTTTCTGACCGCAACGTACGGTTGACTTCAGTGCCGCGGTCACGCGAGATCCTGCCGGCTGCGATACCATGGCGGAGGACCCCGACATGATGCGTCTTGTTCTGTCGGCGGCCGTGATGGCCACGCTCTCTGGGCAATCCGGTGCCCAGGAGTTGATCGAGAGCTACCAGGCGGAGCTCGGCGAACGCGATCACTTCAACTCAAACGGCCAACGCCTGACGACGGCGGCGGCGATCATCCGGCAGGACCGCGCCAACTTCCACCGCTTCGGCCTGGCCGATGCGGGCGATGAATCCGACAGGTTCTTCGCCAGCGCGGACAACCGGGCGGCCCTGGAACGCATGCTGGAGCGCGGCAGCGCAGACCGGCGCGCCGTGGCGCGGATCGTCAACGGCACGGTGACGGTGCGCGTTGACGTGCTGCGCGGCCCGGCCGGCCTGATGGTGAATGTCACGATCCTCGATTAACCGCGGCGCGAACGCGGCTCAGTCGATGTCCTCGACGTCGCCAGTGCCGCCATACACGCGCTGCGCCAGTGCGGCCTCGACAAACTCGTCGATGTCGCCGTCGAGAACGTCGCCAGGGCTGGTCGACTGGGTCCCCGTGCGCAAGTCCTTCACGAGCTGGTAGGGCTGGAGCACATAGGAGCGGATCTGGTGCCCCCAGCCGATGTCGGACTTCGACGCGGCCTCGGCGTTCGCCTTCTCCTCGCGCCGCTTCAGCTCCGCCTCGTACATGCGGGCGCGCAGCATGTCCCACGCTTTGGCGCGGTTCTTGTGTTGCGAGCGTTCCTGCTGGCACGAGACGACGATGCCGGTGGGAATATGGGTGATGCGAACCGCCGAATCGGTGGTGTTGACGTGCTGGCCGCCCGCGCCCGAGGACCGGAACGTATCGATGCGGCAGTCGCTCTCCTTCACGTCGATCTGGATCCTGTCGTCGACGACGGGATAGACCCAGACCGAGGCGAAGCTGGTGTGCCGGCGGGCGTTTGAATCGAAGGGCGAGATCCGGACGAGCCGGTGGACGCCCGACTCGGTCTTCAGCCACCCATAGGCGTTGTGGCCCTTGATCTGCAGGGTGGCGCCCTTGATGCCAGCCTCTTCGCCATCCGCCATGTCGATGATGTCGACCTTGAACTTCCGCCGCTCTGCCCAGCGCGTGTACATGCGCATGAGCATGTTGGCCCAGTCCTGGCTCTCGGTGCCGCCGGCGCCGGAGTGGACCTCCAGAAAGGTATCGTTCTGGTCGGCCTCGCCCGACAGCAGCGTCTCGACCTGGCGGCGGGCCGCCTCGGCCTGCAGCGCGCGGATGGCCGCTTCACCCTCGCCCACCGCCGTCTCGTCCGATTCGGCCTCGCCCAGCTCGATCAGCAGCAGGGCATCCTCAAGCTCGGTCTCGAGGCGGTTGATGGACTGGATGCGCTCCTCCAGGTCGGTGCGCTCACGCATCACCTTCTGTGCCGCATCCGCGTCGTTCCACAGGTCGGGATCCTCGGCGCGGGCGTTCAGCTCCGCAAGCCGTCGTGTTGCGGTATCAAAGTCAAAGATGCCTCCTCAGCAGTCCCACGGACTGCTTGGCGGTCTCGACGAGCTGTTCGATCTCGGCGCGCATGGTCCCTCGGAAACGGACGGCGGGACAGGTCCCGCCGGGAGTGCGCAGCGATAGCGGCGGTGTGCAGCGCTGTAAAGCGCGGCCGCCGCTGCTGCCGGTTGCTGTCAG
>JBEIIL010000093.1:0-15748 GCA_040380755.1 Methylobacteriaceae bacterium | reverse complement strand
GTCACGGCGAGCGATCCCGACGCCGGCACGACGCTGACCTACAGCATCGTCGGCGGGGCCGACCAGGGCCTGTTCAGCATCGGGCCGTCGACCGGGGTGCTGACCTTCGTCGCACCGCCGAACTTCGAGACCCCGGGCGATGCCGGCGCCGACAATGTCTACGACGTGCAGGTGCAGGTCACCGACGGCACGCTGACATCGGTGCAGACGCTCACGGTGACGGTCTCCAACCTCAACGAGGCACCGACGATCACGTCGGGCACGACGGCGTCGGTGCAGGAAAATTCAACGACAGTCATGACGGTGACGGCGACCGATCCGGACGCCGCCACGACGCTGACCTATGGCATCGCTGGAGGCGTCGACCAGGCGCTGTTCCAGATCGATCCGAACTCCGGAGCGCTGTCGTTCGTCTCGGCGCCGAATTTCGAGGCGCCGGGGGATGCGGGTGCCGACAATGTCTACGACGTGATTGTCTCGGTTTCCGACGGGACCCTGACGACCACGCGTGCTGTCGCCGTCACCGTCACCGACAGCAACGATACGGCGCCGCAGATCACCAGCGATGGTGGCGGCGCGACGGCTGCGGTGTCGGTGGCTGAAAACATCACTGCGGTCACGACCGTCCAGGCGATCGACCCGGACCTTGGGCCCGCACTGACCTATTCGATTACCGGCGGGGCGGACGCTGCGGCCTTTGTCATCGACGCCAGTTCGGGCGCGCTGACCTTCGTCGCGGCCCCCGATTTCGAGCTGCCGTTCGATTCGGGCGGCGACAACGTCTACGATGTGGTCGTGCGCGTTTCGGACGGTATCGCGGTCGATACCCAGGCGATCGCTGTGACCGTCACCGATGTGCTGGGTTTCGGCCAGACAGTGTCGACACCCAGCACGACGCTCGCCGGCGGGCCGGAAAGCGACACGCTCAACGGTGTGGCCAATGACAATCTCCTGCAGGGGAATGGCGGCAACGATCTGCTGACCAGCGCGGCCGGCGCCGACACGCTGGATGGTAATGTCGGGTCCGATTCCGTGACCTATCTGGGTTCAGGCGCCGGTGTGACCATCGGCCTGACCGGCGCAGCCGGGGCCGGCGGCAATGCCACGGGGGACGTGCTGGTCAACGTCGAATCGATCTACGGCTCGAATCTCGACGATCAGCTGACCGGTGACGGCGGCGCGAATTTCCTGGCCGGCTGGTCGGGTGCCGACACGTTGGCGGGCGGCGGCGGCGCCGACACGCTGCATGGCAGCGATGGCACCGACCTGCTCGACGGCGGAACTGGAAACGACCTGCTGGAAGGAGGCACAGAGAGCGACATCTACATTGTCGACGCGCTCGGTGACGTGGTGACCGAAGGTGGCAACGCCGGCACCGATGAGGTCCGCACGGCACTCACGGCCTATACGCTCGTTTCGAATGTCGAGACGCTGACCTACACGGGCGGCGCCGTGGCAGCCTTGCTCGTGGGCAACACGCTCGACAATGCGATCACTGGCGGTTCCGGCGCCGACACGCTCGACGGTCTCGCCGGCAACGACACACTGGTCGGTGGGCAGGGTGATGACGTCTATCTGGTCGACGACATCGCCGATGTCGTGACTGAAGCCAGCGGGGAAGGCAGCGATGCCATCATTACCACGCTGAGCAGCTTCTCGCTGGCGGGATACGACAACGTCGAGACTCTGATCTACTGGGGCGAAATGGATCTTCGGGCCACAGGCAATGCGCTCGACAATCTCCTGGTGGGAAACACCCAGGACGATACCTTCATCGGCGGCCTTGGCTCCGACACGATGGACGGAGGGGCGGATGGTCTCGATACGGTCGATTACAGCGCGATGGCGGGCGTCAGCGTCAACCTGGCTTCGAACACCGCCGGGGGGGCAGCCGCCGGCGACCGCTTCATGTGGATCGAAGGGGTTATCGGGTCGTCCACCGGCGCCAACAGCCTTGTTGGCGATGGCGGCTACAATGAGCTGACCGGAGGCGCCTCGGCTGACACGATCGACGGTGGCGCAGGCGCGGACGCCATGGATGGCGGCGCAGGAGACGACGTCTACGTGGTCGACTCGCCATCCGACGTGGTTGTCGAACACACAAATGGAGGCATCGACACGATCCGCACGGGGTTGGTGACATTATCGCTGGCCAGCTACGACAATGATGTCGAGTACCTGATCTATACGGGGAGCTCAAATTTCTCGGGTTCGGGGAACAACTCGGACAACGTGCTCACAGGTGGGGCCGGCAACGACACGCTGGTGGCGGTGACTGGCAATGACACGCTGGTTGGAGGCGCGGGCGCGGATGTGTTCTCCAGGCTTTCCGGCGTCGCCACCGTGTCCTATGCGACCTCCGCATATGGCGTGACGGTCAATCTTGGCTTAGGCACCTTCAGCGGCGGCGATGCGGCCGGTGACCAGATCGGAGGCGGTTTCTCCGGCGTCATTGGCTCCGGCGGCGCCGACCATCTCACGGTGGATTCTTTTCAGTCTGCGTTCGGCGGGGGTGGCAACGATACACTCGTCAGTACGGGTAGCGCCGACTGCACGCTAGACGGCGGCGACGGCAATGATCAGCTTTACAGCGGGCCAGACAGTGGACTGCTCCTCGGCGGAAACGGGAACGACCTGCTCGTTGCCGATCAGGCCGACACGCTCATGGGCGGTGACGGCAACGACACGCTGGTGGGCTCAGGCGACCCCGATCTTCTGGACGGCGGAGCTGGACGTGACCTGCTGTCCTACGCGGCGTCCTTCGGGCCCGTCACCGTCAACCTCGCGGCGGGAAGCGCCAGCGGCGGCGATGCCGACGGCGACATCTTCGCCAATATGGAGGGTGTGATCGGTTCGGGCGGCAATGACGTCCTGACCGGCGGATCTCTTTCGTCCTTCTTTGATGGTGGAGCGGGCTTTGATACGTTGACCATTGCTGGAAATATCGCTTCTTTGTCTGTTGCTGACCTGGTGAGCCTCGTGACCAATGTCGAGTACATCGACATGTCTTCGTCCGCCGTCACCGCTGCGCTCACGGATTTCCGTGCCAGCGACGCGATGAGCATTCTGGGCACGTCGGGGCCCGGCAACACGCTGACGCTCGACCTCGACGCCGGCGATTCGTTCAGCGTCGCGGCGGGCGAATTCGTCAGCCTGGTCGGCACCACTTACACATTCTACGACGACGCCCAGCTCACCAACGTGCTGGCGCGCGTCTCGGTGCCCTGAGCTACTGCCGCAGAGCCTCCGAGCGCCAGCGCTCGACCGGGCGCAGCAGATAGCCCAGCACCGTGTGCGATCCTGTGAGGATGTCGACCTGGGCCATCATGCCGGGAATGACCGGGCGGTCGCCGCCGAAGCTCTTGGCGTCGGCCTCCAGGCGCACGCGGAAATAGGGCTCGTTGCGCTCGTCGCTGAGCGCATCGGGCGAAATGTCCAGCACCTTGCCGCGCAGGCCGCCGTAGAGCGCGAAGTCGTAGGCGGAGACCTTCACCACGGCGGGCAGGCCCGGCCACACCTCGGCCCGGTCCTGCGGCGACAGCCTTGCCTCGATGATCACCGGCGCGTCCAGCGGTACCAGCTGGACCAGCGGCTCGCCGGACTTGACGACGCCACCGATGGTGTCGACGAACAGCTTGTTGACGGTGCCGGCGATGGGCGAGACGACCTCGGTGCGGCGGCTGCGGTCCTGCATGGCGCTGGCGAACTCCTGCAGCTTGGCGATCTGCAGGGCGGTCTCGCGGTGATCCTTGCCGGCATCGGCCCGGAACCGCAGCACCGCCTCCTCGCGCCGGCGCGACATCTCGTTGACGCCGGCCTCGATCCTGGGGATGTCGAGGGCAAGGCTCGCCAGCTTGGCCTCCACCTGCTGCAGCGTCCGCTCGCTGTCCATTAGCTCGTTGTTGGAAATGGCACCGATCTTGGCGAGGCGGCGCAGGCTCAGCGTGCGTGGCGTGACGATCTCGCGCTCGCGCTGCGTGCTCGTCCAGCGCTGTCGCATCTCGGCGAGCTCCAGCTCCTTCTGGCGGAACTGGTCGTCGAGCACGTTCAGCTGCGCGCCGAGCTCGTCGCGACGGGCGAGGAACAGGGCCTTCTCCTGGGCGACGATGGCCGGGATGGCGCGCCTCGTCAGTTCCGGCACCTCGTAGTCGGGATCGCCCCGCGCCTCGGCCTGCAGCCGCAGGACCTGCAGCTCGCGGGCCATGAGCTCGACGCGGTTCTGCTGCAACTCCGCGCGCGAGAAACTGTTGTCGACCCGCACCAGCGGCTGGCCGATGGCGACCTGCTGGCCCTCGCGCACGAGAATATCGGCGACAATGCCACCCTCCAGATGCTGCACTAGCTGGTTGCGGGTCTGCGACACCACGCGGCCGGAGCCACGGGTCACCTTTTCAAGGGTGGTGAAGGCTGCCCAGAGGAGGAGCAGGATCGTGCCCACCGCGATCACGGCGACCAGCTGGCGATGGCCGCGGGCCGCGATGGCGTCGCAGCGGCGCGGGTAGGTGAACCCGCGCGGGTTTGGCACCGCTGGATCGCGCAACTGCACCGTCGCATCCGTCATGGGTGGCGTCCTCATCCGTCCCGGTGCCGGAACGGTAGGACTGCAACCCTTTACATGTTGTTAACCATGTTGGGCGACTGCTGGAGTGTGTCCGACATGGGCACAGGACGGTGGAGCGGCATGGCCTTGTCCGGAACCGGACGGTTTGCGGCGCGCATGACTGGAGAGGCTGCCGGCCCACCGGTGGCCGATCCCGTGCGTGCGGGCGCGCTTGGCCCGGCGAGCCACCCGTTCGCCGACCTGCGCCGCCTGGCGGCGCTGTGGCGGAAGGTGCCGCCGGGCGTTGCGGGTTCACCGGACGTCGAGGATGGGCCCAACCCCGGGCCAGCCCTGCTGGGTGCCGAGGCCGCCCGGCTCGGATTGTCGGTGCGCTGCGAGCACCGGTTGATCACCGATCTGGACAGCTCGGAGCTCCCCGCGGTCGTCATGCTGCGCGACGGCGGCAGCCGGCTGGTGCTGGCACGGCCGGACGCGACGCACATGACGCTTGCCTGTCCTGATGGCGAGCGCACCGTGCCCGTCGATGTGCTGGCCGCGGCGGCGGCCCGGACAGTGTTCCGGATCTCCCCGGCTGACGAGGCTGGGGCCGAGGTGCCGGCCCGGTCGCGGATCCCTCCGGTGGCGCGTCTGCTGCTGGGGGCGTTGCGCGACCAGCGCGGCGTGGTGCTGCATCTTGCCCTCGCGTCGGCGCTCATCAGCCTGTTCGGCACGGCGCTGCCGCTGTTCTCGATGGCGGTCTATGACCGGATCATCCCGCATACGGCCATCGAGACCCTGTTCGCCCTTGCGGCCGGTGTGACGCTTGCGCTCGGGCTTGAGCTCGCCTTGCGTCACGCCCGGCTGAAACTGTTCGATGCCGCCGGGCTTTCCACCAGCCTGGCGTTGCAGGGCCGGGTGATGACGACGCTGCTGTTCGGGCCGCTGCGGGCGGTGCCGCGCACCGCCGGCACGGTGGTGCAGCCGCTGCAGGAGCTCGAGGCGCTGTCCCAGCTCGCTCCGCAGCTGTTCGTCGCCGTGGCGGTGGACCTGCCGTTTTTCGTCGTGATCCGTGTGCTGATCGGCAGTCTCGGCGGACCTGTGGTGCTGGCCCCGCTGATCGGCACGGTTGCGCTTTGCGTCGTGCACGTGGCGGCCCATCTGCTGTCCCACAACAGCATCGGCGAGCAGACCGGCATGGTGCGCCGGTCGATCCAGGCGATTGTCGAGGCCGTGGGGGCGCAGGAGCGGGTGCGGGCCACCGGCGCTGGCGGCCATGTGCTTTCGGGGTGGGAGCAGTCGGCCGACGCGGCCAGCTTTGCCGGCCACAGCGGCCGCTACTGGCACGGCTTTGCCGCGCAGGCGAGTGCCGTCATCGTCCAGTTCGTCATCGTGGCGACGCTGGTGATCGGCGTGTTCCGGATCGAGAGCGCGGCGATGACGGTGGGTGCCCTGTCGGCCTGTGTCATGCTGGTCAGCCGCGCCATGACGCCTGTCGGGCTCTTGGTCGGGCTGGTGTTCAGGATCACGCAGGGGCTGACCGCGACGGCCCCGATCGGTCCGCTGCTGGCGCAACGGGTTGAGACGGCGGGCGACGGCCGGCCGGAGCCGCCGTGCATCGAGGGCGCGATGGCGGTCGCCGGCGTCGGCTTCACCTATCCGGGCGAGACGCGGCCGGCGCTGCGCGACATTTCGCTGACGATCAGGCCAGGCGAACGGGTCGGGTTGGTCGGCCGGGCCGGCTGCGGTAAGTCCACGCTGCTGCGGCTGCTGGCGCGGCTGCATGAGCCCGATAGCGGGCGCATCACCCTCGACGGGCGCGAATCCCGCCAGATCGACCCAGCCGCGTTGCGGCGAGCGGTGGCCTACATGCCGCAGGAGACGCTGCTTCTTGATGCCAGCCTCGAGACCAACCTGACGCTCGGCCTGCTGCAGGTCGACCGGGACGATCTCGACGCCGTCATGCGGCTGACCGGCGTCGCCGGCTTCGCGGCCACGCATCCGGCGGGACTCAACATGCCGGTCGGGCCCTGCGGCCAGCGGCTCTCCGGGGGCGAGCGGCAGGCGGTGTCGCTGGCGCGTGCCCTGGTCGGCCGGCCGCGCCTGCTCCTGCTGGACGAGCCCACGGCGGCCCTCGATACGGCGGCGGAGGCCCGCGTCGTGGCCGGCCTCCTGGCCCAGATCGGCAACGCCGGCCTGGTCGTCGCCTCGCACCGGATGGCGATCCTCGGCCTAGTCGACCGCATCATCTGGATCGACGAGGGACGCATCGTCGCCGATGGACCGAAAGCCGAGGTTTTCCGCAAGTTTGGCGTTGCCGCCTGAGCGTTAACGGATGGCCAACCCCGTGCTGCTAGTGTCACGGGTCGAAACTGGCACCGCGGAGCGATGGCATGGCGGAGAAGTCAGGCGAAGCCGAAAACCACTGGCCCGGTTACGTCGACGCGCTCACCACCATGACGATGATGCTCATTTTCGTCATGATGATCCTCACCATGGCGATGTTCAGCATGTCGGAGGACGTGTCGCGCCAGCAGGTCGAGCGGATTGCGGCGGCTGCCGGCATGTCGGTCGTGGCCGACGACATGTCGAGCGAGGAGTTTGCCGAGCTCGTTGCCGTGCGGCTCGAGACCGAGGCCGGGCGCACCATGATGGCGGCCGCCAGTCCCAGTCCGGTGATGGCCTCCGCCGAGGTCAGTTCACCCGTCCCGATCGTCGGTCCACGGCCGGATGTCGCACCGGGCGCCCAGGCCGGACAGCATCCGGACGGTGCTCCCGGTGCGGGTTCGATGCAACCCATGGCCGAGAGGCGCATCGAGTCGGGAGCGGCCGCAGAAGCGGCCCAGGAAGTCCGGCCGGTGCGGACGGAACGTTCGCCCGCCGTGCTGACCTTGGCCTTCAAGCCACGCGCGACCGCGCTCGATCCGTCGAGCCGGGCCGAGATGCAGACCTTCGTCACAGAGTCGCTGGGTGGTCGCGACCTGCGGCTGGAGATGCGCGCCTATGCGTCGGCGGAGGCGGGCTCGCTCACCGACAGCCGACGGATCGCCTATTTTCGGGCGATGGCGATGCGCTCGCAGCTGATTGCGTCGGGCATTCCGGTGCGGTCGATCGCCGTGAAGATCGAGGATGTGCCGCCCAAGCAGGAATCCGACCTGGTGCAGCTCTTCGTGCGTGGCTGATTGCGTTGAAGTTTACGGATTTATTGACGAACCCGATCCTAAGGTGATCTCCGCCCGGATCTTCCGCGGAGACTTGCACGTTAACGAAGAGACCTGCACGTGAGCGAAGCCATCCCCGCCAGCCAGTCGAGCCTCAGGCACATCATCCGCATCCAGCTGATGCGGATGTCCGCGCTGATGCTCGCGCTGGCGGTCCTCGTCGGGTTTGCGTGGCACTTCGTTTCGCAGGGCATTCTCGCCAACCTCTATCTGAACGGCGGAATCATTGCCGTGTTCGGTTTCGGCTGCGTGCTGGCCTTCCGGCGCGTGCTGCTGATCCGCAACGACGCGACCGCGTTCGAGGCCCTTCAGGAGGCGTTCGAGGACGCGCGGCGCGAGCGCACCGAGGTCATTGACGATCCCTACTGGCGGCACTACCGCAGCCTCGAGCCCGGTGTGGTGTTCGGTAGCCCCAAGTCGATCGGCCACATGTTCGAGCTCACCTATGACGAGCTCCTGCGCGCCAAGGGGCTGAACCTCTCGGTTGCCACGCTGCAGAACGTCGTCGACGCGGTGGAGAACCGGCTGGTCGACGAGCGCTCGCAGGTCAACTACCTGACCGGACTGCTGATCTTTCTCGGCCTGATCGGCACCTTCATCGGCCTGATGGAGATGGTGGGCTCGGTGGGCGACATCATCGCAGGGCTGGCCGCCAACGGTGGCTCGTCGAAGACCGCCATGAAGACCCTGCTGTCGCGCCTGCAGGTGCCGCTCACCGGCATGGCGACGGGCTTTTCATCCTCGCTGTTCGGTCTCTTCGGCTCGCTGGTGCTCGGCCTGCTCAGCCGCTTCGGCAGTGAGGCGCTGGGCTCGCTGAAGGAGGCGTTCTCGGCCTGGCTTGCCGCCGCCTCGCATCTGGAAGGGGGCCGCGGCGGTGATGCCGTCGACCTTGCACGCCTGATTGCCGACAATCTGACCGGCGCCGGCGCAGGCGGCGGTGGCGACGGCCGGCCCAATCTCGGCACGCAGGGCACCATCACCGATGTCGGCGTCGTCGCCACGATCGCCCAGGGCTTCGGTCGCCTCAACCAGAGCGTCGACTCGCTGCACACGATGGCGCCGCGCATGGCGGACACCCAGACGGAGCAGACCGCCCTGTTGCGCGCCATGCTGGTCAACATGGACAGGATGGTGGCGGACGGCAGCGAGATGCGCGAGCAGATCGGCAGCCTCGTCGCCACGCAGTCGACCATGGCGGAGTATCTGCAGGAGATGATCAACCTGCAGCGGACGACCGAGACGCGCCTGACCTCCGGGTTCAACGGCATGGCGCACATCATGGAGGTCACCGGCCAGGCCTATCTGGACGGCCTGCGCCGCCTTACCGCCGAGAATTACGAGACCAATGCCCGCCTGGCCAAGCTGCTCGACGTCAAGGCCGCCGGCGACAAGGTCACGGAGATTGCCATCGGCATCGAGGCCAAGGTCAAGAATGGCTTCGGCGGGCTCGCCCAGGTGCTGGAGCGCACTGCGATGTCGATCGACGGCAGCATGCAGCGCCTTGCCGCCGACCAGGCCGAGCTGAAGGAGCTGCTGGCGGGGCGTGCCGGAGCCGATGCGCGCGTCGGCCTGTCGCCGGAGTTCGAGGACCGCCTCACCAATGGCTTCGCCGAGGTCTCGAGGTCCTTCGAGACTGTGTTTGCGGCCTATTCGACCATTCTCAACCGGACCCTGATGAGCCAGGCGGTGTCCGCGGCCGAGGCCGGGCCGGCTCCTGTCGCGATCCCGGTCGCGCCGGGCACGGCGCTGCCGGAGCATGAGCCGCGGCCGCAGCCGCGTGATGTCGCGGTCGACCATGACGCTCTGCGACGGCGTCTGTACTCCGCTGCCGCCAACCGCCAGACCTCGGCCTGACTATGGGAGCCGCCATGAACGAGAGCGTCGACGCCGCGCCGAGGGCCACAAGCCAGGCGGAAATTCGTGCCCGCCTGCAGGCGCACGTCGAGCCTGAGCGGCCGAGCGTCCTCAGCCGCCTGCTGCGCCGCGCCGCCGTCCCGGTTCGCGCGCCCACGACGCCCTGCTGCGTTGTCGGCGTGCTGATGATGCTGGACCGCAACCTGGCGCTCGACGGGCTGATCACCGAGTTCGGCGAGCAGGAGGCCGTGTTCCGACAGGCGTCCCGCTTCATTTTCAACCGCTCCGGCGCCGAGGTTTCGCTGCGTTTTGGCGAACATGATCGGCGCGGCCGGATCATGGGCACCACGCCCGAGGGTTACCGGATCCGCTTCGCCCAGGCGTACTCGACCGTCGAGGTCGCGATGCTTCTGGGAGAACTAAACCGGACGGCAGTGACCTGACATTAATCAGGTTGTGGGAACCTCTCTGACGCTCCGGTCACGCGCAAGGGGGGCAGACGGTCCGGACGGGCGGGAAGAATGCCGAACTCGGGGAAAAAACAGGTCGAGACGGTAGCTGCGGAGATGCGCCAGCATGCTCAGGTCGTGCTGTCCGTCGTCGTCGCGGGTCTCCTGGCGGTCCTGGTCGCCAGCGGGACACTGACGGCGCGTCAGGCCGACCGGCAGGCCACCGAGGCTTCGCCACGAATCGCGGCCGACCTCCTCGAGCAGTGGCGAGCCGAAGCCAAGGTGGCGTTGCTTGGTTTCCTGCGCGAGCATGTCGACGGTCAGTCCGGCGGGCTTGCGGTCGCTCCACCGCTCGGCTTGTCGGCGGCCCTCGTCGTAGGGGGACGCGTCACGCTCTTTCCAACGGCATCAGGCCAGGGCATTGTCGGTGAGACCGCCGTGCTCGGCCATGGGGCAGCCCGGATCAAGGCCGATCTTGCTGCCGGAAGAACGCCCGCTTCATCCATTCTCGACTTCAAGGGTGATCAGCGCAACCTGATCCTGATCGAGCCCGTCCGTCGGGCCTCGGGCGCGGGGTATGTCATCGCGGCCGCGCCGATCAGCGTCGAGGCGCTGGCGCCACGTTTCGAGCGAACGGGACTTCACGGGCTCGCCATCGTGGCCGGCCAGATTTTTGAGGACCAGCCTTATTTGCGCATCGGCGCGACCGAGGACGGCACACCGGTGATGCTGGTGTGGTCGCGGATCCTGGCCGCCACCGAACTTTGGCAGAGCCTGATCCCGATGATGGTGGGGGCGTTGCTCGGCATGGCGGCCGCGATCCTGCTCAGCGTGCGCTTTGCCCGTCGCGCCGGCCAGCTGGTCGGTGAAATCGAGACCCGGGCGTTCGACCGTGCCACCCGTGATCCGCTTACCGGCCTGCACAACCGGTCCGGGTTCAAGATGCGCCTCGACCAGGCGCTCGAGCGGCGTCTGCCCGATGCGGTGGTCGGAGTGCTCTACCTCGACCTCGACCGTTTCAAGGAGGTCAATGACGGTTTCGGCCACGAGGCGGGCGACGCCCTGCTGGTGGCAGTGACCGAGCGCTTGCGCAGGATCTGCGGCGCCAACGTGCTGATCTCGCGACTGGGCGGCGACGAGTTCGCGGTCGTGGTCGAACGACGGGTCGATCCTGCCGCCGTCGTGGCGCTCGGCGACGCGATCAGCCGCGAGCTGGCGCTGCCGTTCATTCTCGGCAGCATCGAAGCGGTGATCGGCGGCTCGGTCGGTATCGCGATTGCCCCCGACGATGGTGACGATTCGACCGGCCTGGTGCGCCGCGCCGACATCTCGATGTACCGCGCCAAGACGGCCGGCCGCGGCCTTGCCGTACGGTTCGATCCGTCCATGGAAGACGAGATCCGCCGGCGCAAGATGATGGAGGCGGAGCTGCGCCGCGCCATCGACCGCAACCAGCTTGCCGTGCACTACCAGCCCTTCCTGGCATCGGATGGCGAGACCGTGGTGGGCGTCGAGGCCCTGCTGCGCTGGAGCCATCCGACCGAGGGCATGATCGCCCCGTCCTTTTTCATCAACCTCGCGGAGGAAACCGGCCAGATCGGCGAGATCGGCTCCTGGGTGATGCGCAAGGCGCTGGAGGATGCCAAGCGCTGGCCATCGCTGAAGCTCGCCATCAACGTCTCGCCGGTGCAGTTCCGCGCCAAGGACCTCGTCGAAAAGACCGTCGCGATGGTGCGCGAGGCCGACATCGATCCCCGCCGGGTGGAGATCGAGATCACGGAGGGCGTGCTGATGGAGGACGCCGAATCGGCGATCGCCATCATCACGGCGCTGCGCCAGGCCGACATGCACGTGGCGCTCGACGATTTCGGCACGGGCTACGCGTCGCTCAGCTATCTGCGCCGCTTCCCGTTCGACAAGCTCAAGGTCGACCAGGCCTTCGTCCGCAACCTCGGCGTGACGGCGGGGTCGGCCGCCATCATCCACAGCGTCGTCTCGCTCGGCCGCTCGCTCGGCATGACCGTTCATGCCGAGGGCGTCGAGACGCTGGAACAGCACATCTTCCTGCGCGCCGCCGGCTGCCACGATTTCCAGGGCTATTACTTCGCCCGACCGATGCCGGCTGACGAGCTCGATATCTATCTGACCCGCCACAGCGTGGCCCTGCCGCGCTTCGGCATGCGCGCCTGAGCCACGCCAAGCTGCGGGCGCTGGACCGCACGGGCTCAATGGACGCAGTCTGTGCCGGCAACGCCCGTGCCGGCTTCCGTCCGGCGCAGCCCCCGCTAGACTGATCGTTCTGGTCAGAGCCGGCAGGGGGGCAACGCGTGACTGTCATGAATGATCCGGCCGGCGCCGTCTGGGCGCCGCCGAGCGAGGCGGCCGCGCCGCGCGGCCTGTGCACGGACTGCGGCATCTCCCGCACCGACGACGCGGCCCGCTGCGGCCGGGCCTGCCAGTTCATCAAGCCCGATTATGCCGGCCTGGAACTTCGCGTGCATGGCCGCGAGCGGGATCCAGGGCGCCCCGACGAGCTGCATTTCGGGCCCTTTCGGCGGATGGTGAAGGCGTCGCTGGCCTCGCCGCGGCCGGGCGCGCAGTGGACCGGCGTCACCACGCGTATCGCGGAGCGCCTGCTGGAGACCGGCGCCGTCGATGCGGTGCTGACCATGGCGCCGGACCCGAATGATCGCTGGCGCCCTGTGCCGGTGTTGGTGACGCGGCCGGAGGGCATGGCGGAGTGCCGCGGCATGCGCATGGGCTATGCGCCGCTGCTGGCGCTGCTGGAGCCGGCGCGGGCGCTGGGCTACCGGCGGCTCGCGATCATCGGCATCCCCTGCCAGGTGTATGCGCTGCGGGCGCTGGAGGAGGAGCTCGGGTTCGAGCGGCTCTACGTGATCGGCACGCCGTGCTCCGACAACACGACGACGGAGAGCTTCCACCAGTTTCTGGCCCTGCTCGATGCTGCGCCCGACACGATCACCTATCTGGAGTTCCGCGCCGACTACCGTGTCGAGCTGCGGTTCAGCGATGGCCGCAAAAGGATCGTGCCGTTCCTGCAACTGCCGATCTCGAAGCTGCCGGCGGATTTCTTCCCCATGACCTGCCGCACCTGCGTCGACTACACCAATGTGCTGGCCGACATCACCGTCGGCTACATGGGCGGGGAGGGCGAGCAGTGGCTGCTGGTGCGCAACGAGCGCGGCGAGGAGCTGGTCACGCTGCTTGGCAATGAACTGCGCACCGGTACCCCCGGCAGTGCCGGCCGGCGGGCCGGCGCGGTGCGGGGCTTCCTGGGCAATGTCGAGCGTGCCGCCGGCGGGTTGCCGCTGCGCAGCATGCCGGACTGGCTGCGCCCGGTGGTCGGTTGGCTGATGCCGCGCATCGGTCCGCGCGGCCTGGAATTCGCCCGGGCGCGGGTGGAGATGAAGGCGGTCGAGACCGTGCTGCACCTGCGGCGGGCGTTCCCGCGGCGGATGCGCAGCATGGTACCGGCGCATGTGTGGGCGCTGGTGGCGCCTTACGGGCTGAAGCCCGACCCGGCCGAGCTGCCGCGCGGCCCGGCTGAAACCGGGCCGGAGCCGCACTGAACTCAAGCCGCGACACCGGCGTTGCATCACCTGTTCGCGATCGGCCGTAACGAAAGGCCGGGTTGTGCGACCATCGTGGGAACAGCAATGGTGACACGATGTGGATCGAATGCTCCGAGGCCCCTTCCGGCGCGCTGGCCGGCATGCGCGTGCTTGACCTGTCCCGCATCCTGGCGGGACCGAGCTGCACCCAGATGCTCGGGGATCTCGGCGCCGACGTGATCAAGGTCGAGCGACCGGGCCTTGGCGATGACACCCGCCGCTGGGGTCCGCCCTGGCAAAACGAGGCGGACGGCCAGCCGGGGCCGCAGAGCGCCTATTTCCTGGCGGCCAACCGCAACAAGCGGTCGGTGGTGCTGGATCTCGCAAGCCCCGACGATCGCGCCGTTCTCGATCGGCTCATGGTCGACGCCGATGTGCTGGTCGAGAACTACAAGGTCGGCGACCTCGCCCGCTACGGTCTCGCCCCGGCCGACCTGCTCGCCCGGTTCCCGCGGCTCGTGGTGTGCTCGATCACGGGGTTCGGCCAGACGGGCCCTGAAGCCACGCGCACGGGGTATGACTTCCTGGTGCAGGGGCTGGGCGGGATGATGAGCGTCACCGGACCGCAGGATGGCGCCCCGACGAAGCTCGGCGTTGGCATCGCCGATCTCTATACCGGTATGCATGCCGCCGTGGCGATTTTGGCGGCGCTGCGCCACCGCGACCGGACGGGCCGGGGCCAGCTCATCGATCTCGCGCTGCTCGACTGCCAGCTGGCGATGCTCGCCAATGTGGCGACGGCCCATCTGATGACCGGTGAGGAGCCGGTCCGCCATGGCAACGGCCATCCCCACATCGTGCCCTATGACGTGTTTCCCACCGCTGACGGTCACATGATCCTGGCGGTGGGCAATGACGACCAGTTCCGCCGGTTGTGCGCGGCGGCAGGAGATGCCTCACTCGCCGATGCGGACGGTTTCGTCACCAATGCCGACCGGGTCCGCAACCGCCCGGCCGTCAACGCAGCCGTGGGCCGGCTGACTCTGCAGCGCAGCACAGCCGAGTGGGTCGAAACGCTGGAGCGGGTGGGGGTCCCGTGCGGCCCGGTGCGCACCGTGGGCGAGGCATTTGCCGATCCGCAGGCGACGGCCCGCGGCATGGTGGTGGCCATGGAGGCGCCCGGAGCGGCGGCGCCGTTGCGCCTCGTCGCCAATCCGATCCGCCTGTCGGCGACGCCACCGACCTATCGGGCTCCGCCCCCCCGGCTCGGCGAGCATGACGCGGCGCTGTCTACCCTGCAGGGTCACGGGGAGGGCAGGCCATGACCGGGTCCGCAGCGAGCGCCACGCTGACCGGCGCCGACCGGGTGGCGCGCCGTCTCGCGGCGGCGGGCGCCACCCACGCGTTCGGCATTCCCGGCGGCGAGGTGCTGGCGCTGGTGGCGGCACTGGAACGCGCCGGGATCAGCTTCATCCTCGCCAAGCATGAGAATGCCGCGGGCTTCATGGCCGAGGGGCTGTGGCATGCCACCGGGGCGCTGCCGGTTCTGGTGGCGACGCTGGGGCCAGGCGTCGCCAACGCGGTCAATGTGGTTGCCAACGCCATGCAGGACCGGGTGCCCCTGGTGTTCGTCACCGGCTGCGTCGATGCAGCACTGGCGGAGACCTACACCCACCAGGTGTTCGACCACCAGGCGCTGCTGCGGCCGATCATCAAGGCCACGTTCCGGGCCGCGGCGGGCACAGAGTCGCTGGTGGTCGACAAGGCGATCGCCATCGCCCGCGCCGGCCGGCCGGGGCCGGTGCATATCGACCTGCCGATCAGCGTGGCGGAGGCCACCGTGGCGGAAGCCTCCAGCGAACCGGCCACGCGCCTGCCGCGCCCGCTGGCCGGCGGGCTCGACGCCGCCGCCGCGCTGCTCGCCGGCGCCCGCCGTCCGCTCGTCATCGCCGGCCTCGACGTTGTCAACGATGGCGGCGGAGCAGGAGGTCGTATCCCCAATCTGCAAAGACAAGTCGGGAGTATTGCTGAGGGTCAACTCGCTCGGTGGGAAGCGTAGTTCCCAACCATCCACAAAGAGGGAACAGGCATCTTGTTTCCAAAGAACCCCGATAC
>JBEIIL010000092.1:0-15784 GCA_040380755.1 Methylobacteriaceae bacterium | reverse complement strand
GCCAGCGCACCGGTGGCAGCCGCCCGCGCCGGCACGGGCGCCGTCTCGATCCAGGCGAGGAAACGTCGGACGATCATTCGCTGCGCCGCGGTTTGAGGAACGCCATCAGGTCGAGCGGCTGGCCACGCGCCACCCGGCGGTCGCGCGGTGCCCGCGGCCCCTCCGCCACGGTGGTGGGGGTCGAGGGCAAAGTCTGCGCCGCCAGGTCGCGCGTGCCGTCACGCGGCAGATCGCGGGGAAGGTCTCGCGGCAAGTCACGCGGCCGTTCCGGCGGCAGCGGCACGGAGGCCGCCACCGGAGTGTCGTGGACGATGCCCGGCAGGCTGGCGGGCGTCGAGCCGGTTGCCGCCAGGCCCGAGGCCGGCGCATCGCTGGCCGCGGTAGAGGTCGACGCCAGGCGCGGGAAGAAGCGCGGCGAATCGCCAGCCGACCGGGCCGAGACGCCGGACCACAGGCGCTGCACGGTCTGGTTGACCGGGCCGCGTGGCCCCTCGGTGCGGAACAGGCCGTGCAACGCCGGCCCGTCCGCCTGCGCATAAGCGGCCACCAGCGGCGCCTCGGTGCGGCCGGGATCGCGGCCGATCAGCCAGCCCGACGGATCGCTCGACAGCTTCGGCACCGCCGGGATGGCCAGCCTCTCGTGGCCGGCGGCGAGGCTCGCCTGCAGTTCGCCGACGGTCTTGGGACGACCCGAGGCCTTGTCGTAGAACACGCCGCGGTTGGCTGCCGCCTGCTCGGGAAACAGGTCGATCGCCGGCGTGCCGGGGCTTGAGGCTGCCTTGCGCAGCAGCTCGCCGGCGCCCGCCGGGCCGAGGAAATGCGCCGCATAGAGCTCGCCCTGGGTGGGGGCCCTGCCAAGCGTCGAGGCCAGCTGCGAGGCGTTGCGCTGGGTGAAGGCGCCGGCCATCACCGCCGCCACCTTGGGGTCGTTGCGCAGGTCGAGGATGTGCTGGCGGGCCACCGGATCGGCGACCTCGAAGCGGCCGGGCCGGGCCTCGACGATCTTGTCCGCCGCCGCGCCAAGGCCGTGCTCGGCGCCCGACGCCTTCATCACGCCGAGCCAGGTCTGTTCGATGAACTGGAACAGCCCCGTTGCAGACGACGTCTTCGCCTTCGCCGAAGGGTCGAGCGCCGACTCGCGCTGGGCCGTGCGCAGCAGATAGTCGAAATCCGTGCCGGTTCGCGCCGAGCCGGTGCGGATCGCATCGACCACCGGGCTCGCCGGGCGGAGCTCCGGCGCGGCCGCAGGCGCTGGCGCTGGGGTGGTGAACAGGAACATGGACACTCCGGGGCGCGGGCTTGCCGGGGGCCGCCGCGTCTGGCCTGACAGAGTGGCGATTTATGGTAAACGAACCGTTGCGGGACCCGGCATCGCGAATCGGACCGCATGGCCTGAACGAGGGAACGCCGATGTCCGCAGATCCCGACCGCGAAAGCCGGCGCCATCCCCGCGGTGGGCTCTATCTGGAAGACTTCGTCGTCGGCGAGCTGTTCCGCCATCGCCTCACCCGCACGGTGACGCAGATGGACAACATGCTCTTCTCCAACATGACGTTGAACCCGCAACCCCTGCACATCGACAGGCATTTCTGCGCGAACGAGACCGAGTGGGGGCAGCCGCTGATGAACTCCCTGTTCACGCTCGGGCTGATGATCGGCATCGCCGTGAACGACACCACGGTCGGCACCACCATCGCCAATCTGGGGATGACCGACGTGCGCTTCCCCGCCCCGCTGTTCGAGGGTGACACTGTCTCGTGCACCACCGAGATCTCCGGCGTGCGCGGCTCGCAATCACGCCCCGATGCCGGCATCGTCGAGATGCACCACCGCGCCTACAACCAGAACGGAGTTTTGGTGGCCGAATGCCGCCGAAGCGCGTTCATGCGCCGCCGGCCGGCCTGACATGCGTTCGCTCCTCTTCGTTCCGGGCGACCAGCCCCGCAAGATCGAGAAGGGACTGACGAGCGGCGCCGACGTGTTGCTCGTCGACCTGGAGGATTCGGTCGCGCCGGCCAACAAGGTCGCGGCCAGGGCGGTGGCCCGCGACGCCATCGAGGCGGCCAAGGCTGCCGGCGCCGCGCCGCGGCTGTTCGTCCGCGTCAACGCCCTCGACACCGGCCTGACGGACGATGACCTCGATCTGGTGATGCAGGCCGGCCCACACGGCATCCTGCTGCCCAAGGCGCTGTCCGGCATGGACGTGCAGCACCTGGCTGCCAAGCTGGCGGTGCGCGAGGCCGAGAACGGCCTGCCCGACGGTGGTACCGTGATCATTGCCATCGCGACAGAGACAGCGGCCTCGCTGTTCACCATGGGCAGCTACCGCGGCGCGACCCACCGGCTCGCAGGCCTGACCTGGGGGGCGGAGGATCTCTCCGCCGACCTCGGCGCCGAGACCAACCGGACGCTCGACGGCCTGCTCACAGATCCCTACCGGATGGCCCGTGTCCTGACGCTGTTCGCCGCCCATGCAGCAGGCGTCGCGGCCATCGATTCGGTCTTCACCGCCTTCCGCGACGACAAGGGGCTGGCCGCCGAATGCGCCGCAGCCCGGCGCGACGGCTTCACCGCCAAGATGGCGATCCACCCGGCGCAGGTGCCGGTCATCAACGCTGCCTTCACGCCATCGGCCGAGGCGATCGAGCGGGCAAAACGCATTGTCGCGCTGTTCGAGGCCACGCCTGACGCCGGCGTCATTGGCCTCGACGGCGAGATGCTGGACCGCCCGCATCTGCTGCGCGCGCGGCGGCTGCTCGACCGCGCCGGCTGACCGGCATCAGCCGGTCCCCCGACCTCAGCCGGCACCAGGCGTCAGCCGGCGCCGGGCGGACGGATGATCGAGAACACCTCATTGACCACCGCGTAGTCGGCGTAGCCGCAGCGCGCGATCGGCCGCGCCGCGGTGATGTCGAAGCGGCCACCGTGGATGTAGCGATCGTCGATATGGACGCCGACCACCTCGCCCAGCACCAGCCAGTTGTCGAGCTTCACCCCGATGCTGGTCTGCAGCTGCTTGATCTCGACGAGCCGGCACTCGAGCGCGGTCGGGATCCCCTTGATGCGCGGCGCCTTGACCAGGCGCGAGGCCTCCTGCTCAAGCCCCGCATGGGCGAACTCGCTGACCCCGCGCGGCAGCGGCGCCGACGTCGCGTTCATCGCGTCGCGCAGCTCCCATGTCGCCAGATTGCACACGAATTCATGGGTTTCAGCGATGAAGCTCACCGCGTCTTTCATCCCCTCCGACGAGAAACCGACGATCGGCGGGCGCGACGCGAAGGCGTTGAAGAACGAATAGGGCGACAGGTTCACGGCGCCGTTTGCCGCCATGCAGCTGATCCAGCCGATGGGACGCGGCGCGACGATGGCCTTGAAGGGATCGTGCGGCAGGCCGTGGTCGTTGCGGGCGGTGCTGTAGAACATGGCTTCATCCGTTCCAGCGGGTGACGATGTCGGAGAGCGGCGGCCTGGGCCGGTCGTCTGGCTTGGCGCCGTGGCCGATGTGCACGAAACCGGCCATGCGTTCGGTCTCCGCGACGCCCAGCAGGGCCAGGACCCGGCGGTCATACGCTATCCACTCGGTCAGCCAGGCGGTGGCAAACCCCAAGGCGTTGGCGGCGACGCACAGCAGCATGGCGGAGGCGCCGGCCGACAGCTCCTGCTCCCAGACCGGGATCTTGGGATGGGCGCCGGCGCGGCTGACCACGCCGACGACCACCGGCGCGCGGGTGAAGCGGGTTTCCTCGATCTGCCGGCGCTTGGGGTCGATATCGGGCTGGTCGGCCAGCGCCAGCGCGGCGGCGGCGGCGCCGATCCGCTGGCGGGCCTCGCCCTCGATGACGATGAACCGCCACGGGCAGAGCTTGCCGTGGTCGGGCACCCGCGAGGCGATGGCCAGGATGGTGTCGAGCTCGGCCGCGGTCGGGCCCGGGCCGGTCATCAGGTGGGGAGCGACCGAGCGGCGCTCCTGCAGCATGCGGATCGTGTCGGACATGACGGCTCCGGCCAAAACGGTGTCAACAAGGATGGGATCACTTCGCCCGGCAGGGGCGGAACTCGCCGCCGTTCATGCGACATTCAGCCGGCGGATGCAAAACCACATGTCGAAGAGGGCAGACCTTCAGGTCGCGGGCCGGCGCCGTGCGCCCGGCGGCGCCTGGTGGATCAGGCCGCCGAAGTCCTGACGAAAGACCTGCCCGCATGTTCTCCCCCGACGATCGCACCGCCCAGGCCGGCGCCGCCTGGACGAACCGCAGCCTGTGGCTGGCGCTGGCCGCCGTGCTGGCGGTGTGGACCGTCGCCGCGGCGAGCTGGAGCCTCGCCGGCGCGGTCGTGCCTTGGGATTCGAAGAACCATTTCTACCCAATGCTGCGCTATCTCGGCGCGGCGCTGGCCCAGGGCGAGTGGCCGCTGTGGAACCCCTACCATTTCAGCGGCCACCCCTCGGTCGCCGATCCGCAGTCGCTGCTGTTCACCCCCACCATGGTGCTGTTTGCCTGGCTGGCGCCGGCGCCCTCCATGCAGCTGTTCGACCTCGTGGTGTTCGCCCACCTGCTGCTGCCGGCTTTCGCCGTGGTGATGCTGTTTCGCGCCCGCGGCTGGCATGCGGTCGGCGCGGTGGCAGCCGCCATCATGATCATGCTGGGCGGCTCGGCGGCGGCGCGGCTGCAGCACACCGGCATCATCGTCTCCTATGCGTTCTTCCTGCCGGCGCTGGTGTTTCTCGACGCCGCGCTGGCACGGCGCTCCTGGCTGGCAGGACTGGGCTTTGCCCTGTGCGCCGCCCTGATGGCGCTCGGGCGCGATCAGGTCGCCTTCCTGTGCTGCCTGGCGATTGTCGGCTTTATCGTCGAACGGGGGCTCGCCTCCGGCCGGCCGCTGCCCTGGCTTGTCGCCCGGTTGCCGCTGCTGCTGGTCATGGGCGCGGTCATCGTCGCCCTGCTGGCCGTTCCGGCGGTGCTGACCATGCAGTTCCTGGCCGATTCCAACCGCCCGACCATCGCGTATGGCGTGGCGGCGATGAACTCGCTGCCGCCGTCCAGCCTGGTGACCCTGCTCGCCCCCAACATCTTCGGCACGCTGAACCAAACCTATGACTATTGGGGTCCGATGTGGGACACGCTGCCCGAGGGCACCTATACCGACCGGGCCATCAATTACCTGTTTGCCGGCACCCTGCCCGTCGTCGTCATCCTCTGGCAGGGCGTCGCCCGCGGCCGTCTGCTCGACCGGCCAGTGCGCTACTTCGTGCTGCTTGGCGTTGCCGCCACCGTCTATGCGCTGGGCCGCTACACGCCGGTGTTCGAGTGGCTGTTCGACTACGTCCCCGGCATTGCCCTCTACCGCCGGCCGGCCGACGCCACTTTCCTGGTCAACATCGCGCTCGCGGTCTGCGCCGGCTACTGCCTGCACGCCTATGTGGTGGACGCCGGCGAAGGCCTCGGCCGGCGCTGGCTGGCCATCCTTCGCACGGCGTTTGCCGTGGCGGTGCCTGCCGCGCTGGTGGCCTCCGGCGTCGCCTTCTCGGTCAAGGGTGGCCACGGCATGGAGGCGGCGCTGCAGACCGGGCTGTTCCTCGGCCTCGCCGCCCTGGCGCTGACCCTGCTGGTGCCGCAGGCCGGACCGCGGCCGCGCGCCGCCGCCGCCGCCGTGCTGGCCGGCCTCACCGGCGCCGAGCTGGTCTGGCGCAACGCCGCCTCGGCGCTGAATGCCGAGCCGGCCGGGCGCTATGCCGTCTACCAGACCCTGTCGCCGTCGGATTTCGCCGGCCTCAACGTGCTGAAGCGCGAGCTCGATGCCCGCCACGCCCGGGGCGAGCGCCCCCGCGTCGAGATTCTGGGGTTGGCCGGCGCCTGGCAGAACGCCTCGATGGTGCTGGGGATCGAGGACACTGTCGGCTACAACGCGCTGCGGATTGCCGGATACGAGAAGATGGTCGGCCCTGGCGAGAACGCCGTCGAGCTGCGCCTGCGCCAGTTCCCCGGCACGTTCCGCGGCTATCGCTGCCACCTCGCCTCGCTGCTCGGCCTCGAATATCTCGTGCTCGACCGACCGGCCGAGAAGCTGCCTCGGCACTTCCCGCGGCTTGGCCAGGCGACGTTGCTGCACTCTTCAGACAAGATGTGGATCTACCGTCTCGCCCCGGCCGCGCCGCGCGCCTATGTGGCGACGCGCCTGCGCCCGGTGGTCACCCAGGACGTGCTCGCCGAGGAGGAGCTGCCTGAGTTCGATCGCGGCGTCGAGGCGCTTGTCGACCAGTCGGACGTCGCGCAACTCGACACCGATCTGGTAACGACCGACACATCCGCCGACATCGCGCCCGCCGCCTCGACGGTGAAGATCCTCTCCTACCGGCGCAACTCCGTCGTGCTCGACGTCGTCACCGACCGCCCTGGCGTGCTGGTGCTGCACGATCTCTACTATCCGGGCTGGGATGTCAGCGTCGACGGCGAGGAGCGCACGGTGCTGCGCATGAACCTGCTGTTTCGCGGCGTTGAGGTGCCGGCGGGCGCGCATCGCGTCACCTTCACATTCAGGCCGCTTTCCGCCGACAATCTGATTGCAGCGGCCACAGACCTCGTCAACCGACCGGGCACGGCCGAGAGCGCCACGCCTTGACGCAGGGCGCCGCCTGGCGCAGGACGACCGCATGGCTGGCCCCTTCCACCCCGCAGTGACTGACGCAACCCGCATCCTCGGGATCGCTGGTCTCGCCCTGTTGCTGGCAGCCTCGCCGACGGCTGCACAGATCGCCAACCCCTCGGCGACCCCTGCACCGGCAGGGCCTTCGGTCCCTGCACCGGCGACGCCGCCCAGCCCGGCAGCCCCCGCCACCCCGGCCCTGCCGAACCCGCGCTCGGCCATGCCGGCGCCGGTGCAGCGCGACGGCGGCCAGCTGTTCCTCAGCGCCGCGCTTGGCAGCGGCGGCCCGGCCATCCGGCAGGGGCTGGTCTGGCGGGTGTTCCAGGACACACAGGGTGGCGCCCCCCCGCGGCTGGTGCAGGAATCCGACGCCTCGGCACCGAGTTTCATCCTCGAGCCCGGCGACTACATGGTGCATGTCGCCTTTGGTCTCGCCAGCGCTGCCAAGCGCGTGCGGATGGGCGGCGCGCCGACCCATGACAGCCTGGCCATCAATGCCGGCGGCCTGGTGCTGGGCGGCGTGATCGGCGACACGCCGATCCCCGCCGAGAAGCTGGGGTTCAACATCTATGTGCCGATCAGCAACGATCCCGAGGGCCGCGTCGTCGTCGAGAACGCCCACGCCGGAATGCTGGTGCGGCTGCCGGAGGGCAGCTACCGCGTCGTCTCCACCTATGGAGACAGCAACGCCATCGCGTCGGCGGACCTCAAGGTCGAGACCGGACAGGTTCTGGAAGCCGTCATGCGCCACAAGGCCGCCACCGTGACGCTGAAGCTCGTGGTCGCCCCCGGCACCGAGGCGCTGGCCAACACGGCGTTCAGCGTGCTGACGCCCGGCGGCGACACGATCCGCGAGGCGATCGGCGCCTTCCCGGCCATGACGCTGGCGGAAGGCGACTACGTCGCGATCGCCCGCAATGGCGGCAAGGTCTACACGCAGGAGTTCCGCGTCCGCTCGGGCAGCGACCGCGACATCGAGGTCATGGCCAAATAGGCTGCGGGATCCCACGCCGCCGGAGCGCGCGATGCTGTTCACCTTCCTGGGCACGGGCTGCCCGGTCCCCTCCCCGGTGCGGGCCGGCCCCGCCCATTGCGTGTCCGCCGGCGACGCGCTGGTGCTGATCGACTGCGGTTCAGGCGTCGCCCAGCGCCTGGTGGCGGCCGGGCGCCGCGGCGCCGATGTCGACGCGCTCATCGTCACCCACTACCACTCCGACCATGTCGCCGATTTCTGGACCCTGGTGGTGTCGAGCTGGCACCAGGGCCGGACACGCCCCTGGCAGGTCTATGCCACGCCAGCCGCGATCCGCCATTTCCAGGCGCAGATCGCCGCCTATGCGGACGAGATCGCCTTGCGGGTGACACATGAGCGCCGGCCGTCCACGGCGGCGCTCGAGATCGCCTTCCACGAACTGGCCACCGGGCCGGTTGCGGAGATAGGCCCGCTGGCGGTCAGCGCCTTTCCGGTCGACCACCGTCCGGTCGCCCCCGCCTACGGTCTGGTGTTCGAGGCCGACGGCCGGCGCATCGTCTTTTCCGGCGACACCGCCCCGGTAGCCACACTTGCGCAGGCGGCGAAGGGCGCCGACCTGCTGGTCCAGGAGGTGTTCGTCGACGCCGAGATGGTCCCCGTGGCGGGCGTGCGCAGCGCCGAGACCGTGGCGGCGGTGCGCGGCTACCACACCACGCCGGCGCAGGCTGCGGACCTCGCCCGCGACGCCGGCGTCGCCGCGCTGGCGCTGACCCATCTGGTGCCGCCCGCCGCCAACCGACTGACGCTGCTGCGGTCGATCCGGACAGGCTTTGCCGGCCCCATCATCATCGGCGAGGACCTGATGGGCGTCGACATCGCCACCCGCACGATCGCCTGCCGCGACGTGGTCATCGGCTACTGAGCGCCGGAACCCGGACGCTCAACGGCCGTTGATCAAGATCGTCGCGATCCACGGGCACAGGGCGCATCATGCTGCTGCGGCGTCCAGCCGCACCGGGAGACCGCCATGATTCGCCTGATTTTCCCCCTGATGGCCGTGCTGATCGGCCTGCCTGCACTGGCCCAGATCGTCATCCCGCCGATCGGTCCCGATCCACAAAAGGGTGGCGTAGCGGCGCGCGGCGAGATCATCGCCAAGCGCTGGTGCGCCGAATGCCACCTCGTCGCGCCCGGGCAGACCACCGCCAAGGTCGACGTGCCGAGCTTTGCGGCGATTGCCGGACACACCGACGCCGCTGCCAAGCTGGAGAGGTTCCTGATGAACCCGCACCCGAAAATGCCCGACATGCAGATCGGGCGCCCGGAGGCGGCCGACCTGTCGGCCTACATCATGTCGCTGCGCTGAGCTCCGGCCGCCGGCCGGAGCCCGTCACGCCGCGTCGGCGGCGGCCACCCGGCGCAGGTCGGGTGGCACGGCCTCGGCGGTGAAGGCGGCCAGTGCATCGGCCAGCGACAGGCTTTCCTGCGCCTGCGAGCCCAGGCGGCGGATGGAGACGCTGCGCTCCGCCGCCTCCTTCTTGCCCAGCGCCAGGATCACCGGCACCTTGGCCAGCGAATGCTCGCGGACCTTGTAGCTGATCTTCTCGTTGCGAAGATCCGCCTCGGCCCGCAGCCCGGCCCGCTTCAGCGCCGCCAAAACCTCGCCCGCAAAGGCGTCGGCCTCCTGCGTGATGGTGCAGACCACCACCTGCTGGGGGGCCAGCCAGAGCGGGAAATGGCCGGCGAAATGCTCGATCAGGATGCCGGTATAGCGCTCCATCGAGCCGCAGATGGCGCGATGGATCATGACCGGCGTGGTCTTCTCGCCGCTGTCGGCGATGTAGAACGCCCCGAACCGCTCCGGCAGGTTGAAGTCGACCTGCGTCGTGCCGCACTGCCAGTCGCGGCCAATGGCATCGCGCAGCACATATTCGAATTTCGGCCCGTAGAACGCGCCCTCGCCCGGGTTGATGGCGGTCTCGATCAGCCCGCCGGACTGGGCGGCGATCTGCTCCAGGACCCGCGTCATCACCGCCTCGGCGCGGTCCCACATGGCGTCCGTGCCGACCCGCTTCTCCGGCCGGGTCGACAGCTTCACGACGATCTTGTCGAAGCCGAAGTCGGCGTAGGTGGTCAGGATCAGGTCGTTGATGGCCAGGCACTCGGCTTCCATCTGCTCGTCGGTGCAGAAGATGTGGGCGTCGTCCTGGGTGAAGCCGCGCACCCGCATCAGCCCGTGCAGCGCGCCGGAGGGCTCGTAGCGGTGCACGGCACCGAACTCGGCCAGCCGCATCGGCAGGTCGCGGTAGGATTTCAGCCCGTGCTTGAAGATCTGCACATGGCCCGGGCAGTTCATCGGCTTCAGCGCGAAGATGCGCTGGTCGGCTTCCGGATCATTGGGATGGGTGAAGGCATGCGCGGATTTCACCGCGAACATGTTCTCCTGGTACCAGCCCCAGTGGCCCGAGGTCTCCCACAGCGATTTGTCGAGCAGTTGCGGCGCGTTGACCTCCTGGTAGCCGAGCCGGTCAAGCCGGCGGCGCATATAGCTGATCAGGGACTGGAACAGGCTCCAGCCCTTGGGGTGCCAGAACACCGTGCCGGGGCCTTCCTCCTGGAAGTGGAACAGGTCCATCTCCCGGCCGAGCCGGCGGTGGTCGCGCTTCTCCGCCTCCTCGAGCTGGTGCACATAGGTGTCGAGGTCCTCCTGCTTGGCAAAGGCCGTGGCGTAGATGCGGGTCAGCATCGGATTGTTGCTGTCGCCGCGCCAATAGGCGCCAGCCACCTTCATCAGCTTGAAGGCCGTCCCGATCCTGCCGGTCGAGGTCATGTGCGGACCGCGGCACAGGTCGAACCAGTCGCCCTGCCGGTAGATCTTCAGGCTCTCGCCCGGCGGGATCATGTCGACGAGCTCGACCTTGAAGGCCTCTCCCTTCTCGGCAAACACCCGCTTGGCCTCCTCGCGCGTCCACTCCTCCTTGGTGAAGGGCCGGTCGCGCGCGATGATGGCGCGCATCTCCGCTTCGATGGCGGGAAAGTCCTCCGGGGTGAACGGCTCGTTGCGGGCGAAGTCGTAGTAGAAGCCGTTCTCGATCACCGGGCCGATGGTCACCTGCGTGCCCGGCCACAGCGCCTGCACGGCCTCCGCCAGCACATGGGCGGCGTCGTGGCGAATCAGCTCCAGCGCGCGGGGATCGTCGCGCGACACGAATTCCAGCCGGGCATCGGCGGTGATCGGATCGGCGAGGTCGGCCAGCCGCCCGTCCAGCGCCATCGCAACCGTGCGCTTGGCGAGCGAGGGCGAGATGCCCTTGGCGATGTCGAGGCCTGTTGTGCCTGGTGCAAAGTCACGCACGGCGCCATCGGGAAAGGTCACGTGGATCATGGCGGGGTCTCCGGCTCACTCCTGCAGACCATGCAGGTAAGCGTGGGCAAACGGTCGCGGATCAGGGGTCGCGGCGGCCGCCGTCGCCCGGCCCGACCGCCTCGCAGACGATGGGCTCGGCCTGCGTGCCGCGCCAGCGTCCGTAGCGCCACGGTCTATACCACGCGGTTTCGGGCGGCAAACCGGGGGGAACGAAGTCGAGCCCGCTCGTTCCCCAGGGATGGCAGCGGCACAGCCGCGCCACGCCCATCCAGCCCCCGGCCCACAGCCCGTGCCGGCCGATGGCCTCTGACGTGTACTCGGAACAGCTCGGCAGGTGCCGGCAGCCACGGCCCATTAACCCCGACAGTGTCAGCTGGTAGCCGCGAATCAGCCCCTGCGCGGCCCGCGCCGGCAGGCCCGGCATGACCGGCCGAGGTCGCGGTGGTTGCACTGCGAGAGGCGCTTCGCTATCCATCGCTGGTCCTCAGGCGGCCGGCGCAACCGGCCGGACGTGGAACGGAGCAGATTTCGAATGATGTATCGGTTTGCGTTCGCCAGCGCATCGCTCTTTGCGGGTGTCGTTTTTGCCGGGACGGCGATGGCGGCAGGGGCCAGCGGCACGAACGGGGTCGGCACGATGCCGGCCGGTTACCTGGTGACCATCAAGGGCAACGTTGTCGTCACCCCGGATTTTCCAGGCTCCAAAACCTACGGGTTTGTCGCGTTTCCCTCGCTGAGCTTCCGCCGCACCGACGAAGCCGAGCGCTTCAAGGCTCCCGACGACGGCATCAGCATCGCGCTGTGGGGCGACAGCCGCTGGGCCGTCGGCCTGGTCGGGCGCTTCCAGTCCGGCCGCTACCGCAATGACGACCGCAAGCTCTACGGCATTGGCGACGCCCGCTGGGCGGTCGAACCCGGCCTTTTCGGCGAATACTGGGCGTCGGACGACTGGCGCCTGCGCGGCGAGATCCGCTACGGCATCAACGGCTATTCCGGCCTCGTCGGCAATCTCGGCGTCGACTATGTCCGGCGCGTCGGCAAGTTCACCCTGTCGGGCGGGCCAAGGCTCGCCGTGGCTGGCGGCGAGTATATGGACACGTATTTCGGCGTCACCGCCCAGGACGCGCTGTGGAACGGCCGGGTGACGCAGTTCAAGGCCGATCCGGGCGTCAAGTCGGTGGGTGTGGCGGCGGCAGCCACCTACCAGTGGAACGACCAGTGGGCGACAACGGTGCGCGGCGGCTATGACCGCCTGGTCGGCGCCGCCGGCGACAGCCCCATCACCCGCACGTTTGGTTCGCGCGACCAGTTCAGCGTCGGCGCCAGCGCCAGCTACTCGTTCGTGCTGGACGGCTTCGGTCGCTGACGCGGCCAGAGTGCGATCGTCAGCCAGCGCCCGTTGGTGGTTCCGGCGCGTGGCTCAGGCGGCGCTGCGCGCAGCCTCGACCTTGCCGATCGCCTCCACCACTGCGTCGAAGGTGAGTAGCGTCGAGGCGTGGCGCGCCTTGTAGTCCCGCACCGGCTCGAGCACGGCAACATCGGCCCAGCGCCCCGACGGTGGGCTGCCCTGCTCTTTCAGCATGGCGCGGACCTGGTCGCGCAGGGCACGCAGCTCGGCGGCCGTCGAGCCCACCACGTTGCGGGCCATGATCGACGACGACGCCTGACCGAGCGCGCAGGCCTTCACGTCGTGGGCGAAATCCGCCACCCGGTCGCCATCCATGGTGATGTCCACCGTCACGGTCGAGCCGCACAGGCGGGAATGGGCCGTCGCACTGGCGTCCGGGCTGGCAAGACGGCCGATCCGCGGGATGTCAGCCGCAAGCGTCAGGATCCTGGCGTTGTAGATGTCGTTCAGCATGGCGGCACCCGCTCCGATCGTCCCCATATATAGTGTGGCACCGGTCTGGTCGCGAGGCATGGCCGCACGCGCTTTGCTTGCGACCCAAACCGCGGCGTTCAGCCGCGGATATGGTCCAAAGCCAGACCGTGACCGTAAATGTCGATCGTCAACACTAGCGGGAGGCACCACATGGATGCCGTGGTTAAGCCCTTGTCTCCGCGACCGGCCCTGCAGCCGATTGCCGACAAGTCGATGATGAAGCGCCCTTCACGCGAAGAGGCGGAGGCAGCGGTCCGGACCCTGATCGGCTGGGCGGGTGATGATCCCGACCGGGAAGGCCTGCGCGACACCCCGCGCCGGGTGGCAAAGGCCTATGAGGAGCTCTACCGGGGCTACCGCGAGGATGCCGGCGCCGTGCTGGCGCGGGTGTTCGAGGAGGTCGCGGGCTATGACGACATGGTCGTCGTCCGCGACATCCCGTTCACGTCGCACTGCGAGCACCACATGGTGCCCTTCGTCGGCAAGGCCCATATCGGCTACTACCCCTCCGAGGGTGTCGTCGGTCTGTCGAAGCTGGCGCGGGTTGTCGACGTTTTCGCCAAGCGGCTGCAGACCCAGGAGACCATGACGGCGCAGATCGTCGCTGCCATCGACGACGCGCTGCATCCGCGCGGGGTCGCGATCATCATCGAGGCCGAGCACATGTGCATGTCCATGCGCGGGGTGCAGAAGCAGGGTGCGTCGACGATGACCACCCAGTTCACCGGCGTGTTCCGCGACGATCCGGCGGAGCAGGCGCGGTTCCTCACCATGGTGCGCGGCTTTCGCTGACACTGCCTTGGTGGCGCCACGACCGCCACGCTATAGAGATCGGCCGGGTCATGCCCGGCCGTTTTTCGTTTTGGACCTGCCGATGACCGACCAGCCCCCGCTCCTGTCGCCGCGTGGCGACCGCGCCGCCGTGGAGGACGGCGACCTGCTGATGCCGGCCTTCGACGCCGCCGGCCTCATCACCGCCGTGGCAGTGCGCGCCGGCACCGGCGAGGTGCTGATGGTCGCCCACATGAACCGCGAGGCCCTGGAGCGGACGCTCGCCAACCGCCAGGCCTGGTACTGGTCCCGCTCGCGCGGCGAGCTGTGGCTGAAGGGCGCAACCTCGGGCCAGATCCAGCAGGTGCGCGAGATCCGGGTCGATTGCGACCAGGACTGCCTGTTGCTGGTGGTCGATGTCGGCGGTGACGGCGGCTGCTGCCACACCGGCCGGGCCGAGTGCTTCTACCGAAGCGTCGTGATGCCCGCCGAGAGTGGCGTGCCTGTCCGTCTGGAAGCGCTCGCCGAACCATGAAACTGCGGAGGCCTGTCAAGCATTGGCGCATCAGTTCACGCTCGCATATGCGATTTTGCGGTGCAAAACATATCGCGTGTAACGAAAAGCCTGATCCTGAAGTCAAACTGTCATTCAGCGGAAAGTAAGGTTCGGGCGCCTATTCTGGCAGATGCGGGGCTGGACGGGGGAAAGTCATGCTCCAGGACTGGCTAGGTCTGTTTCCATCCGGACGATCCGACGGGGCCGCAACGGTGCCCGCCGCAGCGTCGCCCGGTGTTCATCCCAAGAAGCCGAAATGCCGGCCCCGCGTCGGGCTCGCGCTCGGTGGCGGCGCAGCGCGCGGCTGGGCCCATATCGGCGTCATCCGGGCGCTCGAGAAGGCCGGCATGAAGCCCGACGTTGTCGTCGGCACCTCGATCGGCGCGGTGGTGGGCGGCTGCTACGCGGCCGGCAAGCTCGATGAGATCGAGGCCTTTGCCCGCTCCCTGACCAAGAGCCGCGTCCTCGGGCTGATGGACTTTCACATCGGCTCGGGCCTGATCAGCGGCGAGCGCCTGAAGCGCCTGCTTGAGCGCGACCTTGGCGACCTGCGCATCGAGGACCTCGACACGAAGTTCGCTGCCGTCGCCACGGAATTGCGGTCCGGCCACGAGATCTGGCTGACGCGCGGCCGCGTCGTCGAGGCGCTGCAGGCGTCCTACGCGCTGCCGGGCATCTTCGACCCGGTCCATATCGGCGGCCGCTGGCTGTTCGACGGCGCGCTGGTCAACCCGATCCCGGTCACCACGACGCGGGCCCTGTCGGCCGACATCGTCATCGCGGTGACCCTGAATGCCGACCTGTTCGGCCGCGGCACCGTCATTCCCGACCATGGCGGCGCGCCGGTGCTGCCCAATGACGAGATGGCCGAGACCATCGCCGAGGGCCTGTTCACCCCGATGATGGACGTCGCCCGCAGCCTGCGCCGCAAGATGGTGCGGCAGTCACCCGGCGCGCCGGGGCTCGCCACCGTGATGGTCGACGCCTTCAACATCACGCAGGACCGCATCGCCCGCTCGCGCCTCGCCGGCGACCCGCCGGACGTGCACGTCAAGCCGAAGCTCGGTCGCATCGGCCTGTTCGATTTCCACCGCGCGGCGGAAGCCATCGGCCATGGCGAGGACTGCGTCGCGCATGTGCTCGACGACCTCCACTCCATGCTCGAGACCCTGCCCTGCGCCGACTGACCGGCGCGGGCGCGGGCGCGGGCGCGGGAGTGCTCAGCCGAAGTAGGGCCTTGCTCAAATAAAATCAGATTCTGACACGATTTTACTTCGATCCCAAGAACTCAATCTTCATTCTTGCATCCGATAATTTTAAACGGTCATGATGTTGAAAATTTGATCGATTGAGTTTGGCGATCAATGGACGAATCTCTAATTCAGAACAAGCCAATCCGAAAACGTTATTACGCCGAAAAGTGGCTTGCCATAAATGGAATCGGATCAATTGTTGCAATTTATTATCCCGACCACCTAGGTCTTCTTGCGTTTATCATCATCGGTCTGCCACTTGCAATTGCTCTGATCTTTTTCCCATTTATTTTTGTCTTTTCCGTTTGCATCTACGCAGCCCACCGTATCCTCAGAATCG
>JBEIIL010000091.1:0-16558 GCA_040380755.1 Methylobacteriaceae bacterium | reverse complement strand
GGTTTGACGGCACCCGTCTGCGTCGCACCGCCACCCTGAGCCTCGGCGCAGGCGTCAGGATCGGCTGGCTGCAACGGCTCTCCACCAGCCTCTTCGGCAGCCTGGGCCTGGCCCAGCAGGCCGGTCTTGGCGGCGACGTCGCGGCCTGGACGCTGGGCGCCAATGTCGTCGCCAGTCCGGCCCGTGATCTCGAGGTCGCCGCCGAGCTCGTGGCCACCGGCCTCGTCCGCCGCCGGCCATGGACATCGGACCGCCCTGGTGCCCCGCAGGGATATTCGGCAGCCCAGCTCAGGCTTCGCCTGCAGCGCGACCTGTGAACCGTGCGCACGCATGGCGTTGCCTCCCGCGGTGGACAGCCGCAAACATCGGCCGGGTATCGCCGACGGCGCCAGGCAGGGATCCGTTGAGCGCATCTGCCGAGGTGGCGGGTGCGACCGTCGGGGTCCGCCAACCGATGTCCGGGGCGGGCGCTGTCCCGATGCGTGTCGCCCGTGACCGCTTCGGGCGGATGCCAGGATGACCAAATGATGATTTTGGCGCGACACATGGAATGCGTTGGTTTGAAGCCTGATAACTGTGCAGTGCGCACGATTAGCATGCAAAATGACGTGAATACTGTCATCCGGTTGTGTCTTCCAGATCACATGGACGTTCGAAGACGCTGGTATTGCGTCAAAACCGTGACGCGGCTGTTGCGGCGCAGGTGATGACGGCCCACCGACGCCGAACAGACAACTCCGGCCGTTCGACCGGGTGAACAAGGGACGTTATTCATGCGCAAGTCAGCCGCCCTTCTCGCCAGCGTTGCCGCCCTCGTCACGACGGGCGCCGTCGCAGCCGATCTGCCGTCCAAGAAGGCCGCTCCGGTGCAGTACGTGCGCATCTGCTCGACCTACGGCGAAGGCTTCTTCTACATCCCCGGCACCGAGACCTGCATCCGCATCGGCGGCCGCGCGGCCTACGAGTGGAACTACGCGCAGCCCTACAGCCGCGGCGACAGCACCACCGGCACCCGCGCCACGGGCCGCATCTTCCTCGACGCCCGCACGGCCACCGAATACGGCCTGCTCCGCGCTTTCGTCCGCTATGACGTGCAGCGCCGCAACGGCTCGCTGTTCTCCGGCACGTCGCGTGGCATCGGCACCGCCTTCACCGGCACGGGCGTCGACTTCAACGGCGTCGCCCAGACCGAGGTGGCGCTGAACCGCGCCTTCGTGCAGCTTGGCGGTCTCACGGCCGGCCGGTCGCAGTCCTTCTTCGACTTCTACGCCGGCGACCTCGAATATGTCGGCACCACCGCCGGCTCGTCGATCCAGACCAACCTGCTCGCCTACACGGCCACATTCGGCCAGGGCTTCTCCATCGCGCTGTCGATCGAAGATCCGGTCGAGCGCCGCAACGTAATCGGTCCGATTGCGACTCAGGGTCGCTATGCCGGTTCGGGCATGCCCGACTTCGTCGGCGTGCTGCGTGTCGAGCAGGACTGGGGTGTCGGCCAGCTCTCCGGTGCGATCCATCAGGTTCGCGCAGTCGGCACGCTGACGCCGGCCGGCGTCGTCGGCTCTGCCCCGGGCTTCGCGCCGGGCACTGAATATGGCTACGCCTTCAATGCCGGCGTGCAGTTCAACCTGCCCTGGGCCACCGGTGACCAGCTCTGGTTGCAGGCGACCTACGCCAAGGGCGCATCGACCTACATCAACTCCAATCCGTTCGGCTACGCCTTCGGCGGCGGCGGCGCGGTGGGTGGTCTCGCTGGCCTCTTGTTCCCGGATGCTTTCGTGGTGGCGAACGGTGGCGCCGGTTCGCTGTCCCTCCCCACCATGTGGGGCCTGACCGCAGCCGTGCAGCACTACTGGACCCCGACGATCCGCCAGGCCCTGTTCGGCTCTTACATCAAGGCCGAGATCCCGGGTTCGGCCTTCTTGGCGGCCAACGCAGTGGTCCCCGGCCCGCTGAATCCCGTCCGCGACTTCGACTACTGGACGATCGGCACGAACGTGACCTGGTCGCCGGTGAAGGACCTCGATATCGGCGCAGAGATCAACTATCTGCAGTTCAACACCGGCAATGGCGGCATCTTCAGCGCCGTGACGGGCGACCCGGTCACCAAGATCTACCGCAACTCGTCGGCCATCGTCGGCCGCCTGAAGATCCAGCGCGACTTCTGATCGAACGCACATTTCAAGCGAAACCCCGGCGCTTGCGCCGGGGTTTTTCGTTGTGAGCAGTCAAGGATCTGGTTTGGCAGGCCGATCGTGCGGTCTGGCAAGCCCTTTGGGCGTCGTGTCTGACGCCTTGGAAGGCGTCAGTCGGACGCCGGCATCCGGCCGTCCTCGACCTGTCCGACGAAGCTGATGATGCGCTGGATGGTCGGGCTGTCGCGCAGCAGCGGCGCATGGCCCTGTCCGGGCACCACATGCACCAGCAGGCCCGGATGCGCCTCGCCCATGGCCACAACCGTCTCGGCGCTGAGCAGGTCCGAGTGTTCGCCGCGGATCACCAGCACGGGCATATTGGCGAGCCCGCCAAACAGCGGCCACTGGGTTGGCAGCCCGCTCTCGATGTCGATGGCCGCCAGCGGCTTCATCAGTGCGGTGTCGTAGCTCGTCACCAGCCGGCCCTCGCGCTCGACGAAGGTGCCCTGCGCCATCGCCAGCCAGTCGGCATCGTCGAGGCCGGGGAACCTGGCGCCCGAGATGTGCCGCAGCATGCTGGCGGCATCGTCCATGTCCTTGGGCGCCGGCAGCTTGCCCACATAGGATCGGATGCGCAGCAGCCCGGTGGGTTCGAGCACCGGACCAATGTCGTTGAGCACGGCGCCGCGGATCAGCGTTGGCCGCGCCGCCGACAGGCCCATGGTGACGAGGCCGCCGCGCGAGGTGCCGACGAACACGGCCTCGGCGACACCCAGCGCCGCCAGTACCGCCATTACGTCTCCCACCTCGATGCCAACGTTGTAGTGGGTCCAGTCCGGATCATGATCGGACAGTCCTCGGCCGCGGTAGTCGAGCGCCAGCACCCGCCGGGGCCGCGTCTTGTGGCCGGCCAACGCCTGTGCCAGGTCGTGGAAGTCGACAGAATTCCGCGTCAGGCCGGCAAGGCAGACGACGGCAAGCCCGCGGCCCGTCTCGGCCCCGTAGTCCCGCGCGTGCAGGCGCAGCCCGTCGGCGGCGGTGATATAGTGGTTGTGAAAGCCCGCTTCGGCCTGAACCATCGGACATCCCCCTGTGCCGCGTGCGGCGCGACCTTCTACCGGGAGACGCCGCGCTTCAAGTCCGCTTCGATCAGCAGTTCGGCGGTATCGCCGAGCCTAGTGCGGTAGACCTGCAGGTTCTCCATCACGCGCTGCACGTAATTGCGCGTCTCCGAGAAGGGAATGCGCTCGATCCAGTCGACCGGGTCGATCGCCGAGGATCGCGGATCGCCAAAGGCCTCGATCCAGCGCCGCACATTGCCGCCGCCGGCATTGTAGGCGGCGATGGCGAGCACATAGGAGCCCTTCCAGTCGCCCATCAGCTCGCCCAGATGGCTGGCGCCGAGCTGGGCATTGTAGGACGGATCCGTCGTCAGCCGGTCGGCCGCATAGCCGAGCCCGGCCCGCACCGCCGTCTGCCGCGCCGTCGCCGGCATCAGCTGCATCAGGCCGCGCGCCCCGGCCGATGACACGGCCTTGGGGTCGAAGGCGCTCTCCTGCCGGGCGATGGCCCACACAAGCGCCTTCTCGACGCTGCGCGCCGGCTCGTCGAAACGCGGCACGCCGATCAGCGGGAAGGCGTGGTCGTCCACCGGCAGGCCGCGCTGGCTGGCCGTCTTGCCCACCACCAGCAGCGCCCGGGCATCATTGGCGCCGGCCGGGATCGCCGCCAGCGCGTCGATTTCGGCGGGATCGTCCAGGCGCAACGCCAGGTCGGCCAGCAGCGGCATGGCCAGATCCCGCACCTCGGCCTCGTACAGCAGCCGCACCGCCTGCAGCGGCGGCAGCATGCCGTGCAGCGTCAGCTCACCGCGCAGCACGCGGCGTACCGGCAGCTCGCGCCAGCCGAGACGCGCCCGGGAGAGCTGTCCGTACCAGGTGGTCGGGTGGGCCGCCGCCCGCCGGTAAGCTTCGTCCGCCGGCAGCCCGGCGGCCTCGGCGGCACGGCCCTGCCAGTAGGCGGCCCGCGCCATCGAGATCGGCGTGGTAGCCAGTCGTCCGGCCTCGGCAAAATGCTGCCGGGCGGCGCCGGTATCGGCCAGGAACCGCAAGGCGATCCACCCGGCGTGGAACTCGGCATCGATGCGGCTCGCCGTGAGCCCGCCGGCGGGCGCGGCCCGGACAACCTCATAGGCAAGGCGCTGCTCGCCCAGGTCCAGCAGCTTGCGCGCCAGCACGCGCCGCTCGGTCCACCACGCTTCGGGGTTGCCCAACCCCTGCGGATCGCGACTGACGCCGGTGAGCACGCGCCCGGCCTCGACGGGCTTGTCCGTCCGGCGCAGGTAGTTGGCCCGGCTGAAAGCCACCACCGGGTCGGTTTGCAGCGCCTTGGGCAGCGCATCGAGCTGCGCCAGCGTGTCGGGCGCCAGCCGGGCCGCCGCCATGCGGACCTTGGCCAGCCGGACCCAGTCCGGCCCGACGCGGGCGGCGGCGCGCTGCGCCGCGATCCAGTCCTCGTCGTAGAGCAGGCGGACGGCACGGGCGCGATGGTCCGCCGCCTCGATCAGCTCGGGAAAACTCTCGATGATCCGCGTTTCCGTCTCGGAGCCGAACTCGCCCTCGCGCCAGGTCGTCCGGACCAGCGCCGCCGCCTCGGCCATCCGGTTCTCGTCGACAAGCGCCTTGGCGAGCAGGATCCGCCCCCACGCCGTCGCCGGCGGAGCCTTGCGGAAGAACGACCGCACGGCCGCATGGTCGGGCCGGCTCGCGACCAGCGCCTCCTCGGCGCGCCGCCGCATGCTGGCCTGCATCGGCCAGTCGGGGTTGTCGGTGGTGAAGCGCTGGATTCGCTCGAGCCCGACCTCGCGCGGGTCGAAGCGGATTGCCAGCCATTCCAGCAGGGCCCGTGCCGGCGGATGGGTGATGGCGCGCGCGGCAGCATCGCCGCCCGCCACGTCGCCGCGCCGGTAGAACTCGATCGCGGTCTTCAGCACGGCGATATCGACCGGCGGCTGCGGCGGTGGCTCCGGCGGTTTCACCGCGGCCGCACCAAGGCTTGCCGTCATGACAGGCTCCGGCGGCTCCAGCGCCGCCAGCCGCACCGCGCCATCCTCGGCCGGCATCACCGCGCCGCCCAGCGCGCCCAGCGCAACGCAGGCGAAGAGGGTGGCGCTGAGCCGTGCTGCGACCGAACGAGCCATGGCATCCTGAGCGTAACCGGGGACCCGGTCCGCACCGGCTCCCGTCGAAGTCATCCCGGCCGGCGAACGGCCTGCCGGACAGGTGCGTCCAAGACTGTGGGCCGGCACGGTTGACGAAAGCCTAATGCCCCCGGGCCGTCCCTAGGGCCGCTTTTGCCCAACGACCGTGGCAGTACGGCGGCAGGCCGGGCCTTTCCCCGCGTGCCCACAGCGTCTATGTGTGGTCCCGATGACGAACGAGCCCCGGCCGCAGGCGCGGCAGCGAGGGCCACAAGAGGACGCGTCCGATGTCGGAAACCCATGCAGCCACCCGCAGCCGGCTGCGCGGCTCCCTGCCTGCGCTGGTCACGCCGTTCCGCGACGGCAAGCTCGATGAGGCGGCCTTCCGCGCCCATGTCGAATGGCAGATTGCCAGCGGCAGCCACGGCCTGGTGCCGGTCGGCACCACCGGCGAGAGCCCGACTTTGTCGCATGACGAGCACAAGCACGTGGTCGAGTGGTGCATCGCAGAAGCCCGCGGCCGCGTGCCTGTCGTCGCCGGCGCCGGCTCGAACAACACCATCGAGGCGGTCGAGCTGGCCCGCCACGCCGAAAAGGCCGGCGCCGATGCGGTGCTGGTGGTGACGCCGTACTACAACAAGCCCGGCCAGGAAGGGCTCTACCAGCACTTCAAGGCGATCAATGATGCGATCGGTATTCCGGTCATCATCTACAACATCCCGCCGCGCTCGGTGATCGACATGTCGGTCGACACCATGAAGCGCCTCTACGAGCTGCCCAACATTGTCGGCGTCAAGGACGCCACGGCGACCCTGGCGCGCGTCAGCCTGCAGCGCCAGGCGATGGGCCCCGATTTCATCCAGCTGTCGGGCGAGGACGCCACGGCGCTCGGCTTCATGGCTCACGGGGGCCATGGCTGCATCTCGGTGACCGCCAACGTGGCCCCGCGCCTGTGCGCCGATTTCCAGACCGACTGCCTGGCCGGCGACTACGCGGCCGCGCTGGCGCTGCAGGACCGGCTGATGCCGCTCCACACCACGCTGTTCATCGAGACCAACCCGTCGGGTCCGAAGTATGCGCTGTCGGCGCTCGGCCGCATGTCAGACGATGTGCGCCTGCCGATGGTCCCGGTGACGGAACCCACCCGGGCCGCTATCCGTTCGGCCCTCGTGCATGCCGGCCTGCTGAACGGCTGAGCACGCAGAAAGCCGCATCGCCATCATGGCCAAACCCACCGGGGACATCTCTACCTTCAAGATCGCCGCGGACAATCGCAAGGCTCGCTACAGCTATGAGATCGGCGAGACCTTCGAGGCGGGCATCGCGCTCACCGGCACCGAGGTGAAATCCCTGCGTGGCGGCAAGGCGACCATCGGCGAGAGCTATGCGGGCGAGAAGAATGGCGAGCTCTGGCTCGTCAACGCCTACATCCCGGAATATCTGCAGGCCAATCAGTTCAACCACGAGGCAAAACGGCCCCGCAAGCTGCTGATGCATCGGCGCGAGGTCGACAAGCTGACCGCCGCGGTGCAGCGCGAGGGCATGACCGTGGTGCCGTTGAAGATCTACTTCAACGAGAAGGGCCGGGCGAAGGTCGAGCTAGCGCTGGCCAGGGGCAAGAAGCTGCACGACAAGCGCGAGACCGAGAAGGCCCGCGACTGGGCCCGCGACAAGGCCCGCCTCATGCGTGACAAGGGCTGAACCGGAGCCGCCCCCGTCGACGCGGCCGCTCGGGTCAGCCCGGGAACGGCAGCGCCTCCAGCGCCGTCTCGCGGCTGCCATCCTCGGACGCTTCCACCCGGTAGGCGGTGCTGCCGGGCTTCAGGGTCCACACCGTCTCGAGCACGGTCCCGCGAAACTGCATCACCGCGGCGTCGTCCAGCGCATAGCCGGCCGCCAGCGTACCGTCGGCGACCATGCGCCGGTAGGTCGGGCGCCGCTGCGCCTCGCCGTCGTAATGCGGGCAGTGGCTGCCCGGCAGCAGGCCGAGGCAGCCCTCGATGGCGCGCAGCGGGCCGGCCCAACTGTCGGTGGTGCCAGCCTCGAACCAGCACAGCCCGCCGGCACTGCCGCCCGACAGCACCGCGCCGCCCTCAAAGGCCCGCCGCAAGGCTGTGTCAAAGCCCCACTCCCGCCAGACCGCCAGCATCGAGCGCGTATTGCCGCCGCCCACATAGACGATGTCTGCCTCACCCAGCGCAGCGTCGAGATCGACCGGCACCGGGGCAAAGAAATTCAGGGTCCGCGGCATCCCGCCGGCTGCGATCACCTGGTCGTAGACGAGCCGCACCGAGGCATCGGGGTTGCCGGCCGCTGTCGGCACATAGAGCACACGCGGCTGCGGCCGGCCGGCCAGGCCGACGAGATGGGTGAAGAACGGCGCCGGATCGGGATGCCCGCCGCCGCGCACCAGGATGGTTCCGGTCATTCCTCCGTCTCCTGGCTCAGCCATTCCGGCACCTCGGCCACGACGCCCGCCAGCGGCCGGAACACGAAGCTCACCCGGTGTGCGCCCGGCGGGACTGGCACGGCGCGAAACAGCACGTCGCCGCGCACCAGCGGGGCGGGGTTGCCGTCGACTTCCGCCGCCCACCAGGGATGCCACATGTCGGCCAGCACCACCCAGCCGCCATCCGGCGACACGACGTCCACCTCGACGCGCGTGTCGCCATGGCTGGCGAGCATCGCCTGTCCAGGCCGGGCGTTCGGCCGGGCACGGCCGGGCTCCTCGAGCACCACCGTGTCGCGCGGGTCGCTCTCGGGCCAGACGCCGGTCTCGATCATCGCCTCGAAATCCCCGCGGACCGACCGATGGGCAAAGCGCACTCGCGGCATCGCGCCCGGATTTTCGTACAGATAGGCATCGGGCGTCCGGCCAATGAAGCGCAGGTCGCCGGGCTTGAGTGCCTTGTCGATCTGCTCGACAGGCACGCCCGTGGCGATGAAGCGCAGGCCGAGCAGGTCCGACAGGCGCGAGCGGTAGGACGGGAACAGCGCCGAAAAGGTCCGCTGCGATGGCTCGGCTACGTGGTCCTGCGCGCCGGTCGCCCGCGTGTAGAGATCGAGGCGGACCGGATTGTAGCCGAGCGTGCTCTCCAGCTTCTGCACCATCGCGGCGTTCGGCCAGTGGAAGTCGATGCCGGCGAGCTCGACCCTGTCGCGACGGTCGGGACCCGCCGTCCGCGCCAGCGCGCTGCGCAGCAGCGCGATGGTGGCGTTGGCGCTGTCTGGGCGCAGCACGTCGAACATCGCCGGCGGCAGGGCGGTCGAGTCGTTGGGTCCATTGTTGACGCCGAGGTCGACGGCAAGCACGGCTGCCACGAGCGCGGCTGCCGCGATGGGGCGGGCCTGGCCGATCCGGGCCAGCACCACAAGCACCGCAGCGCCCAGCGCCAGCCAGCCCGCTGCGGCGCCGAGCGGCGGCAGGGCAGGGACGGCCTGTCCCTTCCACGCCGCCAGCCCGAGACCGCCGCCAAGGCCGGCGACCACCAGAAAGCCGGCGGCCACGAGGCGGCCGCGCGACAGCGTGACGGTGCCGGATGCGATCCGGTGCACCGCATAGCCGGCCAGCACGGCGAAAACGCCGCCAATCAGGAAGGTGGCGTCCGCAGGCCGCCGCCACAAATCGCCGCCCGGCAGCCGGAACAGCAGGTCGAAGGCCGGCGTGTAGCGTCCCACCGCATAGAGCAGCAGCACGACGCCGGCTGCGGCAAAAACTCGGATCTCGCGCGCGGCCAGACAGCCGGCGGCAATACCGGCCGCCAGCAACGCCACCAGCGGCAGGGCGCCCGCATAGACGTCACCCATGTTGCGCGCCAGATAGAGGTCGGTCGGGCCCCACAGGATCGAGGGCGGACCCCAGAAACTGTCCAGCGGCCCGTCCGTGCCGAACAGGTTGGCACTCCAGAAGGTGAACAGCGACGCCGGATGCAGCGAGCCCTTGGCCGCGCCGGCAAAGTCGATCTCCGGTCGGTTGCTCTCGCTCGCCAGCAGCAGCGTCATCACCAGCGGCAACCCGGCCACGACGAGGCCGCCTGCCATGCCGGCAGCTATCGGCGCCAAGGCCCGGCGCACCGCCTGCCAGAGCTTTGGTTCGGACAGCAGGAACCAGATCGTGTAGAAGGTGAAGAACCAGGCGCCGAGCCAGGCGACCTGGTCGCGGCCGAGGACCATGCAGCCGGCCGTGACCCCGGCGGCAAAGCCCCAGAGGCCCGATCCCCGGCGCAGCCCCCGGTCAAGGCACAGCAGCGCAATGCCCCACCAGGCAAAGCTCATCACCTGGCCGGTGTGCTGGATGCGCCAGGCCGCCGAGGCGCCGAAGGCGAAGGCCAGCGCCGCCACCACGGCGCCGGCCGGGTGCCAGCCCCGATCCCGGAACAGCAGCACCAGCGCCAGCGCCCCGAGGCCCAGCATGATGAAGCTCACCGCATCGGCAGCGACGAAGCTCGGCGCCTTGCTGAGCAGTGCCAGCAGCACGTGCGGCGGCGAGAACACCAGCGACTGCGGATCGGCGATCTGCGGAGATCCCGCGAACACATAGGGGTTCCACAGCGGCAGCTGGCGCATCGCCAGCGTGTCGGCGAGGAACTGCAGCTGCGGCTGGAAATGCGCCTTCGCGTCCCACGGGATGGTGACGCGGCCCGACAGCCATGGAAACGCGAGCGCCGCCCACGCCAGGGCGACGAGCAGGAAAGTGCGGCCAAGGGGCCACACGCGGTCGGTCGGCTGTGACGTCAGCGCATCAGTCCTGGACGGGCGTGTGGGCCGCCATCTCCTCGAGATCGATGAAATGGCCGGCCCGGTCGCGCGTGGAGGCAAGATAGACGACGTTTTCCGCCGTCGCACGCCCATGTACGCGGCGGGCCTCCACGACGGCAAGACCGGCGCGTTCAAGCGCGGCAATCTTCTGCGGGTTGTTGGTCATCACCGCCACGGTGCCGATGCCGAGCTGCTTGAGCATGGTGGCGGCGAAATCGAAGCCGCGCTGGTCGAGACCAAAGCCCAGCACCTCATCGGCGTCATAGGTGTCCCACCCCTGGCTCTGCAGCCGGTAGGCGCGGATCTTGTTGGCGATGCCGTTGCCGCGGCCTTCCTGGTCGAGATACAGCAGCACGCCACCGCCATTCTGGGCCATGAACTGCACCGTGCCGCGCAGCTGGTCGCCGCAGTCGCATTTGAGGCTGCCGAACAGGTCGCCGGTGAGGCAGGCCGAATGCAGCCGGACGATCACCGGCTCCGACAGGTCGGGCTTGCCGATGACGATGGCAATCTGGTCGCGCAGGCCTTCGCCGCCGCGGAACACCACGAACTCGGTTTCCGGTGCTCCTTCCAGCGGCACGGGCGCGCGGCTGATGATCCGCATCCGTCCTGCAGTGGCGCCGCGATACCCGCCCAGCGCGCCTGCATCGACCGCGACAATGCCGGCGGGAATGCGCTCGACGGGTGCCACCACCACGGCCGGAAGGACCAGCGACAGGGCGGCAAGCTCCAGCGCAAGCAGGTCGATGGGCAGTGCCGGGGCCACCGGCGCGTCGATCACACCATCGACGCGCAGCGCAAGGGTCTCAATCCGGGCGATGTCGACCTTCGGCAGCGCGAGGCTGCCGGCCGAGCCACGGTCGCAGCCCATCCGCCGCAGCCGCGGCGCTGGCAGCACGAGACGCGCGCGGCCGGCCGACAAGGAATGCAGGGCCGCCGCGGCGCCGGGCTCGAGCGCCTCGACACCGAACGCGAGGGCGACGGAAAGACCGTCGACAATCGCCACGGGACGCCCGGCGCGGATTTCCCCGATCGCCCGCTCGACCGACGTCGGGCCTGCGTCTTCCGGCCAGACGAGAGGCATTTCCGGACGATCCATGACGTTCCTCTTCGACCGGCGGCTGGTTTCGCTCCGCCGATGCCATAGTTTAGGACGCGACACGACCGGTTCAAGGATGCCCGGAGAGCCGATGGACGCCCCCGCAGGACACGTTGCCGCGACCGCCAGAGATCTTTCACATCACCCTTGTGGAGAAAGCAAGGCAGAGGTCGTGTTGATCGAGGATCCGTTTGCGCCTTTCCGGGCTTCCCCGGCCGGTGCGCCGTTCGTCGTCGCGCAGCTCGGCCAGTCGCTCGACGGCCGCATCGCCACCGTGTCCGGCGAGTCGCGCTACATCAACGGCATGGCGGCGCTGGACCATCTTCACGCCATCCGCGCCCATGTCGACGCGGTGCTGGTCGGGATCGGCACGGTTCTGGCGGACGATCCGCAGCTGACCGTGCGGCGCGTCGCCGGTCGCAATCCCGCCAGGGTCGTGCTCGACCCGCGCGGCCGCCTTCCGGACTGTCGCTGCCTCGCCGACGACGGTGTGCGGCGGATCGTCCTGCGGACCCGACCGGCGGGTGTTCCCGCCGGCGTCGAGGAGATCGTGCTGCCCTCGCGCGACGGCCGGATCGAGCCGGCGGCCATCATCGCGGCGCTCGTGGCGGCGGGCCTGCCGCGCATTCTGGTCGAGGGCGGCGCGCAGACGATCTCCGGATTCATCGATGCGGGATGTATCGATCGGCTGCACCTTCTGGTTGCGCCTCTGATCATTGGCTCGGGAACGACCGGCCTGTCACTGGCGCCGGTCGCCGAGTTGGCGCGAGCGCGGCGCCCGCCGACCCGGGTGCATCTTCTGTCCGACGGCGACGTCCTGTTTGACTGCGACCTGTCCACAAACATGCGAGGCGACCATGGCAAGTGAGATGACGGCCGGCTATTCGCCGGCGCAACGAGGCCTGCACTGGGCGACGGCGGTGGTGGTCTTCCTGCTTCTGCCCGTCGGCCTTCTGATGACCAATCTGGGCCCGGGCGGGTTTACCAACGCCCTCTACGAGCTGCACAAATCGGTCGGAATCCTGGCCTTTGTGATCGTCCTGTTCCGCATCGCCGTGCGCCTCGTCCGTGGCGCTCCGCCACCCGAGCCGTCGCTGACACCGTGGGAACGCACCGTGTCGGAGATCGTCCACAAGGCACTCTACGGCCTGGTGCTGGCGATGCCGCTGCTCGGCTATGCGGGGACGGCGATGTGCTGCGCGCCCGTCAAGCTGTTCTGGCTGGTGCCCATCCCGATCCCGCTGTCGGGCAGCGAGGCCACCGTCAAGCTGATCTTCACGCTGCACGAACTCGGCGGCTGGATCCTCGCGGGCCTCGTCGCGGTGCATGTCGGCGGCGCCTTCTGGCACCTGCTGGTGCGCCGCGACGGCGTGATGGCGAGGATGCTGCCGCGCCCCTGAGGGCAGTTTCCCTCGCTGATGGACACAGCCGTCGCTGACCTGCCGCCGGATCAGGCCGGCGGCAGTGCCAGAAAATCCTCGTGGCCGATGATGGCGGTCGCAGTCTGTCGGGCCGAGGCCCATGCGGCGGCAGCTGCGGTATCGACTCCGGCTTCGGCCGCTGCCGTGGCGATGCCCGCCGCCAGGCTAGCGACAAGCCCGGCCTGCGCTGGTCCCAGTTGCCATGCACTCGGCGCTCGCATCGCCGCATAGCCATGCGACCCAAAGGCGTCTGCCAGGACCTGCGTAGCATCCGGCCCGGCCGAAGGGCCAAAGCCCTTGTCGCGGCGCTGGTGCGACAGAAAGGCTGCAAGCACCTCGGCATCCGCCGGATGGGCTGGCGACCAGTGCTCGGCACCGTCATAGGTCAACACGGTGTAGAGCGGCAGACGCCGCGCCGCGAGTGCCGTGGCGAAGCCGCTGATCCAGGCCGGCGAGCACAGGTCGAACAGCGCCGCAGCGGTGACCAGCTGCGCCCCCTTCAGGACTGGTGCGAGATCGGCCGTGAGATCGGCCTGCAGGAATCGAACGGTCAAGCTCTGGTGCCCGCGCACGAGCTCCAGCGCCCCGTCGTCGCCGGTCGAGGCCATGTCGGCCCAGGCAGACAGGGCGGCGCGGGCCGCGGCCAGCAGCACCGGATCGTGATCGACAAGGCGCCAGGACTGCCGCGCGGGCAGAACATCCGCCAAAGCACGCAGGTTCGAGCCTGTGCCGCAGCCCAGATCGACAATGACGGCCTCGCCCTCCACCACCAGCGCGGCGGCACGCGCCATCAGGGCCGTGTCGCGTGCGGCATGGTCTGCGGGTTCGCGCAGCGCCAGCCAGGCGGGATCAAACCCCATGTCAGGCTCCCGCCTTGTGCAACACCGCGGCGATCCGCGCCGCGGTGTCGTCCCAGCCGGGCAGGGCCGCCCCGGCCCGGCGCGATCCCGCCGCCAGCGTGGTACGCAGGTCCTGATCGGTGATGGTGCGGCGAAGAGCCGCGGCCAGCCCAGTGGGATCGCCGGGCTGCACCTTCAGTCCTGCTGCGTCCGGCAGCGTCTCGGCGCTGGCCCCGCCGCTGCTGGCCACGACCGGCAGTCCTCGCGCCATGGCCTCGCCCAGCACCATGCCATAGCCCTCGAACAAGGCCGGGTGGACAAACACATCGGCGCCGGCATAGAGCGCCTGCAGCCTCGCATCGTCGACCGCGCCGGCGAGGACCACGCGATTGCCAAGCCCATGGGCCACGATCGCCGCGCGCAACCGCTCCGCCTCCTCGGGTGCCCGGTCGATGGCGCCCGCGATGGTCCGCCGCCAGGGCAGGTCGCTGAGCATGGCCAGGGCATCGAGCAGCGTGCCGTAGCCCTTGCGCGGGGACACCGCGCCAACCGCCAGCAGCGCCACGCCGGGGCCGCCCGAGCCGACCGCCATCGGCGCCTCGGCCGTGCCGGGTTCGGCAACGCTGAGCCTCTCCGTCGGCACGCCGTAGTCCGCCGCCAGCACCCGCGCTGTTGCTGCGCTCGTCGCCACCACCGCCGTGGCCCGCGCCAGCGCGTCGCGCTCGCTGGCGGCGAAGGCACGGCGGCGGCGCTCGGGCAGGCCGGTCTCCAGCGCCAGCGGATGGTGAACCAAAGCGACGATGGTCCGGTTCACGCTGCGCAGCACGAGGTCGGTCATGGCCCCATAGGCCAGCCCGTCGATCAGCAGCACGGCATCCGGCGGCGTCGCCTGCAGCAGTGCCTGGGTGAGGCTGAGGTCGCCGACCGGCGCAAGCGGGAAGCTGCCCGGCAACTGCAGGTGGAGTGGGGCGATGCCATGGCCCGGCAGCCGCGCCAGAAGCTCCCGCGCGTACCGGTAGCCGCCGGTCGGCGTGGCGAGGTCGCCCGGAATGGCAAAGGCGACCTCAGCCAAGGACCGGGCCCTCGAACCAGGCCCGGGCGACGTGGGACTCGTGCAGGGTCACGCGGATTGTGACGATCCCGTCCGAGCCCGGTCCGAGCCGGCCCTCGCGGCAGGCCTGCGCCATGGCGTCGAAGATGTGTCGCGACAGGAACTCCGTCGTGGTCTGGCGCCCGGCAAATTCCGGGACCTCGTCGAGGTTGCGGTAGTTCAGCGGTTCGAGCATCGCCTTGAGGGCATCGTGCGCCCGGCCGATATCGACCACGACCTCGTCCGAGGTCAGCGTTTCGCGAAAAAACGCCACATCGACCACGAACGTCGCGCCATGCAGGCGCTGTGCCGGGCCGAACAGGTCGCCCTTGAAGCTGTGGGCGATCATGATGTGGTCGCGCACTTCGACGGCATACATGGCGGCTCCTATTCGTAGCGGACTGCGGTGACAAGGCCGGGGGCTCCCGGAGCCAGGATACGCGGCACGGCGGCCGGCAGATCGGAAAACGCCACCTCCTCGGTGATCAGCGCGTCGAGGCGCGGATCGTCGAGCAGGACCAGCGCCGTGGCGAGCCGGCGCCCGTGGCTCCAGCGCGGCCGCCGCGACGGCGCGACATGCCCCACCTGGGACGACACGAGCCGCAACCTCCGGCTGTGGAAAGCACCGCCTAGCGGGACCGATATAGCGCCCTCGCCATACCAGCTGAGCTCGAGCACCGTCGCCTCCATCCCGGCGCAGCCAAGCGCCGTGGCCAACCCCTGCGGGCTGGCGCTGGTGTGGATCACCAGATCGGCATCGGCCGGTGCATCCGCCGGCAGCGCAAAGGCGGCCCCCAGCGCGCCCGCGATGGGCCCGCGCGCCGGGTCGACATCGACGACGGTCACTTCGCTGCCCGGCAGCCGCACGGCCAGCGCCGCGACCAGAAGGCCGACGACGCCGCCGCCCACCACGACGATGCGGTCACCGGGCCCGGCCCCGGCGTCCCACAGGCCGTTCAACGCCGTTTCCATATTGGCAGCCAGTACTGCCCGGCGGGCCGGGACCGATGGCGGCACCGGCGCGACAAGACCGATGGGGGCGACGAACCGGTCCTGATGCGGATGCAGGCAGAACACGGTGCGGCCGACGAGTACGTCCGGCCCCGCCTCGACAATCCCGACGGCGCAGTAGCCATATTTGACCGGAAACGGGAAATCGCCGTCCTGCAGCGGCGCCCGCATCCGCGCATGCTCGGACAGTGGCACCAGCCCGGCCGCGACCAGGCGCTCGGTGCCGCGGCTCAGCGCCGACCACAGCGTGCGGAACGCCACGGCCTCGCCGCCGTGGATGTCGCCGGCATCGGCCGCCCGCAGATCCGCGACGCCCGGCTTCACGTACCAGAGCGCTGTCGCTGATGGCGGTGGCGACGCGGCGGCGTTGCCCGCAGCGTCCAACCCCGCTATTGCCCCTCTGTCCGTCACCCGTCCCGCCCGCGTTCCGATCGGTTGCCATGGCATCGACCACTCCCACGGGTGTCCAGTCAACCCGAACGCTCCTGGCGCGCCGCCTTCTGGTCGCCGGCCTGAACATCGCGACCTATGCCGGGCTTGCGGCAGCGCTGATACATGTGCTGGGTGCCGGCGGCTGGACGCTGATCGATATCCTGATGCTGGCGTGCTTTCTGGTGGCCGCACCGTGGAGTGTCCTGGGCTTCTGGAACGCCCTGATCGGCCTCTTCGTTCTGCATGCGGCCCGTGATCCGATGGCGGAGGTGGCACCATTTGCCGCAGCCGGCGACGACCCTGTGCCGCTGAGCCTGCGCACTGCCGTGCTCATGACCTTGCGCAACGAGGACCCGGCCCGGGCCTTCCGTCGCCTGGCGGTGGTCAAGGACAGCATCGACGCGACAGGGCAGGGCGCCCAGTTCGCCTATTTCGTTCTCAGCGATACCTCCGACCCCGGCGTGGCCGCCGCCGAGGAGGCGGCCTTCGCGGCGTGGAAGGCGGCCAGCGACGCGCCGCAGCGGCTGTTCTACCGCCGCCGCACCGACAATGCCGGCTACAAGGCCGGCAATGT
>JBEIIL010000090.1:0-16632 GCA_040380755.1 Methylobacteriaceae bacterium | reverse complement strand
GGTCCGTCCGTCAGAAGGGGTGGTACTGGTACAGCCAGGTCTCGCTGAGCACCTGCTCGCCGCTGCGCAGGAAGCAGCGCATCTCCACCGGGTCCTTGCCGTCGACGGTCAGGTCGAACTGGGCCCGCCAGTGGCCGGGGATGTCGTTGGGCACCGCCTCGGTGAACACGTAGGAGAAGCGGCCGCGCGAGGCCCACAGGATCGGCTCGGGCTTGGTGCCAAAGGCGAGCTTGGACAGGACGTCGCCGCGAAACTCGACCATGAACTTGCGCACGCCGCGTGGCCGCGGCTGGCCGGGCTGGCCTCCATTGCCCAGCCGCGTGGCAACGACGCGGGCCAGCGACGAGGGATGCGGCTCGTCGGCAAGCCAGTGCAGGCGATAGCGCAGCGCGATCTGGCGGCCGGCGACCGCCGGCTCGTCCGGCACTCACATGGCGCAGATATTGTCGTGGATCTCGTCGTCGGTCGGGATCTCGGTCAGCTGGATGGCGCCGCGGCCCCAGTCGCCGATCGGCTCGACCCAGGCGGAGGGGCGCAGCTGGTAGCGCACGCCGTCCTGGTAGTTGTCGAAGCTGCGGTCGCGCTGGCACAGGCCGAAGCCGCGCGGCGACTGGTCGACGAAGCTCGACACCATGGTGCGCGTCGGGTTGTTCAGCGGCCGCCAGATGTGCTCGCCCTTGCCGGTCCACATGGCAAGGCCGTCGCTGTCGTGGATCTCGGGCCGCCAGTCCACGGCGGTGGGCTTGATGGTCTCCGAGTACCAGAACATCGACGTCAGCGGCGCGACGCCGAGGCGGTCGACCGGCTTGCGCAAGGTCAGCGACGCGTCGATCTCCATCACCACGCCCTTGGTCCGCGTCATGGCGAAGCGGTAGGCGCCGGTCAGGCTCGGCCCGTCGAGCAGGGCGTTGACGACGAGGGGCGCGTCCGGGGTCATCGCCGGCTCGAACCAGAAATCGATGAAGTCGGGGAACTCCTCGGGATTGGCGGTGCCGGGCCCCAGCGCCACGGCGCGGGCCGACAGGCCGACCTGGCCGAGCTCGCCGACGGCGCGGAAATAGGACGCGCCGAGGAAGGTCGCCCAGGGCTCCTGCTTCTTCCAGTCGGCGTCGGTGCGTGGCTCATGCACCCAGAAGCCGGCGAAGGCCGAGGGCTCGGCCGGGAGCTTGCGGGCAACGTGGTCGGGGCCGCCCATGAACAGCGCAGGGTTGTAGAGGATCTCGCGCGCCGCGCCCTTCTCGATCAGGAACATGCGCACGGTCTTGGGGAAATACATCCCGACATGCTGGAAGCTGACCGGGAAGGCGCTGCCGCCCTCGCCCCACAGCGCCGCGTCGAGCCGGAAGCGCAGCTTGCCGTGGGCGTCGTAGTCGATCTTCTGCACGATCTCGGGGTTGGGCCGCGGTGGCGGCTCGTAGGGCGTCGTCGCGCGGTCACGCGCCAGGCGCTTCAGCGCCTCGAAGCTGAAGGGCTGCGGCGGCCCGAAAGCGAGGCCGGGCGCCGGCTGCGCGCCAGCGGCGCCGATGCCCAGCGCGGTGGCGGCATTCACGGCGGCGGTCAGCTGGAGGAAACTGCGACGATCGAGGCTCATGACAGCTCGCATATTGGAGCGCGACGGCGGAACGGCAACGGGGCAGGACCGTCCATCAACAGGAGCCAACCCCTCTTTCCGTCTTTCGCCGCGGAATGTGGCATGAAGCTGGCTGGAGGGTGAGGCCCCGAGGCCACCGGCGACGCTGCGTCGCAGGGATGGTCAGCGAATCGGCTCGACGCTCGCGGCACGCTGCATGAAGCGGTAGAGCCCGTAGAGAGCCAGCGCCGTGAAGCTGCCCATCAGCCCGTACTCGACGACCTTGCCGAGATCGAACAGGCCGGCCAGCGCCCAGCCGGCGGCCAGCGCCAGGGCGATCAGTTCCGTGCCGACGAGGATCGCCACGCTGATGAGCGTGATCAGGTTCGTCGTGTTGAGGGGACGTACGGCCACGCGGCGCTCCGGCGTCTCTGACAAGGCCCACCAGCGGCGGGTTCGGACGCCTGCGCGCCCTGTTCTGGCGACGAGCACTATATCGGCGCTCGCCGGCGTGCAAGGATCGCTGCGAATGTTCCCCCGCCCCGGCTGCCGCTCCGCATGACCCAGACGCCCGTCTTTTCCCGCGCCGCCGTGGCGGCGCCGCATGCTTTGGCGGCTGAGACCGGCCGTGCCATTCTCGCCGAGGGCGGCAATGCCGTGGAGGCGATGATCGCCATGGCGGCCACCATCGCGGTGGTCTACCCGCACATGAACGCCATCGGCGGTGACGGCTTCTGGCTGATCCGCGAGCCGGGCGGAAAGGTGCGGGCGATCGAGGCCTGCGGCCCCGCCGGCGAGGGCGCCACCATCGCGTGCTACCGCAAGGCGGGCCACGACACGATCCCGACGCGAGGGCCGGACGCTGCCCTGACGGTGGCGGGCGCGGTCGGCGGCTGGAGTGTCGCGCAGGAGCTGGCGACCACCTATCGGGGACGCCTGCCGCGCGACGTGCTGATGTCGGATGCGATCCAGCATGCGCGCGAGGGCGTCGCCGTATCGCCCTCCGAGGCGCGGACCACGCCCAATGCCGTTGCCGAGCTGGTGGCGGCGCCGGGCTTCGCGGCCGCTTTCCTCGAGGATGGCAAGGTTCCGGCGGCCGGCACGCTGCGGCGGGCGCCGGCGCTGGCGGCGACGCTCGCGCAGCTCGCCCATTCGGGGTTCGACGATTTCTACCGCGGCGACATTGGCCGCGAGATCGGTGCCGACCTTGAGCGTATCGGTGCGCCGGTGACACGGCGCGACCTGCAGACCTATCGGGCTCAACAGGTGCGGCCGTTGTCGCTGCGCCTGCCCGGCCTGACGCTGTTCAACATGCCGCCGCCGACGCAGGGCCTGGCATCGCTGATCATTCTCGGCGTGTTTTCGCGCCTCGACGTGTCGCGCGGCGAGGGCTTTGCCCATATCCACGGCTTGGTCGAGGCGACCAAGCGGGCGTTCCGGATCCGCGACGCGGTGGTGACGGATCCTGCCTTTATGCGCTTCGATCCGGACGACTACCTGACCGACACGCGGCTGGCCAAGGAAACCGCGGCGGTCGCGGGCGACCGAGCGGCGGAGTTTCCGCTGGCCTGGGGCGAGGGCGACACCGTCTGGATGGGCGCCATCGACGCCACCGGGTTTGCCGTCTCCTACATCCAGTCGACCTACTGGGAGTACGGATCGGGCTGCGTGCTGCCGGCCACCGGAGTGCTGTGGCAGAACCGCGGCATTGCCTTCTCGCTCAATGACCGTGCGGTCAACCCGCTGCAGCCGGGACGCAAGCCGTTCCACACCCTCAATCCGCCGCTGGCGGTGGCGGACGACGGACGGGTGATCTCCTACGGCTCGATGGGTGGCGACGGGCAGCCGCAGTTCCAGGCCACGGTGCTGACCCGCCATCTGTTCGGCATGGGGCCGGCTGAGGCCGTCGATGCGCCGCGCTTTTTGCTCGGCAAGACCTGGGGCTCTGCCTCCACCAGCCTGAAGCTCGAGAACCGGTTCGATCCGGCGCTGGTGCGACAGCTGGAGCGCGCCGGCCATGTGGTCGAGGTGCTGCCCGACGGCTATTCGGACACGCTCGGCCATGCCGGCCTGCTGGTGCGCTCTGCCCGCGACGGTGCCGTGATGGCGACGCATGACCCTCGCTCCGACGGTGCCGCCGCCGGGCTTTAGCTCTCCCGCCCTCCTGTCCTTCGACACCCGAACGAGAGACCGCCATGACCGAAGACGATCCCGTCCATGCCTTCGTCCCCTATCCGCCGGCGCCGGTGGCGCATGCCACCAGCGGGCCGCTGACCGGGCTGACGGTCGCGGTGAAGGACATCTTCGACGTGGCCGGCTATCCGACGGGCTGCGGCCAGCCGACGATGCTGGCGCTGTCCGGCACCAAGGGCGCAAGCGCGCCGATCGTCCGGCGCTTCCTCGACGCCGGCGCCCGCTTTGTCGGCAAGACGCACACGGTCGAGCTCGCCTATTCGCTGAACGGCAAGAACAATCATTTCGGTACGCCGATCAATCCGGCGGCACCGGACCGCGTGCCGGGTGGCTCCTCGTCGGGCTCTGCCGCCGCGACGGCGGCACGGTTGTGCGACATCGGGCTCGGCTCCGACACCGGTGGCTCGGTGCGCGGGCCCGCGAGCTATTGCGGTCTGTTCGGCATCCGCCCGACCCATGACCGGCTGCCGCTTGCGATGACGATGCCGCTGGCGCCAAGCTTCGACACGCCTGGCTGGTTCACCCGTGACGCCAAGACCTTCGAGCGCGTCGGCGCGGCCATCCTCGGCGAGGATCCGGCGCCGCTTCCGGCCAAGGTGCGGCTGCTGCGCGCCGACGACGCCTTGGCGCTCGCCGAGGACGAGCCGCGCCGGGCGCTCGTCGTGCTGCTCGACCGTCTCGACCGGATGCTGGCCCCGCTCACTGGCGTCACCGCCGCGGTTCCGGGCTTCGACGCGCTCTACGCCGCGTTCCGGCACCTGCAGGGCGCCGAGGCCTGGGCCTCGCATGGCGATTTCATCACACACTGGCAGCCGGCGCTGGGGCCGGGCATCGGCGAGCGCTTCGCCTTCGGACGCGGCATCACCCGCGCCCATGTGAAGGAGGCCAATGCCGTCCGCAAGGCGATTCGCGCCCATCTGACGGACCTGGTCGGTTCGGACGGCGTGCTGCTGCTGCCGACCGTGCCAGGACCGGCGCCGCTGCTGGCATCGAGCGAGGACGAGCTCGAGACCAACCGGGCGCGGTCGCTGCGGCTGCTGTGCCTGTCCGGTCTTTCCGGCCTGCCGCAGGTGACCATCCCGGCAGGAGGCCATGCGGGTGGTCCGTTCGGCCTGTCGCTGATCGGCCCGTCGGGCTCGGACCTGTCGCTGGTGCGCCTTGCCGGCCGGGTGTCGCGGGCCATGGCGACAAAGATCGCCTGAGCGGCCGCGGTTTCGCCCGCCGCGGCACAGCCGTGGCGGGCGTCCCGCGCCTTTGGCCGTTGATACCGTCAATCCGCCTTAACGGGCTTTCACCGTTCCCGTTGGGGAGATGTTCAGGGTTTCGCACGCATGATGAGGGCAGGCCGATCCCCGGCCGGAGTGGCCGCCATGTCGCGTCTGATCAACCGCAGCCTTCATCGTCGGGACATCTCCCGCATGATCGACGTCGTGCTGATGGCCGGCGTCACCGCGGTTGCTGCCGTGCAGGTGGCGCTGCAGGTCGCAATCGCCGCCTGAAGGCGTCAGACGCCCCATCTCCAGAACGCGTCGCCTTCGCGCCGGTAGGCATTGGCCAGCACCATGCGGTGGACCTCGGTGGCGCCATCGACCAGCCGCGCCTGGCGGGCGTAGCGGTAGATCCATTCCAGCACCGTGTCCTTCGAGTAGCCCCGCGCGCCGTTGATCTGCACGGCCACGTCTGCGGCCTTGTGCAGCGTGTCGGCGACGTGGACCTTGGCCATGGAGACCTCCTTGCGGGCATAGTCGCCGGCATCGAGCTTCCAGGCGGCGTGCATCACCAAGAGCCGCCCGACGGCAATGTCCTGCGCCACCTCGCCGAGCTTCAGCTGGATCGACTCGCGGTCGGCAAGGCGCACGCCGAAGCCCTCGCGGTGGTCGGCATAGGCCTGGGCGATCTCCATGCAGCGCTTGGAGAGGCCGAGCCAGCGCATGCAGTGGGTGAGCCGGGCCGGGCCGAGGCGCACCTGCGTGACCTTCAGGCCTTCGCCCACGCCCATCAGCACGTCGGCATCCGCCACCTCGAGCCCGTCGAACTCGAGCTCGCAATGGCCGCCGTGCTCCTCGGGTCCCATGATGGGAATGCGCCGCACGATCCGCCAGCCGGGCTGATCGCGGTGATAGAGGAACGCGGTTAGCCCCTTTCGGGCATCATCGGACGTCCGCGCCATCAGGATGAAGTGCTGTGCCTCCTCGGCGCCGGTGATGAACCACTTCCGGCCTGAGATGACCCAGCGGCCGTCGCGGCGCAGGGCCGCCGTCCGGATCATACCCGGGTCAGAGCCGCCGCCTGGCGCAGGCTCGGTCATCACGAAGGCGGAGCGCACGCGGCCGTCGACGATCGGGCGCAGCCAACGCTCCTTCTGGTCCTGGGTGCCGAGCTTGGCGAGCACGTTCATGTTGCCGTCGTCGGGCGCGGCGCAGTTGATCGCCACCGGGCCGAACAAGGAGCGGTTCATCTCCTCGTAGAGGGGCGCCCAGGCGACCATCGGCAGGCCCATGCCGCCCCACTCGGTCGGCACCTGCGGCGCCCACAGGCCGGTCTCCCTGGCCTTGGCGCGCAGAGTCTCCAGCAGGTCGAGCCGGATGTTCTCGTGGGCGTCGTAGCTGGCCGGGTCGGCCTCGAGCGGCAGCACGTGCTCGTTGACGAAGGCACGGGCGCGCAGGCGGATGGCCTCATGGGCGGGCGGCAAAGTGAAATCCATCGGGGCAGTCCTCAGAGCGTGATCATGTGGCCGCCATCGGCGACAAGGACCGATCCGGTCATGAACCGGCCGGCGGGGGATGCGAGCAGCAGCAGCGGACCGTCGAGGTCCTCCTCTGCGCCAAATCGCCGCATCGGGATGCCGCCCAGCATGGCCTGGCCGGCGGGGGAGGCGAGATGGTCGCGGTTGATGTCGGTGACGATGTAGCCGGGCGCCAGCGCATTGACGCGGATGCCGCGCGGCGCCAGCTCAAGCGCGAAGGCGCGGGTGGCCTGCACGACCGCGGCCTTGGAGGTCGCATAGGCGCCGACACCCTTCTGCACGCCGAAGGCGAGGATCGACGCGATGGTGACGATGCTGCCGCCGACACCGGCCGACATCATGCGCTGCGCCGCCTCCTGGGTGCCGAACACGGCCGCATCGAGATTGAGCGCCATGGTGCGGTGCCAGTCTGCGGCGCTCACATCGGTCATGCGGCCGGAGACCACGAGGCCGGCATTGTTCACGAGGATCGTCACGGTGCCGAAGGCCACCTCGGCGGTGTCGAAGGCGGCCGCCAGGGCGGCGCGATCGGTGACGTCGGCCTCGACCGCAAGGGCACGGCCGCCGGCGGCGGTGATGGCCGCCACGCCGTCGTCTAGCGCCGCCCTCCGGCGGGCGACCAGCGCCACGGCGGCACCATTGGCCGCGAGCACCCGGGCAAAACGGGCTCCAAGCCCGCCGGATGCACCGGTGACGAGCGCCACCTTGCCGTTCAGGTCGAACAGGTGCGAAGCATGCAAGGCGGTGGATCCCCCATTGTCGTTGGTGTGATCATGGCCCGGCAGCCGTCCGGCTCCAAGGGGCGCGTGCAACGGGTTGATCGCGGCTGGCGCAGGACTATCCTGCAGCCATGACACAGCACACCGACGACCATGACCCGCGCGACGGCCAGGCCAGCGGTCAGTCGCATGACCATGGCGACCATCACGACCATGGCGACCATGATCAGGGGCACCATCACCACGATCACGACCACGACCATTCCGAGCTGGACCCGATGTCCCTGCGCATCCGGGCGCTGGAGTCGATCCTGACCGAGAAGGGCCTGATCGATCCGGCCGCCCTCGACGTCGTGGTCGAGACCTACGAGACCCGCATCGGACCGCGCAACGGCGCGCGGGTGGTGGCCAAGGCGTGGACCGACCCGGCCTACCGGGCGCGGCTGGCCGCGGACGCGACCGCTGCGATTGCCGAGCTCGGCTATGGCGGGCGCCAGGGCGAGGACATGCGCGTGGTCGAGAATACGCCGGAGCAGCACAACCTCGTCGTCTGTACCTTGTGTTCCTGCTATCCGTGGCCGGTGCTCGGCCTGCCGCCGGTCTGGTATAAATCGGCGCCGTACCGCTCACGCGCTGTCATCGATCCGCGCGGGGTTCTGGCCGATTTCGGCGTGTCCGTGCCGGAGACGACCCGGATCCGGGTGTGGGATTCGACCGCCGAGCTGCGTTACCTCGTGCTGCCGATGCGGCCCGAGGGCACCGAGGGGTGGAGCGAGGAGCAGCTCGCCGCGCTCGTCACCCGCGACAGCATGATCGGCACCGGCCTGGCTTTGCCGGCGGGAACCGCGGCATGAACGGCGCCCAGGATCTCGGCGGCATGATGGGCTTCGGCCCGGTGGTGGCGGAGCCGGACGAGCCGATGTTCCACGGCGACTGGGAAAAGCGCGCGCTCGGCGTGACGCTGGCCTGCGGCGGCCTTGGCCTGTGGTCGATCGACGAGAGCCGGCATGCGCGCGAGAGCCTGCCGCCGCCGGTGTATCTGACGTTGAGCTACTACGCGATCTGGACCCGCGGCCTGACCACGCTGCTGGAGCGCCATGGGCTGGTGGGGGCCGACGAGCTGGCGGCCGGGCAGTCGCTGCGTCCGGCCCCGTCGACGCCGCGGCCGGTGGTGACGGCGCCCGCCATGGCGGCGGCGCTGGCCCGCGGTGGAACCTGCCGGCGCGAGCCTGCCGGTCCGGCCCGGTTCGCGCCCGGTGACCGGGTGCGGACGCTGAACCTGCATCCGACCGGCCATACCCGCCTGCCGCGCTATGCGCGTGGTCGCACCGGTTTCATCGAGGCGGTGCACGGCGCCTTCGTGTTCCCCGACAGCAATGCGCATGGCGTCGGCGAAGACCCGCACTGGTGCTACGGGGTGGTGTTCACCGGCACGGAGCTGTGGGGGGCTGGTGCCGATCCCACCCTGAGCGTCTGCGTCGACTGCTGGGAGCCCTATCTGGAGCTTGCCGCATGAGCGTGACCGACGCCGTCGCCGCCGCCCGGGCGGCGCTTCCGGCCCTGCCCTGCGATGCGCAGGGGCCGGTGTTCCGCGAACCTTGGGAGGCGCAGGCCTTCGCCTTGGCGGTCGAGCTGCACCGGGCGGGCCTGTTCACCTGGCCGGAATGGGCGCAGGCGCTGTCGGCCGCCATCGCGCGGGCGCAGGCGGCCGGCGATCCCGATACCGGCGAGACCTACTACGCCCACTGGCTGGCGGCGCTGGAGGACCTCGTTGCCCTCAAGGGCGCGGCGAGCCATGCGGAACTGGCGGAGCGACGCGATGCCTGGGACCGGGCGGCGCGCGCGACGCCGCATGGCCAGCCGATCCTGCTCTCCAGCGATCCGGCGGGTCGGGCGTGAACCCGCGGCTGCGGTGGCGCCCGATGCGCCCGCTGGACCTGCCGTGCGTGGTGGCGCTGGCCCAGGCCGAGCATCCGACGCTGCCGGAGCGGCACGAGGTGTTTGCCGAGCGGCTCGAGCTGTGCGCGCGCGGCTGCAAGGTTCTCGAAATCAGCGGGAGGCTCAGTGGCTATCTGGTCAGCCACCCGTGGGTGCCGCGCGATGCGCCGGAGCTCGACACGCTGATCGGCGCGCTGCCGTTGCTGGCGCCGGTGCGCTACATCCACGACCTTGTGGTGGCGCCGGTGCATCGCGGCGTCGGCCTCGCCTCCGGTGCGGTGTGGCAGATCATCGACGACGCCCGTGCCGAGAATGCGGTGGCGCTGTCGCTGGTGGCGCTTGGTGGCACAGCGCCGTTCTGGGCCAAGCACGGTTTTGCGCAGGCGTTCGGGGCGGGACTAAGCCGCAAGATCGCCGGCTATGGTGCCGGCGCCGCCTTCATGGAGCGTCGGCCGGCATGATCGCCCCGCAGGCCTGAGTCAGCCGGCTGCCGTGCTGGTCGTGCCGGCGAGCAGCGCCAGCCCGAGCGCCAGGACGGCAGCGGCGGCGACCAGTTCGAGCCCGACCAGCGCAAGGGCCGCCGTCTCGCCGCGGCCGGAGGCCAGGCGCAGGGCCGTGCCCTTGGCGAGTACGGCCAGCGCCGCCAGGGCGCCGGTCGTCAGAGCCGTGCCCGCTGCCATTGCCAGCACGGCGGCGACGCCGATGCCGAACAGGCCGAGCGAAAGGGCGAAGACCAGCACCAGGATTGCCCCCGAGCAGGGGCGCATGCCGGCCGCCAGCACGGCGACGGCAGCACTGCGCCAGCCGCGGGCGGCCGTCGGCGGTGGCAGGTGGGCATGGCCGCAGCCGGGTCCGCAAGGCGCCCCGTCCGGATGGTCGTGCCGGACCGCCCCGGGCACCAGCCGCGCCGCAAGGGCGCTGGCCTTGCTCCACAGCAGCCCGGCGCCCAGCAGGGCAACGGCCGCGAAGCTGGCGATCTCGACCGCCCGGGTCACGCCCGTCATGCGGGCCGCGGTCAGGTTCAGCAGGCCTGCGAGCAGCCCGACCAGCGTGATCGCCACCAGCGCCTGCAGCAGCGCTGCCGCCGCCGCCATGGCGAGGCCGGCGCGGAGCGCGTTGGCCTGCGCGACGATCCAGGCGGCGATCACCGCCTTGCCGTGGCCGGGCCCGGCGGCGTGAAACACGCCGTAGGCGAAGCCGAGCCCGATCAGCAGGGTCGCGGCGGCGGGATCGTCCCGGGTGGCGCGCAGGGCCGCCGTGAGACGGCGCGAGAAGTCGGCCTGGGTGGCGAGGATCCAGCCGGCGAGACCGCCGGCCGAACCACCGCCCTCGCGCAGGCCGACGCCGAACGGGTTGCGTGGGGGTGGCGGCGCAGGGCTGCCGATCACCCACCCGAGGACGATGCCGATGAGTGCGACCGCGGTCAGGGCGCCGGCAGCGGCGATCAATGCCAGGGTGATCCGGCGGCGACGATCTGCGGCGGGGTCGGGCCGCGCAGCTTGATCGGTGCCGGTGACGGAACTCATGCGTGTCGTCCGCGCAGCTGGCTCAAGGGCAGGCGATGATGACCTTGGAGGCAAACTGCAGGCCCATATTGGCATTGGCGAAATAGTCCTCGCCGAGCCGGCTCTGGGCCATGTCGGGCTTGCGCGGCCGCGTGACCTGGGCCGTGCAGCCCTTGGGAGCGCCGGTCAGCGCCACTGCGTCGGTCCCCTCAGCGTAGGAAAAGTCGACGAAGAAAGTCGGATCGGCGACGTCGAGGATCAGCGTCCGGCGCATGGCGGCGGCCCCGCGCAGCGGCAGCGTGAAGGTCAGTGTCAGCCGCCCGGCCTCGTGCTCGAGCCAGTAGTCGCGCGGTGCGGCGAATTCCTGGCGCTTGCCGTCGGTCTTCACAACCGTGAAGAAATCGAACTCCGACAGCGATTCGGCGTTCACCTTGGCGAGGTCGGCCAGTTCCTCGCGGGAGAAAACGCCGTCCTTGTTGGTGTCGAGGCCCTGGACCGCATAGGCCGAATAGGCCTCGTCGAAGGTCCAGCGATGTCGCACCGCCGCAACCTTGCTGTCGGCGGAGAACACCAGCTCGGCGCGCACCACGACGGAGACGTGGGGATGCGCGGCGGCAGAGCCGGCGAAGCCGACGCAGGCGAGAACTGCGAAGGCGTAGCAACGCAGGTGTGTGATCATAGTGGCCTCATCCAGGCTGCGAATTCGTCCTGCGCGTGAATCGGGGCCGCAGCATGGCAGCGGCCCCGCTTTGCCTCACTTGAGGACGATACGGCCTTCCGGCTTGACCGCGACGCTGCCGAGCCGGCGCGCGAAAACCATCACGTCGTTGGCGACGAGCGAGCCGCCGGAGTCGACCGTTGGCGTCACCTTGCCGGCCAGCATCGTGTAACCGTCACCGCCGCGCAGCATGAAGTCGTTGGTGGCGATCTTGTAGGTGCGGGCGTCCTCGAGCGGCGCGCCGCCGATCTTGACCGACAGGATCCGCTTTCCGGCCGGGGCCTTGGTGTCGACCTCAACGATGAGGTTCGATACCTGCGGAAAGCGCCCGCCGCGGTTCTCAAGCAGGCTGACACCGTTCTCGAGCGCGGCGCGCAGCGCTGTGCCGGTGATTTCGGTGACGGCGGATTTGTTGCCGAACGGAAGCTCCGACAGGATATCGCGGCGGGTCAGCGTGGCGCCGACCGGATACTGCTTGTTGGCGCGGATGCCGCCGCCATTGATGATGGCCGCCTCGGCGCCTGTCGCGGCCCTCACGGCATCGGCGACCAGATTGCCGATGGCCGTCTCCTGCGAGCGGACCATGGCGGTGCGGCTGTCGAGCTCGGCGGCCAGCGTGGCGACCGGAACGTCCAGTTCGCGCGACAGCTCGGACTCGAAGCCCTTGACCATCGCCAGAATGGCTGGATCCGGCGTCGCACTCGCCGATGACACGATGCGGAATTCGGGCGACCAGGTCAGCGTGCGCCGGCCGTCGGCGGTCTTCACGTCCATTGTCACGTCGATAACGGTGACGAACTGGGCATCCTCGCCGGATTCGGCCATCGCGATGCGGCCGTCATAGACAACGCGCAGGTCGTGGTCGTGGCCGCTCAGCACCAGGTCGACGGCCTTGGCGTCAAAAAGCCGCAGGTCGGTGGCGCGGTCGGCATGGACAAGAGCGACGATGAAATCGGCACCGGCGGCACGCAGGGCGCGAGCCTGGTCACGGACGGTGTCGAAGATCGGCGTGAACTTGAGGTCGCCCGGACTGGACACCGTCGGGGTGGACTCCAGCGTCGCGCCGACGAGGCCGATGCGCACGCCGCCCATCTCGACGATGGCCGAGTCCTTGACGGACGGTACCGGCGTGCCGTCGGCCATGCGCAGGTTGGCGGCATAGACCGGAAAGCGCGCCTCGGCCATCCGCTTCAGGAATACGTCCTTGCCGAAATCGAACTCGTGGTTGCCGGGGGCAAAGGCGTCGAGCGTCATGGCGTTGAAGAGCGCGATCATGTGCGCGCCCTGGTCGAAGCCCGACATCAGGCTCGGGGAGAGCGTGTCGCCCGCATGGGCAAAGAAGACGTTCGGCGAGCGGGCACGTTCGGCCTTGACGACCGCTGCCAGGCGGGCCAGGCCGCCGATACCCTTCTCCTCGGCCATCTTGTAGATGTCGTTCGTCAGGACAAAGGATACGCGGGTCGCCGACTGGGCGCGAACGGGGGTCGCCGACAGAACGGCGAGGGCTCCGGCGCCGAAACCGGCGCGCAGGGTGTCACGGCGGCTGATCGTGGTCATGCAGGTCTCCGGGGTCCGCTTTGGGCGCCGGGAGGATGCCTTTGGATCGCCTGGCGGGCAAGCGCCAAGGGGCGCGCAGGGGGCGCGGCCTTGCGCGCACTGGACGGCCGCGTCATACGACCTAGTCTAGTAGCGCTGCAAAGAGGCCTGCGATGAACGTGATGATGCGGTCCGACACCGTTTCCCCCGAGAAGGACGCGACCTATCGGACCCTCGGACCGCTGCCCGAGGGCCATCCGGCCGTCGGAATCGGCAAGGTCGGGGTGCTGCTCCTCAATCTCGGGACGCCGGACGCGACCGACTACTGGTCGATGCGCCGCTATCTGAAGGAGTTCCTCTCCGACCGCCGCGTCATCGAGACCCCGCGCCTGCTGTGGTGGCCGATCCTCAACCTGATCATCTTGACCGTGCGACCCGGCCCGAAGGGCAAGGACTACGACACGATCTGGAACAAGGAGCGCAACGAGGGTCCGCTCAAGACGATCACGCGCTCGCAGGCGGAAAAGCTCGCAGAGGCCATGTCGGGCCCCTCCAGCCGCGTCGTCGTCGACTGGGCGATGCGCTACGGCAATCCAACGACGGAGTCGCGCATCAAGGCGCTGGTCGAGCAGGGTTGCGACCGCATCCTGCTGGTGCCGCTCTATCCTCAGTCCTGCGCCGCCACCTCTGCAACCGCCTGTGACAAGGCGTTCGAGGCGCTGATGAAGATGCGCTGGCAGCCGGCCGTGCGCGTGGCGCCGCCATGGCACGATGACCCTGTCTATGTGGACGCGCTGGCGCGCACCGTGCGCGCACGCCTTGGCGAGCTGGACTGGACGCCTGACATGATCGTCGCGTCCTTCCACGGCGTGCCGCGCAGCTATCTGCTGAAGGGTGATCCCTATCACTGCCAGTGCATGAAGACGGGGCGGCTGCTGCGCGAGGCGCTGGGGCTGGACAAGGACCGGTTCATGGTCTGCTTCCAGTCGCGCTTCGGCAATGAGGAGTGGCTGAAGCCCTATCTGATCGACACGATGGGTGAACTGCCGGCCCGCGGCATCAAGAAGGTGCTGGTGATCGCGCCCGGGTTTTCTGCCGACTGTCTGGAGACGCTCGAGGAAATCGAAGGCGAGAACGCCGAGCACTTCATGCATCACGGCGGCGAGAAGTTCGCCTATGTGCCTTGCCTCAACGATTCCGACGAAGGCATGGAGGTGATCCAGGCCGTGGTCGAGCGGGAGCTCCAGGGCTGGATGTGACCGAGCGGGCGCAGCCGCGCCCCGTTTGTTTACCGTTTCCGGCCCGTGCAGCATTGGCGTGGCTTCAGAGCGCGGTCCAGCGCTAACGTCGCCTTGGCGCTTGCGGCGCATGCGCGGCCAACCCACATTGGCGGCAGGCATTTTGCGGAGGGGCCTCCATGCTGCCGGTGTCCGGATTCACGATCTTTGCGATCGTGCTGGTTCTGTTCGTCATCGTCACGCTGTTTGCCGGGGTTCGGACAATTCCGCAGGGCTACGCCTACACGGTCGAGCGCTTCGGACGCTATTCGCGGACGCTGGGACCGGGGCTCGGGCTGATCGTGCCCTATGTGGAGCGGGTCGGTGCCAAGGTGAACGTCATGGAGCAGGTGCTCGACGTTCCCAGCCAGGAGATCATCACCCGCGACAACGCCACGGTGACGGTGGACGGTGTCGCGTTCTACACGGTGATGGATCCGGCCAAGGCCAGCTACGAGGTCTCCAACCTGCAGCAGGCCATCCTCACCGTCACGATGACCAATATCCGGTCGGTGATGGGCAGCATGGACCTCGACCAGCTGCTGTCGCAGCGTGACGAGATCAATGACCGGTTGCTGCGCGTTGTCGATCTGGCATCGGCCCCCTGGGGCATCAAGATCAACCGCATCGAGATCAAGGACATCGTGCCGCCCCGCGACCTGGTCGAATCCATGGCGCGGCAGATGAAGGCGGAACGCGAGAAACGCGCCGTGGTGCTGGAGGCCGAGGGCCTGCGCCAGGCCGAGATCCTGCGCGCCGAGGGCAAGAAGCAGTCGCAGGTGCTGGAGGCGGAGGGCCGCCGCGATGCGGCGCTTCGCGACGCCGAGGCGCGCGAGCGCCTCGCCGAGGCCGAGGCCAAGGCAACCCAGATGGTCAGCGACGCCATCGCCAAGGGCAATGTGTCGGCGCTGAACTACTTCGTCGCGCAGGACTACGTGAAGGCCCTGCAGGCGATCGCCTCGGCCCCGAACCAGAAGGTGATCATGATGCCGCTGGAGGCCGGCGCCTTCATCGGCTCGCTGGGCGGCATCGCCGAGCTGGCCAAGTCGGCACTGGGCGAGACCCAGGCGGCGGCCGCGGCGCGGCGCGTGACGGTGCCCGACGCGGGCCCGAGGGGCTGAGGTGCTGCCATGATGGACCTGTTCGCGCTCGGCCCGTGGGGCTGGATCATTGCGGGTGTCGTGCTGGTTGGCGTCGAGGTGCTGGCGCCCGGCGCCTTCATGCTCTGGCTCGGGCTTGCTGCCCTTGCGACCGGCCTTATCGCCTTCCTCGTGCCGCTCGGCCTGGAGAGCGGTTCGCTGGTGTTCGCCGGACTGGCGATCGCCTCGGTGCTGGTCGGACGGGCCCTGACGGGCCGGCAGGTTCCGCCGGTCGGGCCGCAGCTGAACGACCGCGGCTCGACCCTCGTCGGCCGGGTGTTCGTCCTCGACGGACCGCTGTCGGAGGGCCGCGGCAGGGTGCGTGTCGATGACGGGTTCTGGCAGGTGACGGGGCCGGACCTGCCGGCCGGCACGGAGGTGCGCGTCACCGGCAGCGATGGCTCGATGCTGCAGGTCGTCGCCGCCTGATCAGGCCGCGCCGGTGCGCAGCAGGTCCATGACGTGGACGATGCCCACGGGCCGGCCGGCCTCGACCACCGGCAAGGCGGTGATGCTGCGGGTCTCGACGATCTTCAGGGCTTCGGCGAGCAGCGTGTCGGGTGCGACACTGCGGGGTGCCCGCGTCATCACGGTCTCGACCGTGCTGTCGGGCAGGCCCGGGCCCATGTGGCGGCGCAGGTCGCCATCGGTGACGATGCCGGCGAGACTGCCGTCGCCATCGATCACCAGCACACAGCCGAAGCCGCGCGCGGTCATCACCCGGATCGCCGCATCCATGCGGGTGCCGAGGGGGACGACCGGCAGGGCGTCTCCCGTATGCATGACGGCGCAGACCTGCTTCAGCAGGCTGCCGAGCTTGCCCCCCGGATGGTAGACGTGGAAATCGCCGGGCCCGAACCCCCGGCCCTCCAGCAGGGCCACGGCGAGCGCGTCGCCGAGCACCAGCTGCATGGTCGTGGAGGTCGTGGGGGCGAGGCCGTTGGGGCAGGCTTCCGGCGCCGACGGCAAGGCCAGGCAGATGTCGGCCCGGCGGCCGAGCGCGCTGTCGGCCTTCGACGTCACGGCCACCAGCGGCACGCGGAAGCGGCGAGAATAGGCAACGATATCGGAGAGCTCTGCCGTCTCACCCGACCAGGACAGCGCGAGGATCACGTCGTCGGCCTGGATCATGCCGAGGTCGCCGTGGCTGGCCTCTGCCGGATGGACGAAATGCGCCGGCGTGCCTGTCGATGCCAGCGTGGCGGCGATCTTGCGCGCCACGTGGCCGGATTTGCCCATGCCTGTGATGATCACGCGGCCGGTCGCCGCCGCCACCGTGGCGACGGCGTCG
>JBEIIL010000089.1:0-16642 GCA_040380755.1 Methylobacteriaceae bacterium | reverse complement strand
CGCGGCCGGGCACGACCGGCCGCGCCATCGCCTTTGTCGCTTATTTTTTCTTGCCGGCGGCGTCGAACTGCTTGAGGTAGGCGATCAGCCCGTCGATCTCCGCATCGGCCTGGATGCCGGCGAACACCATCTTGGTGCCGGGGATCTTGGCCTTCGGGTTCTTGATGTATTCGCGGAACGTGGCCTCGTCCCAGGTGAGGCCGGAGTTCTTGTTTGCTTCCGAGTAGTTGTAGCCCTCGACCGTGCCCGCCTTGCGGCCGATCAGGCCGTTCATGATCGGGCCGACGCCGTTCTTCGCCGTCTCGCCAGTCTGATGGCAGGCGCGGCATTTCAGGAAGGTCTTCTCGCCGGCGGCGGCATCCTGGGCGGCGGCCTGGCCGGCCGACAGGGCAAACGTCGCGAAGACGAGGGTGGCAAGCATTTTCGACATGGACGGAACCCCGTTTGGTGCGGCACGAACGCCAGACTGCATTTAGCACGACACATCAACGCGCGAGACTGGCCGATGGTCGCAGCATGGGCGCTACGCCACGATGTCTGGCATAATCGCGGCCGCGTGCCTAGACGGTGGGCAGCATGCTCGCGGTATACAAAACTGGAATTGTTGCAAGATCACGGCCAACAGCGATCCACCTCCACGCCGTGCCGCCACGCCAGCCCGGCCTTGACGCCGCGTGCAAAACTGTCGAGATCGGCATGACAGAGCTTGCGACGCGGATGGGATCGTTTCCTGGGGGAAACGGCCCTGGGCAGCTGGCCAGCCTGAAACTTCGGCAGATTAAGGCTAGAGTGTTCAGCCGATCGGGTGCCGAAAACCACGCAGGGAGACCCGCCATGAGCGGCATCGCCTTTCCTACGCCCGATCCGTCGATCCTCGCGCGACGCGACGCGATCGTCGCCGGTCTCGCACGGCTCGTCCCGGCCGACGCGCTCGTGACCAGCGAGGACGAGCGCCGCGTCTTCGAGACCGACGGGTTCACCGCCTACCGGCGCCTGCCGCTGGCCGTCGTGCTGCCGTCGACCACCCAGGAGGTGGCCGCCGTGCTGGCGTTCTGCCATCGCGAGGGCGTCAAGGTCGTGCCGCGCGGCGCCGGCACTTCGCTGTGCGGCGGAGCCATTCCGCAGGAGGACGCGGTGGTCCTCGGCGTCTCCAAGATGAACCGCGTGCTCGACGTCAATTTTGCCGACCGGACCATCCGGGTCCAGGCCGGCATCACCAATCTGGCGATCAGCAATGCGGTGGCCGCCGAGGGCTTCTTCTACGCGCCGGACCCGTCCTCTCAGCTCGCCTGCACGATCGCCGGCAACATCGCCATGAACTCCGGCGGGGCCCACTGCCTGAAATATGGCGTGACCACCAACAATGTCCTCGGCGTCCGCATGGTGATGATGGACGGCACCGTGGTGGACATCGGCGGCGACGCCATGGACGCGCCGGGCTACGACCTGCTCGGTCTCGTGGTCGGCTCTGAGGGACAGCTCGGCGTGGTCACGGAGGCGACTGTCCGGATCCGGCGCGCCGCCGAGGGGGCGCGTCCGGTCCTGTTCGGCTTCGACACAAGCGAGGCCGCCGGCGCCTGCGTGGCCGCCATCATCGCCGCCGGCATCGTGCCGGTCGCCATGGAGTTCATGGACCGCCCGGCGATCCAGATCTGCGAGGCCTTCGCCAAGGCGGGCTATCCGACGGATGTCGAGGCCCTGCTGATCATCGAGGTCGAGGGCTCCGAGGCCGAGATGGAGGCATCACTCGCCCGCATCGTCGCCATCGCCCGCGACCACGGCGTGAAAACCGTCCGCGAGTCGAAATCCGCCATGGAAACGGCGGCGATCTGGAAGGGTCGCAAATCGGCCTTCGGTGCCACTGGCCGCATCGCCGACTATATCTGCATGGACGGCACCATCCCGACAGGCCGTCTCCCCGAGGTGCTGCGCCGCATGGACGCGATCGTGAAGCACTACGGGCTTCGGGTCGCCAACGTGTTCCATGCCGGCGACGGCAATCTGCACCCGTTGATCCTGTACGATGTCAACGACCCGGAGGACGCCCGCAAGGCCGAGGAGGCCGGCAATGACATCCTGCGACTGTGCGTGGAGGTGGGCGGATGCCTCACCGGCGAGCATGGCGTCGGCATCGAGAAGCGCGACCTGATGCGCCACCAGTTCAACGATTTCGACCTCGCCCAGCAGCTGCGGGTCCGTGCAGTGTTTGATCCCGGCTGGCTTTTGAACAGCGCCAAGGTGTTCCCCCTCGACGGCCGGACTGTGGCGTGACCGGCGCCGACCTGATGCCGCGCGACGAGGCGGAGCTGGCCGCCTGCGTCGCGCAGGCGCGTGCCGACCGCACGCCACTGGCGGTGACGGGCGGGGGCACCAAGGCTGGTCTCGGCCGGCCGTCGCAGGCCGCCCGCACGCTGTGCACGGCTGCCCTGACCGGCGTCACGCTCTACGAGCCGTCCGAGATGGTCATCGGCGCCCGCGCCGGCACGCCGCTCGCCGACGTCGAGGCTGTCCTCGCCACCGGCGGACAGGCCCTGACCTTCGAGCCGATCGACTACCGCACCCTGCTCGGCACGGCGGGTGTGCCGACGGTCGGCGGCATTGCGGCCGGCAATCTGTCGGGTCCCCGCCGGGTGCAGGCCGGCGCCTGCCGTGACAGCATGATCGGCGTCCGCTTCGTCAACGGCCGCGGCGAAACGGTGAAGTCCGGCGGACGCGTGATGAAGAACGTCACCGGGCTCGACCTGGTGAAGCTGATGGCCGGCTCATGGGGAACGCTCGGCGTCATGAGCGAGGTCATCTTCAAGGTGCTGCCGGCTCCCGAGCGCGCCGCCACCCTTGCGCTGCACGGTCTCGACGATGCCCGCGCCATCGCCGCGCTGGCGGCCGGGCTCGGTTCGCCCTTTGAGGTCACCGGTGCCGCCCACTTGCCGTCCAGCGTCGAGCGGGTGCCCAAGACACTGTTGCGCCTTGAAGGGTTCGACGCGTCGGTCCGCTACCGCTGCGGCGAGCTGCGGCGCGTGCTGGCGCCATACGGTGCCGCCGACATGATCGATGGCGATGCGGCCAGCGCCCTGTGGCGATCCGTCCGTGACGCCGCCTTCCTGACGGAGCCGCGCGAGGCGTCCGTCTGGCGTGTCTCCGTCGCCCCATCCCGTGCAGCTGCCGCCGTCGCGCGCCTGCCGCAGGATCTGGTCCGCAGTTACTTTTTCGACTGGGGCGGCGGCCTGGTGTGGCTCGCGGTGCCGTCGGCCGGCGACGCTGGCGCGGCGGCGATTCGTGCCGCCCTGTCCGGCACGGGTGGCCACGCGATGCTGGTCCGTGCCCCGGCCAAGATTCGTGCCGCCGTTGCGGTGTTCGAACAGCTGGCGCCGGCTCTCGCCGCGGTGTCCGCGTCCGTCAAGGCGAGCTTTGATCCCGACCACATCCTCAATCCCGGCCGCATGGTGGCGGGCACCTGACCGCCCGCACCGTCGGAGGACCTCATGCAGACCCGATTTTCGCCCGATCAGCTTCGCGATCCCGCCATGCAGGCGTCGGAAAAGATCCTGCGCACCTGCGTGCATTGCGGGTTCTGTACCGCAACCTGCCCGACCTACCTGCTGCTCGGCGACGAGCTCGACAGCCCGCGCGGCCGGATCTACCTCATCAAGGACATGCTGGAGAACGGCAGGCCTGCGACCGCCCAGGTGGTGCGCCATGTCGACCGCTGCCTGTCGTGCCTGTCCTGCATGACGACCTGTCCGTCCGGCGTCCACTACATGCACCTGGTGGACCATGCCCGGGCCTATATCGAGCAGACCTACCAGCGGCCGCTGGCCGACCGGGCGATGCGCCGCCTGCTGGCGACGCTGCTGCCGCATCCCATGCGGTTTCGCTTCGCCATTCTGGCGGGCATGCTCGGAAAGCCGCTGAAGCCGCTGCTGCGCCGCCTGCCCGCTGTCGGTGCGCGACTGGCCGCCATGGTCGAGCTTGCGCCCGGCCGGATCCCCACAAGGTCCGCCATGGAAGGCCCGGCGGTGTTTCCTCCCGAAGGGCCGCGCCGCAAGCGTGTGGCGCTGCTGTCGGGCTGCGCCCAGCCGGTGCTGCGGCCCTCGATCAACGAGGCGACGATCCGCCTGCTCGGCCGCCACGGCATCGAGGTGGTTCTGCCGCGCGGCGAGGGCTGCTGCGGCGCGCTCGTCCACCATCTGGGCGACGAGACCGCTTCCCACGGCTTCGCCAGGCGCAACATCGATGCCTGGATCCGCGAGATGGACGGTGAAGGCCTCGATGCGATCATCATCACTGCTTCGGGCTGCGGCACGACGATCAAGGACTACGGCTTCATGTTCCGCCTCGACCCCGCCTATGCGGAGAAGGCCGCACGGGTGTCCGCCATCGCCCGCGACGTGACGGAGCTCATCGGCGAGCTCGCGCCGTTGCCTATCGCCCAGCCGACCGGGCAGGTGGTCGCCTACCATTCGGCCTGTTCGATGCAGCATGGCCAGAAGATCACGGACCTGCCGAAGCGGTTGCTCCGCGAGGCGGGCTTTGCCGTCCGCGACGTGCCGGAAGGGCACATCTGCTGCGGCTCCGCCGGCACCTACAACATTCTCCAGCCGGAGATCGCCGGGCAGCTGCGCGCCCGCAAGGTTGCCAATATCGAGCGCACGCGCCCGGCCATTGTCGCCACCGGCAACATCGGCTGCATGGCCCAGATCGGCAAGGGCCTGGCTGACCGCGGCAGTGCCGTGCCGGTTTTGCACACGGTCGAACTGCTCGACTGGGCCACGGGTGGCCCGATGCCGGAGGCGCTCGACGAGGCAGGCTTTGGCAAGGCGAGGCTGTCTCCGCCAGCCGACGCAGCAGAATAGCTGGCAAACCGACGAAAATCGGCGACAATTGCGGTTAACAACTCGTTAATTCTGTTTGCGCGCGGCGTAGGCGCCTCGGGATACTAGTTGGGCTTTCCGTCTGGCAACAGGAGCGCCCCCGATGGCTACCACCGACATCCGTGAATTCGTGACTGCGAGTGCGGCACAGCTGGCCGCCGTGAACTACGACAAGATGCGCGAGATCGCCCGCGCCATCCACGAGGACCGGTCGCTGCTGACCGCCTTCGAGCAGGATCCCGAGGGCGTCGCCCGCGCGATCAACGGCTTCGAGGTTCCGGAAGGTTTCCACATGCACGTGGCCGACGCCGACAATCGGCTCTATCCGGCGGAAGAGGCCGGCGTGTTCGGCGATGACGACAAGGGCAACTGGTCGCGTATGGAAGTGCGGGCCGGCCACAAGACGATCAGCTTCGTGATCTGCGCCACGCCCGCCTGATTGGCTTTGACGACTCTGACATCAGCCCCGTGGCACGCTTGCCACGGGGTTTTTTGTCAACGGGTCTCGGGATCGTCGGACGCCGGGAGGTCAGGTGGTTGCATCCGCAGGTCGATGGCGATCATGGCGTTTCCCCACAGCTGCTGGCAGACGAGAATCGGAGCTGCGACGATCGTGGCTGGGATGAAGTCATTGCCCCCTGTGTGCCGCATGAAAACGCTGAGCCGGTAGCTGTCCGCGTTGCGGGCCATGATCAGCATCTTTGACCGCTCGAGGATGCGGCGGTTGCGGCCGCTCACGTCGTTCCAGGCATGCGCGCCGGGGCGCTGCGGCTGCGAATACTCCGGGTGATGCACCGGCAGATAGGCGTTGCGGTCAGCCGCTATCGCCATGATCACGCCAGGGATGTCGCGGCGAAAGCGCGCGAGGATCGGCGGCAGAACCGCATCGTAGAACGCCGTCGCCGCGGTGGTGAATTGGATCGGATCTGATTCCGGGATCCTCCGGTAATCCACCGTCAGCAGGTCCTCGAACCGGGTCCGGCCGTTCGCGATCCCGTCTTCGAAGGCCGCCATGATCTCGGTGGCAAAGGCCTGTGTGATCTTCACCAGCGGCCGGTAGCGCGCCCGCGTCTGCGCCACCATCGCATCGATTGACGCGATGACATTTTCCGGCACCGTCTCGAAGCGGACCCGGGTCCCGTCCTCCACGTTGTGGCTGCGCACGACGGCCTTCACGGTGCCGATCCCGTCGATCTCGAGGAACCCGCGCGCATCAGGTGGCAGTGGCGGGTCGGCATGCACCAGCGCACCGCCCGGCGACAGGTCCAGGGTCTGCAGCGCGTAGACGTTGCCCAGACCGTCGAACACCCGGAAGCGGCCGGCCAGCTGGACCGGCACGCGGGTGTGGCCGCGCCGGTCGCGTGAATCCGCGTGGCGCAGGATGGCGGTGGCCCGGCGTGTCAGGCGGCGCAGCGATGGCGCCATCTTGGCCGCCGCGGCTCCCGCCTCCTGGCTGGAGGTGCGGGCCTCGCTGGCCAGACGTGTCATCGCCTCGCTCTTCTGCGACACGATGCTGACGAACTGCAGGCTCTCGGCCGCCCGGTGCGCCACTTCGCGTGCGCCGCCGATCTGCGTCGCCACTGCGTCGCGCATGGAATCAAGCACCGGTCCGACACGTCCAAGCAGGGCGGCGATGCTTTCAACCGTCGCTCCGCTTTCCTGTGCGACGGACTGCAGCGCCTTGATCTGCGCGCCGATGTCGCCGGTGGCGCTCTGCACCTGCCCGGCCAGTGCCTTGACCTCGGTGGCGACGACCGCGAAGCCGCGGCCGGCAGGACCGGCCCGCGCCGCCTCGATGCTGGCATTGAGCGCCAGCAGGTTGGTCTGGCGGGCGATCGTCCCGATCACCGCCACGATGCCGGCGATCCGGTCGACGGCCTGTGTCAGCTGGTTCATCCGCCGCGTGACGTCGCCGGCAAGGTCATGCGCATCCTGCACGAAGCTGTCCGTGCCGGCGACCTGCGTCTCGATCGCCTCTCCGGTCTTCTCGAGCTGGCGGGTCGTGGCGGCCAGGCTGGTGGTTGCCGCAAAGGCATCGGCCGACAGGCGCGAGAGCTCGACCCCGGCCTCGCCCAGCGTCCCAACCAGCGAAAGGGTCTGGTCGACACGGCCCTGCACGTCGTCGGCCGCATAGCCGATGATCCGCATCGTCAGGAGGACGTCCTCCTCCAGCTGCCGTGAGATCGCCTCGATCGGGTCGATCCCGCCGTCCTCCGGCTCAGCCGACGGCATCGCCACAACCGCCGCATCCGTCGCCGGAACGGGCACGGGCGGGGTCCGGCGCAATCGCAGCAGACGGGCGAGATTCACGGGGCGCGGACTCGGATGACGGACAATCAAACCCTAGGTCGAACAGGGTGAACAAAACGTTCATCAATTCACGATCCCAAATCAGGGGTAATCGCTTTTGAAATGGACAAGGCGGTCGTCATTGACCCCATTTCCCGCTATAGCGCAGACAGTCCACACTGTGAGCGTGGTTCAAGGGAGTCCGTCATGCCGTCCGTTTCCGGTTCTTCGCGCGAGATCAAGGTTCTGGGAGCGCCGTCCGGACGCTCGGCCGAGATCTTGTCGGAAGAGTCGCTGGCCTTCCTGGCCGACCTTCACGTCACCTTCAATGCCACACGCAAGCGCCTGCTGACGCTGCGCGGCGAACGTCAGAAGCGTTTCGACGCCGGCGAACTGCCGAATTTCCTCGCCGAGACGCAGCCCGTGCGCGAGGGCGACTGGCGTGTTGCCCCGGTCCCGGCCGACCTGCTCGACCGTCGCGTCGAGATCACCGGTCCGGTTGACCGCAAGATGATCGTCAATGCGCTCAACTCCGGCGCCCGGGTCTTCATGGCGGATTTCGAGGACGCCTCGTCGCCGACCTGGGCAAACATGATCGATGGCCAGGCCAATCTGAAGGACCGCTGGGCCGGCATGATCGCGTTCACGGACAAGACGTCTGGCAAGGCCTACGCGCTGAAGGCTGAACCGGCCGTCCTGATGGTCCGTCCGCGCGGCTGGCACCTGCCCGAGGCCCATGTCGAGGTCGGCGGCGAGCCGATGTCCGGCGCACTGTTCGATTTCGGCCTCTATGTGTTTCACAACGCCCGCGCCATCCTGGCTGCGGGGGCGACCCCGGCCTTCTATTTGCCCAAGACCGAAAGCCATCTTGAGGCACGGCTGTGGGACAACGTGTTCTCCCATGCCGAGGCGGCCCTTGGCCTGCCGCATGGCACCCTCAAGGCGACGATCCTCATCGAGACGCTGCCCGCCGCCTTCGAGATGGACGAAATCCTTTACGAGATGCGCGACCACATCGTCGGTCTCAACTGCGGGCGCTGGGACTACATCTTCTCGTTCATCAAGCGGTTGGGAAAGAACAAGCGGTTCCTCACGCCGGACCGGTCGGCGATGATCATGGGGTCGAATTTCCTGGCCGCCTATTCGCAGCTGCTGATCAAGACCTGCCACCGCCGCGGCGCCTTTGCGATGGGCGGCATGGCGGCCCAGATCCCCGTCAAGGGCGACCCCGCAGCCAACGAGGCGGCTTTCGCCAAGGTCCGCGCCGACAAAGAGCGGGAGGCCCGCTACGGCCATGACGGCACGTGGGTGGCGCACCCCGATCTCGTGCCCGTCGCCATGGAGGTGTTCGACAGGCTGATGCCGGCGCCGAACCAGCTCGACAATCCTGGCGATCCGGTCGAGATCCTGGCTGAGGACATGCTGTCGGTGCATCCGGGCAAGCGCACAGAGGCCGGCCTGCGTGAGAACATCCGTGTCGGCGTGCAGTACATCGAGGCTTGGCTGCGCGGGCGCGGTGCCGTGCCGCTCTACAATCTGATGGAGGATGCGGCGACCGCGGAGATCTCTCGCGCCCAGATCTGGCAATGGCTGTATCATGGTGCCACGCTCGAGGACGGCCGCGCCGTCACCCCTGACCTGTTCCGCAGCCTGATGGATGACGAGATGGCGAAGCTGCGCGACGCCATCGGTCCGCAGACCTTCGATGCGGGGCGCTTCGCGGAGGCGACCGCGCTGTTCGCCGACATGTCGCTGGCCCGGGAGTTCGCCGAGTTCCTGACGCTCCCGGCCTACAAGCTCTTGGGATGATCCATGCGTGACTTCGCCGCCGGGTTGCGCTCTTGCGTGGACCGTTACCGGGTGGACATTGCGCAAAACGACAACGACCTTATCCACCTGCTGGCCGCCATGGCGGCCAGCCACCGCCTCGACGATCGCCGCACCCATCCGGGGCATGTCACCACCAGCGCCATCGTGGTGACGCCCGATCTGAATGCCGTGCTGCTCATTCACCACAGGGCCCTGGACCGCTGGCTTCAGCCGGGCGGCCACTGGGAGCCCGCCGCCACGTTCTGGGCGTCCGCCCTGCGCGAGGCGCAGGAGGAGACCGGCATCGAGGGCGCGGTGCTGCACCCCTGGCATGGTGGCCGGGATATTCCGATTGATATCGACACCCACGCCATCCCGCTGCGCGTCGAGCGCGCCGAGCCGTCGCATTGGCACCACGACCTGCGCTTTGCCTTCGTGGCCGACGCCGCCCTGCCGCTGCGGCCGGCGCAGGACGAGGTGGTGCGGGCGGCATGGAAGCCCTTTGCGAAGCTGGCAGAGATCTGTCCGCGGGTGCACGACAGGCTGCTGGCATCGCAGGCTTGACGGAATTGCACGCTCCCCCCTTGGTGGCGGCCATCCGACGCCCCACTTGTGCGCTTGTCGCGTTCGGTGGCGGGCGCGGCCCCGGAGACCGGGATTTTGGCCATGCTGAAACGAGGATCGTCATGACCCCCGAGGAACGCCAGCTCATCACCGGCCTGTTCGATCGCCTGAAGGGTGCCGCCAACGCACCGCGCGATCCCGAGGCCGAAGCCCTCATCATCGATGCCGTCCGGCAGCAGCCCTATGCTGCCTATGTGTTTGCCCAGACCGTGATCGTCCAGGAAGAGGCCCTGAAGGGCGCGGCTGCCCGCATCCAGGACCTCGAGGTCAAGCTCGAGGCCGAGGCCGCCAGGGCGCGTGAGGTTGCCGCGGCGGGATCGTCCAGCTTCCTCGGCGGCTTCGGCAAGTCGCTGTTCGGCAGCGAGCCGGCGCGTCCGGCAGCCCCATCAGCCGTTCCGCCCACCGGTCCGCGCACCGGCAGCGGTGTCCCTGCCTGGGGAGGACAGCCTCAGCAGCCTGGCCAGCCCGGCCAGCCCATGCAGGCTCCCGGTGGCCCCTGGGGCGGGGCGATGGGTGCGCAGCCCGGCATGCAGCAGCCGCAGCAGGGCGGCATGTTCGGCGGCGGCGGCGGTGGCTTCCTCAAGGGCGCCATGGCGACGGCAGCCGGCGTTGCCGGTGGCGCGCTGCTCTACCAGGGCATCTCGTCGATGTTCTCCGGCAACCAAGGCGCCACCGGCGCCCAGTCGCTGCTCAACCCGACGGCGGGCGAAACCACCGGTGGCGCAGCCGGCCCGGCCGATACGGCCTCGATCGGCAGTGACGTCTTCAATCCCGCGTCGACCAGCACGGCCGGGCTGACCGAAGCCTCCTATGACGACGAAGACAATTCTGCCGACGACGCCGGCTACGACGACGGCGGCGACGACGGCTGGGCGTGATCCCGGCCCTGGCCGGGTCGATCGTTACCGGACCCGCGCTATCGGACCGGAAAAAATCGGGCGCGCGATGATCATCGCGCGCCCTTTTCCATGGTCGTGGCGGTGAAGGCCGGACTGCCCGTTCTTCCGTCCCGGACTGGGCCGGGCTGACGCTTCAGATGACTACCACCCGGGCACCAACCCGGACGCGGTTATAGAGGTCCATCACGTCCTCGTTGCGCAGGCGGATGCAGCCCGACGAGACGTTGGTGCCGATCGTGTGCGGCTCGTTCGTGCCGTGGATGCGGTAGAGGCTGGAGCCCAGATAAAGCGCCCGTGCGCCGAGCGGGTTCTCGGGACCGCCCTCCATGAAGCGCGGCAGGTCGGGGCGACGCTTCAGCATCTCGGGTGGCGGCGTCCAGTTCGGCCATTCGGCCTTGCGGGTCACCGATTTGACGCCCGACCAAGTGAACCCAGGCCGGCCGACGCCGATGCCGTAGCGCAGTGCCGTGCGCCCCGGCTGCACCAGGAACAGATATTTGTTGGGCGTGTCGACGATGATCGTGCCTGCCGCGTGCGGGCCGACATACTCGACCTGCTGTCTCTCGAACCGCGGATCGAAGCCGCGCTCGATCGGCTGCAGCGGCGAGCCCTGCGGCAGTGCCGCGTAGCGCGGCGGGGGCGGCGCATAGGGATCGGCCATCGGCGCCTGACCATAGGGCATCGGCCGCATCGGCCGTCCGCCCATGGCCGCGGCCCGGCCCGGTGTCGGGTCGCGCCCGGTCATCAGCATCTCGAGGAAGCCGCCTCCCATGCCGGCATCGCGTCGGCCATAGGGATCGGCGACGGCAGAGCCTGTCCACAGCAGGGCAGTGCAGAGCATCAAGGCAGGGAGACGCGGAGAAGCCATCGGACACCTGAACAGCCAAACTATGGCTCCAGTACTCACCGTTCTGATCAACGAAATCTCAAATTTGATGATTAACAAAATTGACTTTTGAACAAATCAGAAATGTTGTTAAATATGGTTGATGAATTATAGATCGAATATACAGCGTATATTAAGAAAATTAACTGTAACAATTCCTTTCGCTGACCGGCCGGATACCGGTAACGAAACAGTAGGGATCGGGCGTCACGGTGGTGGCCTGCAGAAGCAGTGGACCGTCAGAATGACAACGCCCCCGAAGCGCTTCCGGATCGAAGGACTGGGCTTTGCTGCCGCAGCCCCCGGCGGAGGCGTGCGCCCCGGTCATGGCGGTGTCCAGCCTGACCAGGAGTCGATGGAGCGCATCGCCACGCGCGCCGTTGTCCAGGCCGGCCTCGGCCTGCCGCGCGTCGCCGAAGAGCTATCTGCGGCGTCCGCCGATGTCGGCCGCGGGGTTCAGGCCATTCTGGCCCTGTTCGAAGAGATTGATGCCGTCGTGCACCGCCTCGCCCAGTCCGGGGCATTGACATCCGACGGCGCCGCCCTGATTTCCGATCGCGTCATGGCGGTGTTCCAGGCCTGCGACTTCCAGGATCTTGCCGGACAGCACATGGCGAGCGTCCGTCGTGTTGTCACCGACCTCGACCGCAAGATTGCGGTGCTGAGTCGCGCCGCCGGACTGGGCGGCGAGGTCGCCCCCATCGAGCCCGAGTTCGAGCCCGAACGCAGCTGGACCTTGCTGGAGAACGGCCCCCGTCTGGCGGCCGACGAGGCCCGCCTGACCCAGGCGCAGATTGACCGGCTGATGCACTCCTGAGGCTTCCAGCCCGCCGCCTGCCATGCGACAAGGGCGACCCCGTCTCCCGCAGGCCGCCTCGACATGCTCTCGATCCGACAGGCTACCGACGCTGACGGCGCGCCGCTCGCCCGGCTGATCGCCGCGGTGTTCGCCGAATACGAGAACTGCCCCTTCGTGCCGGAGGAGTTTCCGGAGCTCGCCGCACCTGCGACGTATTATTCGGCGCGGGGTGGGCAACTCTGGGTGGTGCCCAGCAAGGACGATGTGATGCTGGGATCGATCGCCGTTGCACGGCACCACCGGCCGGACACGGCCGAGCTGTTCAAGGTCTATCTGTCGTCGCATCTGCGCGGCACCGGCCTGTCCGGCCGGCTTCTGGAGACGGCGCTGGACCATGCCGCCGGGCCGATGGGTGCGCGGCGGGTCGAGCTGTGGTCGGACTCGCGCTTTTCCCGCGGCCACGCCTTCTACGCCAAGCATGGCTTCGCGCGCATGGCCGGCCTTCGCGCCCTGCACGACGTGGCCGAGACGCTCGAGTTCGGCTTCAGCAGGGACCTTTTCAGCCGGAGTCCTGGAGCTCTGGCGTGAGTGCGCCGCCGCTGCGCCACGACACCACGGCCGCCCCGATCCTGATCGCGCTGCTGGGTGCCGCACTGCTGACGGCCATGGATGCAGTCCTGAAGGGCCTGTCGACCCGCTTCCCCACCGTCGACCTGGTGCTCGCCCGCTACCTCGCCGGCGCGCTGTTCATCCTGCCGCTTGCCCTGGTGATGCGCGTACCGCGGCCGGGCCCGGCCATGCTGCGGGCCCATGTGGTGCGCACGGCGATCGTGGTGGTGACCTCCTTCCTGTTCTATTTCTCGCTGTCGCGCCTCGCGCTGATCGAGGCCGTGGTGTTCACCTATCTGGCGCCGGTGTTTATGGCGCTGCTCGGCCGCGCGATCCTGGGTGAAAAGGTGAGCGGGGCCACGCTGCTCGCCATCGCCGTGTGTTTTGCCGGGGTTCTCGTCATCGCCGTCGGCAAGGGGCTGGGAGCCGGCGGGTTCAGGGCCGAGGCCGTCGGGGTGGCGGCAGCGCTCGGCTGCGCATTCACCTACGCACTCGCCATGGTGTTGCTGCGCGCCCGGTCCGGCGCCGATCCGGTGGTCGGCATCGTCGCCCTGCAGAGCCTGCTGGCGATCGCCTATATGGGACCAGTCTCGCTGGCGATCGGCGCCCCCGCCTTGCTTGTCGGCTCCGAGTGGCAGGCGTTGTTGCTGATTGGCCTGCTGGGTTCGGCCGGGCAACTGGCCTATGCGACGGCCTTCACACGGGCGCCGGCCGCCAAGATCGGGACGGTCGAGTACACCAGTTTCCTGTTCGCAGTGGCGCTGGGCTATTTCTTTTTCGCCGAGGTGCCGACACCGTCGGCGCTGGCTGGCGGCGGCCTCATCATGGCCGGCTCGTTGATCCTGCTGCTGGGACGCAAGAGCTGATGACGGCGCGCAGGCCCGCCACGTTGAACAGCCAGCACACTGCCAGATGCACCGCCCCGCCGAGCGGAACGGCGACCGCCAGCACGGTTGCAGCCGGCAGGTCAGCCTGCAGCGGCGCCACCACGCTGGCCATCGCGAGCGTCCCCGCCAGGATGCCGGCGAAGTCGCGCAGGGCCGGCCGTGCGCTGGTCTGCCGGAATGCGATGACCAGGAAAACCGCGAAGCCGGCCGCCATGCCGACGGTGAAGCCCCACGCATGCCCCAGGGGCCCCATCCGGCCTGCCACCACCGCATCGAAGACGAGGTTGACGGCCAGCGACACCAGCGCCGGGATCGTCACCGGCAGCGTCCGGCCGGCAATCTGGAAGCTGGGCGCGATGGTGAAGGTCGCCACCCCCCACAGCACCAGGCCGGGCAGCAGGATGGCAAGCGTCGCCGCGAAAACGCCCTTGAAGGCTGTCGACACGAACACCGCCTCGAACGCCGGCAGCACAAGCCAGAAGCCGACGCCGGCCGGCACCAGCACCGCCAGTGTCGCCGCCATGTTGCGCGACAGCTGTTGCTGCGAGGCCGCCGGTCCGGCGCGGTCATGCGCCCTTACCGCGAGCTGGAACAGCACCACGTCGAGCGCGGTCCCCAGCACGGCGATGATCCGCACGCCGATATCGTGGGCAAGCGCGAACTTGCCGGCCTCGGCCAGCCCGAATTGCGACGCCACCGCGCCGCGCAGGTAGAAGGCCTGCAGCAGCGCGATGCCGCCCGCCGCCACGATGGGCATGCCATAGGCCGCGAAGCGTCGGACCTCGGCCAGCCGGGTGAGGGACAGGCACGCCCAGGGGTCTGCCAGCCGGGCGCGGGCCACCGCAACCGCAAGGGTCAGCGCCACGGCGCCCGCCGCCAGCACGGCTTCAGGCTCGCACCACACCAGCGCGACGCCCAGCATCAGCCCGAGCGCCAGGGCATGGCGCACGGCCATCAGCCCCGCGAGCGTGAGGTCCAGATTGCGCGCTCGTGCCAGGGCGGCGTGATAGTCGAAGCAGGCGCCGAACACGGTGTAGATTGCCGCCAGGGCGAGCAGGCCTGCGGCCCGGTCGCCGCCGACAAGCGCCTCGATGACGGCGAGCACGACCACGAGGCCCATGGCCGTGGCCGCCACGGCGTCGAGGCTCGAGCGGATCGCCGGGGTCGTCAGCCGTGTGGTGTTCGAGTAGAACCGCGTCGCGGCGTGCCGCAGCCACTCGATCAGCGGGATTGTCATCACGCCGGCCGCCGCCACCGCGACGGCGAACGCGCCGAACCCTGCCGGGCCTAGGAAACGGGCCAGCAGCAGGCCGAGGGCGAAATTCGCCAGGGAATTCAGGAGGACGCTGGCGGCAAGGGACATCGGCGACGCGCGGATCCGGTCTGGGCAAGGCCTCCAGCATGGCACGCGACCGTTAACCGATGGTCCCTACGCGGGCCCCCTCTCCCTTGACATCCGCAGGGGCCGGTCATATCTCCCACTCACCGTGCTGGCACTCACCAGCATTGAGTGCTAGCAGGCTCGTCCAGGACCGCTTCGGCGCCCCCGGGGGCGCGTCGCCCGAGAGGAACAGACACATGAAATTCCGTCCACTACACGACCGCGTCGTCGTTCGCCGCCTCGAGTCCGAGGAGAAGACGAAGGGCGGCATCATCATTCCGGACTCCGCCAAGGAGAAGCCGCAGGAAGGCGAGATCATCGCCGTCGGCTCCGGTGCCCGCGACGAAAGCGGCAAGCTTGTCCCGCTCGACGTCAAGGCCGGTGATCGCATCCTGTTCGGCAAGTGGTCCGGCACGGAAGTGAAGATCGATGGTCAGGAGCTCCTCATCATGAAGGAGAGCGACATCATGGGTGTGATCGCCAAGTAAGACGGCCTGAAAGCCGCTTGCGAAGCCTTCCTCCTTTTTCCCGTATTCATAAGTTCAGGAGCTGAACGTCATGGCTGCCAAAGACGTACGCTTTTCTTCCGATGCCCGCGACAAGATGCTGCGCGGCGTCGATATTCTCGCCAACGCGGTGAAGGTCACGCTCGGCCCAAAGGGTCGTAACGTCGTGATCGAGAAGTCCTTCGGCGCTCCCCGCATCACCAAGGACGGTGTCACCGTCGCCAAGGAGATCGAGCTCGAGGACCGTTTCGAGAACATGGGCGCCCAGATGGTGCGCGAAGTGGCCTCGAAGACCAACGACATCGCCGGTGACGGCACCACGACCGCCACGGTCCTGGCTCAATCGATCGTCCGCGAGGGCGCCAAGGCGGTCGCCGCCGGCATGAACCCGATGGACCTGAAGCGCGGCGTTGATCTCGCCGTGGCTGCCGCCATCAAGGACATCCAGGCGCGCGCCAAGAAGGTGAAGTCCTCGGCCGAGGTGGCCCAGGTCGGCACGATCTCGTCCAACGGCGACAGCGCCATCGGCGAGATGATCGCCCAGGCGATGCAGAAGGTCGGCAACGAGGGTGTCATCACCGTCGAGGAGGCCAAGACCGCCGAGACCGAACTCGACGTCGTCGAGGGCATGCAGTTCGACCGAGGCTACCTCTCTCCCTACTTCATCACCACTGCGGAGAAGATGGTCGCCGAGCTCGAGGATCCCTACATCCTCATCCACGAGAAGAAGCTGTCGTCGCTGCAGGCGATGCTGCCGATCCTCGAGGCTGTCGTGCAGACGGGCAAGCCGCTGCTGATCATCGCCGAGGACGTCGAGGGCGAGGCGCTCGCCACGCTCGTGGTCAACAAGCTGCGCGGCGGCCTGAAGGTCGCGGCCGTGAAGGCTCCGGGCTTCGGTGATCGCCGCAAGGCGATGCTCGAGGACATCGCGATCCTCACACAGGGCCAGATGATCGCCGAAGACCTCGGCATCAAGCTCGAGTCTGTCACGCTCGCCATGCTCGGCCGCGCCAAGCGCGTGCGGATCGAGAAGGAGAACACCACGATCGTCGATGGCGCCGGCAAGAAGAAGGACATCGAGG
>JBEIIL010000088.1:0-16645 GCA_040380755.1 Methylobacteriaceae bacterium | reverse complement strand
GCTGTTCGTGGCATCGGCAATCCAGCCGTCCAGGTCGGCGCTCTTGCGGCGGACCATGGTATGGAACCGGTCCAGAAGGGCCCGGGTGTTATCTATCTGGTCGGCAAGCTGCGTTCGCGGTGATTGAAGGCGACGAATGAGTTCGCGCCCCGCTCGCGCGAAATCCTTCACCTCGTCCGCTCGCGGCCACCATCACCACAATATCGAGTCGCGCAGATCGGGCTTCAAGGAGCGAGCGGGGGAGACGATTCTGACCTGGAGAAGATATCCCAGACGGTGAGGAAAACGGCGGCAATGACCGGCCCCGCGATGAAGCCATGCAGTCCGAACGTCTCGATGCCTCCCAGCGTCGAGATCAGAACCACATAGTCCGGCATCTTCGCGTCCTGGCCGACGAGAATCGGGCGCAGCAAATTATCAACGAGGCCGATGACCAGCGCCCCGAAGAGGATCAGGACAATGCCTTGCCATATGCCGCCCGTCAGCAGGAAGTAGATTGCGACGGGCAGCCAGACCAGGGCCGCGCCGATGGCCGGCAGGAGGGAAAAGACCGCCATGAGAACGGCCCACAACAAGGACGCGTGAACGCCCAGGAACCAGAACGCGAGGCCGCCCAAGGCGCCTTGCAGGATTGCGACCAGGATGTCGCCCTTCACCGTCGCCCTGACGACGACGGTGAACTGCTGGAACAGCGCATCCGTCTGCTCGGACCGGAGCGGGATGGCGGACTTCAACCGTTCGACCAAGGCCCGTCCGTCGCGCAGGAGAAAGAATAGCAGGTACAGCATGACGCCGAGCCCCACCACGACTCCGAGGGTGGTCTGGCTGATGGCAATGGCCTGGGTCGCGAAAACCTTGACGCCAGCGGCCAGGGCCGCTGACGCCCGTTCGCGCAGGGCGGCGATGTCGGTGATGCCGATGCGGTCGAGGGCCGTATTCGCCCAGGCTGGGAGCGCATCGAAGGCGGGCTGGACGATCCGCACGAAGTCCAGGTCGCCGGACTGGATTTTCGCATAGAGGCTCGCCGTTTCCTGAGCCAGGGCCACAGCAACGAGCAGGACGGGCAGGACGACGATCAGGAGGATGACCAGCACTGTCGCGAAGGCCGCCAGGTTGCGCCGCTGTGGGAGGGACAGAAGAAGCCGGCGGTGCAACGACTGGAATACGATGGCGATGACGGCGGCCCAGAAGACAGCGCCAAAGAATGGCCAAAGGATCCAAGCGAAGGCGAGAGATGCCAGGCCGATGAGACCCAGGAGCGTCTTGTTCTCCAGCCTGCGCACGGTTCGTGTCCTGACATGTGATTTAATGGCGAGAGGCTCATGTACTCACATTGGGCCATTCGAACCGAACGGCAAGCTTTCAAAAAGCGCGGTGATTGAAGCACCTACCTGGAACTCTGATCACCGTCCCCGACATCCTTCAGACCGTTTCGAGTCCGGCTCTGAGACTTCGCCGGGGCCCCAGTCACACGTCCAGTTTCAGCTGTGCATCCCGGTCCGGCTTGGAGACCGCGTTCGCCGTTCGACCCGTCATCGGAATGCCAGCCTTTCGGCTGCCATGCTTTTTGGCGATCGCGTCCGCAGTACCGCCGTGATCGGCCCGCTTCCGCACGGCCTGGAGCGCATCGCGTGCGGCCTTGGCCGAGGCCACATGGTCCACGAGGCGCGGCGGATAGTCGAGAGAACTTGCCCCGGGCCAACGCCAGGGCTCGTGCAGAAACGGATCAGGCACCGCTGCCAATTCCGGCACGTAAGCCCTGACAAACCGGCCTGTCGGATCCTGATCAAGACCCTGCTTCACCGGGTTGTAGACCCGCATGGTGTTGATGCCGGTTGTTCCCGACTGCATCTGCACCTGTGACCAATGGATGCCGGGCTCATAATCGACAAACTTTCGCGCCAGATGCAGCCCCGTCTCGCGCCACGGCAACCATAGCTGGTAGCTGGCAAACGACATCAACATGGCGCGCATGCGGAAATTGATCCAACCATGGTGATCGAGCGCCCGCATGCAGGCGTCGATAAACGGAAACCCTGTCGCCCCTTCGCTCCAGGCCAACAGCCGATGCGGATCGGCAAAGTCGGGCCGCAGTCCGTCGTAGCCACGATGCAAATTTTCAAATTCGATTCGTGGCTCGTCCTCCAGCTTCTGCATGAAGTGGCAATGCCAATGCTGCCGGCCCGCGAATGAGATCATCGACGCCCGCCAGCGCCTGGAGTCTGGATCGTTCAAGCGCTTCAGTGCCAGCATGCGGGACCAGCAGGCCTGGGCGACTTCCCGCATTGAAACCGTGCCCCAGGTCAGGTGCGGCGATAGACGGGAGCTGGCGTCGAAGGCCGTCACCGGGCTCGACATCTGGAATCGATAGTCGCGGCCGCGTCGGCCGAGAAAGCTTTCCAGGATTGCAAGTCCCGCTACCCGCCCGCCGGGCTGACGGCGGGGACAGGGATCAGGTGCAAGTCCCAGCTCGGCAAAACGCGGAATGCGGGTGGGCCATTCACCATCGACTGGCGCAAGCGTGTCTGGCGCGGGCGTGATGGGTTCGGCCATGTCGCGATCCCAGGCCCTTGCCCAGCCATTGCGCGACCTTAGGCGGCGGATGACGCCGAATTGTCGGGCTTCGTGCCAGGCGATGCCTTCGCCTTTCGCCCAAGCCGCCACGGTCCGATCGCGGGCGTAGGTCCAGCCATTTCCGGTTTCCTCGTGGCTCCACAACGCCGCCACACCATGGCTCTGGTGCAATTTCTGGAAGATCTGGACGGCGTCTCCGACCATGACGCACAGCGGCTGCCCGATCGCGGCGAGGGCGCGTTGAAGCTCTTCGAGGCACTCGGCGGCGAAGTCCCATTGGCGTGCGGAGGCGTCGGGCTGCGTCCAAAGCTCCGGTTCGGCGATGTAGAGCGGGAGGGTCGGTCCTGTCGCGATAGCCATTGCCAGCGGCCGGTGATCGCTGATCCGCAAGTCACGCTTGAACCAGACAATGTTGAGGGCGCACGTCATGTCAGGCCCGTTGTCACTGTCCCCGACTCCGCCAGAAGTCCAGATCGCCAATGCGAGCGAACGAGCCGCTCCAAGCGAGCGTCAGTGTCGAGGCCATCTGAAAGGCATTGGTCAGGAGCCCCGCTGCTCTCGAAAGTTCCCCTCGGTTCATCTCTCACGCATCACGAGAGGTCTAGCGAAGGGCGAGCGCAACGATCATGTAGACCCCCGTCCAGAGCGTCGCGTATCCACCGATCATCAGGCCCTTTTGGCTCCGGTTGGCCGAACGGCGAACCCTTTCGGTCTCTGCCAGAAGAAACCAGTAGAGGCCCGCAAGCGTCGCCACGCCCCAAAATCCTGTGATGAGCAGCAGGACCTGAGCGGCTGCCGACATTGAACCACCGGTTCCCGCCAACAAACTGAACACGGGAAGTGCCGAGAGGATCGGCCAGAGGGCGAGAGCCGGAAAGACGGCGGTCCAGGCTGTGATCCGCAAAATGTCGCGGCGGAGGGTCGTGTCTCTTGCGTCCATCTAGCTGGGCCTCTGTCTGTCCACACTCCCGTATAGCGGGCGGCTGGGCGAGGCTGACGACAAACTGTGAGCGACATATTGTCCAGCCAACCAGGGCGTCACGGGCCTCGGAATTCTCAAGACGGGGCCATTGCATGACGCCCGCGACCGCCCGCAAGGCGGGACGGACATACGGCGACTACGTCTCGGCGGCGCTGCATCAGGGCCGCCGGGACGAGGCGGGAACCGTGCCGCGGGTTGCGGCCCGCGCGATCGAGAGCGCTATGGTCCTGGCGCTGCGGGAGCGGTGTCCGCACGCCGAAAGCCTGAGCGATGGCGATCTGGTCGGCCGGCATCTGACCCGGGCCCGGCTGACCGGCACGACGATCGAGATGGACGTGGTGCTGCGGCCGCACGGGCCGACAGAGGGCCATTCCGGCGATGACGCTGGCAGCGATGACGACGACCGTGAACCCGTCCGCGTCAGCATTCCATGGACCAGCGGACCGACCCGGCGGGCGCGCGCGATCATCCTTCCGAAGGCTTCGACCCGGCAAGCCATTCAGCCCATCCACGCCGCCACGCGATCGACCGTCGTGCGCTCGGTGGCGCAGGGCCGCCACTGGCTCGCCGAAATCACCCAGGGCACCGTCACCGGACCGGACGCCATCGCCTCCCGCGAGGGATGCAGTCCGCGGCGGGTCGCCATGATGATCTCGCTGGCCTTCCTGGCGCCAGATCTCGTGCAGGCCGCCATCGACGGACGGCTGCTCCGCGGCATCGGGGTCAGCCGGCTCTTCGACGCTCCCACCGAGTGGACACGGCAACACGCCATGCTCGGCCTGTAGGACCAAGCGCCGCGACATCATCCAGCCTGATCATTCGCTCGATCCACTCGGGCCTGACGTCGCGCGTTCTGACCAACGCACCATCATGCTTCCGGCAGGGCGAGTCCGTCCCCTGCCCGTCCGCGAACCGGTCTCCGTGACTCTGCCAACCCGTCTCCGCTCAGGCACGGACCAGTACCGCCAGGAAAAGAAACCAGACGAGCGGAGACGGGGGCGTCAGAATAGGCCTCTCGCCGCGCTGATCGGCGCCAGAGTCGGATATCCCGCCAACGACCCCCGGCCAAGCCGCGGACATGTCGGGGTTTTCCGGCGTACGCCGGGAAACGGGAGTTCAGCAAAGGTGGGTGGTGGGGGAAGTAGGACTCGAACCTACGAAGGCTTAGCCAGCGGATTTACAGTCCGCCCCCTTTGCCGCTCGGGACATTCCCCCATCGAAACGCCGCCGGTAGGGCCGGCGGCGCGTCGAGCGCCGTCTTATGGGGAGGCGTCCCGCCGGTGTCAACACGAAATCCGCGCGCCCGTTCCGCGCCTTGCGCCGCCTCCCCCGCCCGTGCGACACCCGGCGCAGAGGGATCCCATGGTCAAGAAGAGCGGACGCGGCAAGCCCGGCCAGCCACGCGGCTGGCGGCCGGAAGAGGCGGACAGGCGGCGCCCGAAGCCGCCCGAGGGCGCAGCCCCGCGTCCGCGCCGTGTGGCGCGGGCCGAGGCCGGCCCGGTGCCGGACCGGGCGGCCGCTGCCGAAACCGAGACCCTGACGATCCTGCATGGCCGACAGGTTCTCTACGGCTTCCACACGGTGGCAGCGGCGCTGGCCAATCCGCGCCGCAAGGTGCACCGGGTGTTCGCCACGTCGAATGCCGCCCACCGGCTGTCGGAAATGGCGCCAGGCGCGCTGCCGCAGCCGATGGCTGTCCGTGCCGAGGCGCTCGACCGCCTGCTCGGCGCCGAGGTGGTGCACCAGGGCGTCGCCGCCGAGGTCGAGCCGCTGGTCGCCCCCGACATCCATGATTTGCCGGCCGAGGGCCTGATCCTGGTGCTGGACCAGGTCACCGATCCGCACAATGTCGGCGCGATCCTGCGCAGCGCTGCCGCTTTCGGCGTGCGCGCGCTGGTGGTAACGGAGCGTCACAGCCCGGAGTTCACGGGCGTGCTCGCCAAGACCTCATCGGGCGGTCTCGAGCATGTGCCGATCATCGCCGTGGGCAACCTCGCCCAGGCGCTGACGCTGCTCGGCGAGCGCGGCTTCTGGCGGGTCGGCCTGGATTCCGACGGCGACATGCCGTTGGAGAGCGCGGTTGCCTGCGCGCCGGTCGCGCTGGTGCTTGGCGCCGAAGGCAAGGGGCTGCGACGCCTGACCCGCGAGCGCTGCGACGTGCTCGCCCGGCTTGACGTGCCGGGCGCCGTCAAGAGCCTCAACGTCTCGAACGCCGCCGCGGTGGCGCTCTACGCGATCGGCCGCACCCTCAGCGCGCCGTCAGCTCAATAATCCGCGGGCCGTTCGGCAGCAGGCCGGTCTCGGCATCGCCGAACCCGGCCGGCTTCGGCTTGCCGACCTCGACGATCTGGGCGCCGCCGCTGCGCCCGGTCCGGCCGCGACTTTCGTCGTTGATGACATAGAGCGTCGGCGCACCCGGGGGCTCCCGGTAGGTGCCGCCGACCGGCAGGTCGGCAATCGTCGGCAGGCGCGCCACCGGCACCGCGACCGGCGCCGCAATCACGCCGGGCAGCGCCTCGGCACAGCGCCAGCCGCAGTCGCCATAGAGCGGGACGCCCAGGCCGGCGCCATAGCCGTAGCCATAACCGTAGACCTTGCGGCCATGATGGTCGCGCCGGCCGTGCTGGCCCGCATGGCGGCGGTCTGGATGAGGGAACACGACGCTCGGCCCGCTCGGCCGATAGGCCGTGACACCCGGACGGTAATGGCCATGGACGACACCACCGGGACGCCCCGGCTTCGGCGCGAACGCCGCCGGTCCGACCCGGCCATGTCCCCCGACGAAACCACCACGGGCGAAGCCGCCGCCTCCCGGCGCCCCTGCCCCTGGTGCCCCTGCCGCAGCGGGCATCGCCCCCAGCAATCCCGAGACCACGAGGACTGAGGCCACAGCCCCGGCCCGGACCCATGTCTTCACGCTGACGCGACCCATGACTCACTCCCGCAACGCACACCCGTCGAGACCGACGACAGCGAAAGTTTACCATTGGTTAACCATGTCGCGAAGCCGTCACGGTGTGACGGAATGCAACAGCGCCCGGGGAGAGCATCCCCGGGCACTGCGGCCGGCCGACGGCCTCCGACGGCCCCATACCGCCGTGTCGGACCGGATACCTGTCCCCGGCCGCGCCCGGTGAGGAGGCGCGGCGCGGGTCAGGCGCTACTGGCAAACCGTGACGCGGCGATAGCCGTAACCGTAGCCGTCAATCCACACCCGCTGGCGGACCCGGTAGCACTCGCTCGCATAGGCCGGGCGGGCGGCCGAGGCGGCCAGTGCGCCAAGGGCCAGGCCGCCGATGATGCCGGCTGCCGCGTAGCCGCCGTAATGCCGGTGCCGGTGGTAATACCCGGCGGAAGCCGACGACGCGGTCGCGATCGCGGCGGTTCCCAGCGTCAGGGCGGCGAGAGCGGCGGTGATCGTCTTGCGGAAGGCGGGGCTCATGGTGGTCTCCTGCGGGTGGCGGGCGCTGTCCTGCGTCCCGTTCGGCCGGTTCGTCGGCCGGTGTGAGGAGACCTTGCACCCGCCCGCCGCGGCCCACTGTGCGCCGGCGCACGCGCCCGCTCGGACCGGGCCGGGGCGCGCCTCTGGCGCATCCGACAGCCGCCATTCGTGAGACGACCTATTTTACGGTAGACGAAGGTTTAATGGCTCGGTGGATCGACGCTCGGCCTTGCGCTGGCTAGTGTTGCGCCATCGTCCGGAGCTCCTGGGGGAGTCGTCTGGGACAGCGATCCGGCGTGTAACGCCGGGCATGAACGAACTGAGCACCGCAACGGGTGCACGGGGGAACTTCGGGCACCGCAAGGCGCCCGCCACCACACACGACCGCAGGGATCTGCGAACGGCGCCGCGCGTCTGCGTGGCCCGCACGGCATTGCCGTGTCCGTTTGCAGGTTCCGTGGTCAGGGGAACCAAGGAGGAGTTTGACATGAGCATGGCAACTGCACCGGCCGCCGGGGATCGCTCGCGGCCGATGACCAAGGAAGAAAAGAAGGTCATCCTGGCCTCGTCGCTGGGGACCGTCTTCGAGTGGTACGACTTCTACCTTTACGGCGCTCTGGCCGTGATGATCGGCGCCCAGTTCTTCTCGGCGTTTGACCCCACCACCCGCAACGTCTTCGCCCTGCTCGCTTTCGCGGCAGGCTTCCTCGTGCGCCCCTTCGGCGCGCTGTTCTTCGGCCGTCTCGGCGATCTCGTCGGCCGCAAGTACACCTTCCTGATCACCATCCTGATCATGGGCCTGTCGACCTTCCTGGTCGGCCTGCTGCCGAGCTATGCGACGATCGGCTGGCCGGCCCCGGTCATCCTCATCATCCTGCGCATGCTTCAGGGTCTCGCGCTCGGCGGCGAGTATGGCGGCGCCGCCGTCTACGTGGCCGAGCACGCCCCGCGCAACCGCCGCGGCTTCTACACGTCGTGGATCCAGACGACGGCGACCCTCGGGCTGCTGCTCTCGCTGGTCGTCATCCTGGCGCTGCGCATCGCGCTCGGCGAGGCCGACTTCGTCGCCTATGGCTGGCGCATTCCGTTCCTGCTCTCGGTCTTCCTGCTCGCGATCTCGGTCTGGATTCGTCTCCAGATGGAGGAAAGCCCCGCCTTCGTGAAGATGAAGAGCGAAGGCAAGGCCTCCAAGGCGCCGCTGTCCGAGGCCTTCGGCCAGTGGAAGAACGCCAAGGTGGTGATCATCGCGCTGCTCGGCCTCGTCGCCGGCCAGGCGGTCGTCTGGTATACGGGCCAGTTCTACGCCCTGTTCTTCCTGCAGAGCATCCTCAAGGTCGACCTGTTCACCGCCAACGTGCTGATCGCCTGGTCGCTCATCCTGGGCACCGGCGGCTTCATCTTTTTCGGGTCGCTGTCGGACCGCATCGGCCGCAAGCCGGTGATCCTTGCGGGCTGCCTCATCGCCGCCCTCACCTACTTCCCGCTGTTCCAGTTCCTGACCAAGACGGCCAACCCCGACCTGGACAAGGCGCTCGTCAGCGTGAAGGTGCAGGTCATCGCTGACCCGGCGACCTGCGGCTCGGTGTTCGATCCGGTCGGCATCCGCAGCTTCAGCGCGCCCTGCGACATCGCCCGCGTGGCGCTGGCCCGCTCGGCCGTGAAGTACGAGCTGATCGCCGCCCCGGCCGGCGCGCCGACCCGCGTGTCGGTGAACAACAAGGACGTGGCGGTCGCCGCCGCGATCCCGGCCAACATGACCGCCTTCACCGCTGCCGCGGCTGAGGCGGGCTACCCGAAGGCTGGCAACCCCAGCATCGTCAAGGCCACCTCGATCGTCCCCTCGACGGCGCAGGCCTGGACGGTGGTCGGCATCCTGACCATCCTGGTCATCTACGTGACCATGGTGTACGGGCCCATCGCCGCCGCGCTGGTCGAGCTGTTCCCGACCCGCATCCGCTACACCGCCATGTCGCTGCCCTACCACATCGGCAATGGCTGGTTCGGCGGCTTCCTGCCCCCGACGGCCTTCGCCATGGTGGCGTCCACCGGCGACATCTATTTCGGCCTCTGGTACCCGATCGTCATCGCCATGGCGACCTTCGTCATCGGCCTGATCTTCGTGCCGGAGACAAAGGACCGCGACATCTACGCCGCGGACTGACCCGGTCCGGCGGGCCCAGCGCCCGCCCCGCAACGGAAAAGGCCCTGCCTCGCGGCGGGGCCTTTTTCATGTCTGGGTGTCTGTCATGCTTGGAGGCCCCTGGCCGACAGGCCCTGCCCCGATCCGGCGCGCGGCAAGACCCGATCAGTTGTCGCAGGCGGTCTGGCGCGCCCAGCTCCAGCCGATATGCTCGACATAGACGCGCTTGCGGATGACCCGGCAGGCCGGCACCGGCGCCGCATAGATGGCGCCGGGCGGCGGCGAGATAAACACGGCTCCCGGCACGCTGCCGACGCCCGGACGCGGCACATAGACCGGGGCCGGGGCCACGGCATAGCCCGCGCCATAGACCTGCGCCGGATAGGGCGGCGGCGGCACCGCATAGACCTGGCCCGGATGCGCCGCCGAGGCGATCACCGCCCCGGCGACAACACCGCCGGCAACACCCGCCGCCACTGCCGCGCCGGTGCTGATGCCGCCCTTGTAGATCGGCACGCCATGGCTCGACACCTGCCACTGGCCCGCAAGCGCCGGGGCCGCTGCGAGGCCGCCTGCCAGGGTGACGGCGGCAAGCGCGACCGCAAGGCTCCGGAATTGGCTCATCGGATTTCTCCCACTGTCCGGCATGCCGGAAAACACGGTGAAGAGAGCCTAAACCCAAAGGTCTGAATGTCCTGTAAACCGTGTCGGCGCCACGCTCGACCATCGCGCCCCGGCGCCGGGGTCCCCACAGTCCGGACACGGCAAAGCCCCGCCGCACCCGGTTGACGGCCCTCCCCGGCGATGGCACATCAGCCGCGGGCCCCCGTAGCACAGCGGTAGTGCAGCGGTTTTGTAAACCGAAGGTCGGCGGTTCGATCCCGTCCGGGGGCACCATAGCCCCGGCCCGACCACCGCGCCCCGGAGAAGCCCATGGCTTCCGCGACCCTGCCGCCCGCGTCCCTCGCCCCCGCGATCCTCGGCCAGCGCATGATCCATGACGGCTGGAGCCGCTTCATGGTGGCGCGCGTGCGCCTGCCCGACGGCACCGAGGTCGACCGCGAGATCGAGGACCATGGCACCGCCGTCTGCGTCCTGCCCTACGATCCCGAGCGTCGGGTGGCGACGCTGGTCCGCCAGTTCCGGCCCTCGGTCTGCATGATGTCGGGCGAGACCGACCTGCTGGAGGCACCCGCCGGCCTGCGCGAGGCCGACGAGGACAAGGAGGCCACCGCGCGGCGCGAGGTGCTGGAGGAGGCCGGGCTCGCCATCACGGCGCTCGAGCTCGTCGTCGACGGCTGGAGCATGCCGGGTGTCTCCACCGAGCGCATGGCGCATTATCTCGCGCCCTACCGCGCCGCCGACCGCGTCGCCGCCGGCGGCGGGCTCGACGAGGAACACGAGCAGATCACGGTCGTCGAGCTGCCGCTGGCCGATCTCGCCGCCATGGCGGCGGCCGGCACCCTGACCGACATCAAGACGCTGCTCTGCCTCATGGCCCTGCAGGTGCGCCACCCCGCTCTGTTCGCCTGAACGGCAGGCCGCCCCCGCGACGCAAGCGCGACGATCATGCTATGGAGGCGCGTCCGGCGCGAAGCGGCCGGCGGGACGGGTGGCGTGCGCAGGTTTCCGAGAATTGCCTTCATCACCAGCGACACGGACGAGGCGCGCAGCGCCGGCGCCGCGCTGGCCGAGCGCTGGGGCGACGCCGCTCCCGAGGCCGCCGACGTCATCGTCGCGCTCGGCGGCGACGGGCTGATGCTGCAGACGCTGCATCGCTTCATGGGCACCGGCAAGCCGATCTACGGCATGAACCGCGGCTCGGTCGGCTTCCTGATGAACGAGTTCGGCATCGACGCCCTGCCCGACCGGCTGGACCAGGCCGAGCGCAGCGTCGTCCACCCGCTGCTGATGGTGGCGACCGACGCCGACGGCGTCACCCGCACGGCGCGCGCCATCAACGAGGTGTCGCTGCTGCGCCAGTCCTACCAGGCCGCCAAGCTGCGCATCGCCATCGACGGCCGCACAAGGCTGAGCGAGCTCATCGCCGACGGCGTGCTGGTGTCGACGCCGGCCGGCTCGACCGCCTACAACCTCTCGGCCAATGGCCCGATCCTGCCGCTCGACGCCGCCCTGCTGGCGCTGACGCCGATCTCCGCCTTCCGCCCGCGGCGCTGGCGCGGCGCGCTGCTACCCGACAAGGCCAAGGTCTCGGTGGAGGTGCTGGAGGCCGACAAGCGGCCGGTCAGCGCGGTGGCCGACCACTTCGAGTTCCGCTCCGTCCACCGCGTCGACATCGCCATGGACCGCTCGGTCGATCTCGTGATGCTGCACGACCCCGGCCACGGGCTCGAGGAGCGGATCCTGCTGGAGCAGTTCGGGTATTAGGCCGCAGACACGAACCCGGCGTCCGGCCGGAGCCGCGGCATCAAGCCCGCAGGCGGTCAGGCGCCGTCGGCGATCGCGCGCAGGGCCTGGATGTCGCTGAGCGCGATGGTTGCGTAGCCGCAGCGGATCAGGCCCTTCTCCTCCAGCCTGCGCAGGATCGTTCCGGCCGTATTGCGCGACAGGTTGGCGGCGGCGGACAGCCCCTCCTGGCCAATCGGGACCTCCAGCGCGCCGGCGTCGTCCGGGTCGCGGAACCGGCACCCCGACAGGCGCAGAAGGACGGCGACGCAGCGGCGCTCGCTCCCGCGGATGAGCAGGTCCGCGGCGATGCCCACCGCCACGTCGCCATATTCCAGCGCCAGCGGCATGAAATGCCGCCACCATTGCGGGGTGCCGGCGAGCAGCCCGAGGACGTGCCCCTGGGCGATGCGGGCAATCCACACCGGTGTGCGGGCCGTGGCCGTCACGCGCCGCGGCACGCCGGACAGCACCGGGCCATAGCCCATCCAGAATACAGCATGGCAAAGGTGCATGACGGGCGTGTCGGGCGATCCGAACACCGATGTCACCGCCACGATGCCACTGGCGAGGCCGACGATGTCACCGGCCTCCTCGCCGCCGGTGGTGATCGGCGCGCCGGCATCAAGGCGCTGCCATCGACTGGCCGCGAGGAGCGACGTCTGGAACTCCGGCGGCCGGCCGGACAGCCAGCCGGAGCTGCACAGGATGCGCCGTCCGGTCTCACGATCCATGGGCTGCCTCTCGTCGATCATGGCGTTTCCTAGCAAACTGACCAGATTTGGGCAATTCAGGCCCGGATCCGGCTCTAGGCTTTGTGCAGTTCGGCGGCGATGCCGGCCACAGCGGAGAAAGTGCGCCACAGGCGCGGGATCCACGGGAGGGCGCTATGCGAATGAGCTCGGACAAGACACGTCTTGCGGTTGCACTGGCCGGATGCCTGATCACGATTGGCATGGCCGCTCCGGGCCGCGCCCAGCCGGCCCCGTCGCAGTTTCTGGCCAACCTGCCGTTCGGGGAGAACCGCCCCACCCCGAAAACGGCCTCCGTGCTGCAGAGCGAGCTGTTCTTCCAGCGCGCCACCCAGGCCTATCTGTGGGCGCTGCCGCTGGTGAACACGCTCGGCATGAAGTTCGGGTCCGAGGGCGTGTTCGGCGCCGGCTACCATGTCCTGCCGATCTGGAAGAAGCGGCTGGACGCCAAAACGCTGGTGACGACGCCGAATTCGGACGTGCTCTACGCCATGGGCTATGTCGACCTCGGCAAGGACGGTCCGCTCGTGATGGACGCACCGCCCGGGCTGCAGGGCATCCTGCTCGACTTCTGGCAGCGCCCGATCCCGGTCGAGGGCGGCAGTTTCGCGGGCGACGTCGGCCTCGCGGGCCCCGATGCCGGCCGGGGCGGCAAGTTCCTGATCCTGCCCCCGGGCTACACGGGACCCGTGCCGGAGGGGCACTTCGTCTACCGGTCGCAGACCAACAATGTGATGATCTTCCTGCGCGGATTCTACGAGGATCCGAACAACCTCGCCCCGGCCGTCGCCCATCTGGAAAAGACCCGGATCTATCCGCTGAACAACGAGGCCGGCGCCAGGCCGATGGTGTACCCCAATGCGTCGGGCGTGCCGGCCAACATGCTGCCGGCCAGCGACAGCCGCGCCTTCGACCAGCTGAAGTGGCTGGTGGACAGCGAGGGCGCCGCGCTGGCCAGCGCCGACGGGCTCGGCATGCTGGCGTCGATGGGCATCGCCAGGGGCGTGCCCTTCATGCCTGATCCGAAGACCCGCGCCGTCCTCAACGACGCCGCCCTGACCGGCTACAAGATGAGCCGCGTCGTCGGCTTCCAGGAGGCCATCGGAACCGCCTCACTGCGGATGTATCCGGACCGCCGATGGGTCAACCCGATCGACAACATCGCTCCGCCCAATCCCGCCACGGTCACCGATCTGGGCTGGAAGAACCAGGCCGGCGGCTTCATCAATTTCGACGCCAGGACGTGGTTCTTCACGAACTACTATTCGGTCAGCCCCGGCATGGTGTCGCGGACGCCCGGCAAGGGGGCGGCCTACATGATCGCCTTCACGGACGGCAAGGGTGCACCGCTGTCCGGCGGCAAGAGCTACAGCCTGACGTTGCCCGGCCCGATCCCGGCGGCGAATTTCTGGTCGGTGACGCTGTACGAGGCCGAGAACGGCTCCGGGCTCGCCAACGGGCAGGCGTTTCCCTCGCTCGGCTCGCGCGACAAGCCCGAGGCCGGTGCCGATGGCGCGACGACCCTGCATCTCGGTCCGAAGCCGCCGCGCGGCAAGGAGGCGAACTGGCTGGCGACGGTGCCGGGCAAGGGCTACTTCGCCATCATCCGCCTGTACGGCCCGACCGAGGCGGCCATCGGCAAGACCTGGAAACCGGGCGACATCGTCCCTTCACGGCAGTGACCGGCACTTCCCTGCCCCGGCTCCATCACTGAGGAACCCTGACTGATGTTCAGCTCTCGCCGTTGCCTGGCCCTTCCTGGGTCCACCACTGCCGTCGCGCTCGCCGCGTCCCTCCTCGTCGGAGCCGCATTCCCGGCGGCGGCCGAGACCGTCTCGACCCGCCTCGGGCCGCTCACCCTCGAAAACGGCTATCCCAGCAGGAAGACCGCCGCGAAGCTCTATGACGAGCTCGACTTCCAGCGTGCCACCCAGGCCTATATCTGGGCGCTGCCCGCCGTCGGCTGGCACGCCCTGCATCTCGCCCACCTGAATGCGTTCGGCGCGAGCGACGGCGATGTCGTGCTCTACAAGGACCTGAAGGACAAGGCGGGGATGCTCACCCCGAACATCACCACCCTCTATGCCTTCAGCTTCTGGAATCTCGGTGAGCGCGGCCCGCTGGTGGTCGATGTGCCGGCTGGCGCGACGGCCGGCGGCGTGCTCGACATCTGGCAGCGCCCGGTCACCGACACCGGGCAGACGGGTCCGGAAAAGGGCCAGGGCGCGAAGTTCCTGATCCTGCCACCCGGCGGCGAGGCGCTGAACCCCGAAGGCTACATCGTCGTCAGGTCGCCGACGAACCAGGTCTGGTTCGGCACACGCGGCCTTGATCCCGATCCGGCGGCAGCTGAGGAGGTCATCCGCAAGCACCGGCTCTATGCGTGGAAGGACCGTGATGGACAGGGCAGCACCCGGTTCGTGCCGGTCGCAGGCCGTCCCTGGCAGTCGCAGCAGCCGGCCAACCTGGACTATTGGCGCTACCTGTCGGACCTCTTCCGCACCGAAACCGTCGAGACCCGCGACCGGATGATGTTCGCCATGCTGCGGCCGCTCGGCATCGAGCCCGGCAAGCCCTTCGCGCCGGACGCCCGCCAGCAGGCCATCCTGACGCAGGCCGCCCAGACCGGGGAGCTGATGGCGCGCACCATCGCGTTCGACAAGCGGTTTGCAAACAGCACCGTCTATGCCGGCAAGCAGTGGGAGTATGCCAACCTGTTCGAGCTCGACCAGGAGGCGAAAAACTTCACGCAGCTGGATGAGCGCGGGTCGTGGTTCTATGAGGCCATTGGCCAGTCGACCGGCATGCAGGGCCGGATCCTCGGCTTCGGCCAGGTCTATCTGGAAACCTCGAAGGACAAGGCCGGACGCTGGCTCGACGGCGGCAAGACCTACCGGATGCGCGTCAATCCGAACCCGCCGGTGAAGCAGTTCTGGTCGATCACGCTGTACGACAACGTCACCCGTGGGCCCCTGGTCACCGACCAGGGCGCCGCCGACATGTCGTCACGCCGGCCCGAGCTTGCGAAGAACGCCGACGGCTCGGTCGATGTCTGGTTTGGTCCAAAGCGCCCTGCCGGGGCCAACAACTGGATCAAGACCACGGCGGGTAAGGGGTGGTTCCCGTATTTCCGGTTCTACGGCCCCACCGAGGCCTATTTCGACAAGTCCTGGCAGCTCAACGACATCGAGCAGGTCGGCAGCGGGGGTCAGGCGCGCGCCCGCCGCTGACGGCCGGGCGCGGCCAGGCCGGCGCGACTACGCCGCCTCGGCCTCGTCGGCGCGCAAGTCCGGCAGCAGCGCCTGCTGCACGGCGGCAAGCGCCAGCATCGCCGGGCGCTGGGCCACCATGTCACGCGCGGCGATGCGGGCCTCCTCGCGGGCGGCCTCCATCTCGAAGCGCCGCAGGGTCAGCACCAGCCGGCTGTCGCCATCGTGTCCGGCTTCGGCACAGGCGGCGATCGCCGCCGTGACGATGCGGCGCGACAGATAGGGTCCAGGACCAATGCCCTCCCGGCCGATGATCGCCAGCGCAGTCTCCAGCGCGGCGCGGAACGGCACGAACAGCGCCGGCGGCAGTCCGGCCTTGCGGTAGAGCGCGGCGAAGCCACCGCCATGCGGCTCGGCCGCCAGCGCCGCGGCACGACGCGCTGGCATACCGGCCAGCGCCCCGAGCGCCGCCAGCGTCAGGTTGAGCTCGCCGGTGACGAGCGCGCGCAGCAGCAGCATCGGCGTCAGCTGGCCGCTGGTCTTGAGATGGCTGACGAGCTCGACGAGCGCGTCCGGATCACAGCCGGCAGCGAGCGTCAGCGTCGCCCGCTCGGTGGCCTCGCGCGCCACCTCTGCCCGCGGTGCGGTGCCGTCCGGGCCGGCTGCGGCCGCGGTGGCGGCTGCGGCCATCAGGCTCTGGCGTACCGCGATCGGCAGGTCGGATCGCCCCAGCAACGCCTCGCGCAGGCGTGCATCGTCCCCACCGCGTTCGACCATGCGGGCCATGGAGAACCCCGGCAGCGCCGCACCGGCATTGCCGGCCAGCGCCAGCAACGCCTCGGGCTCGCCGACCTCGGCCAGCGCCGCCGCCACGGGCGGTGACAGCTCGGGGCGCAGCGCCACGGCGGCCTGCACCAGCGCGTCGCCGGTGGCGGCGCGGTCGATCAGCTCGGCATCGGTGATCAGGCTGGAGCCGCGCAGCACGATGGCGGCGATGTCGCTCTGGTCGGCCGCCAGCGCCATCAGCAGATGCCGCGGCGGCGCCTCCGCATGGGCGAAGGCCTCCGCCAGCGCCCGGCGCACGTCGGGCGCCTCATCGTCGAGCAGGAAGGTCAGCGCCGCCTCGGCCTCGGCGCGCTC
>JBEIIL010000087.1:0-16877 GCA_040380755.1 Methylobacteriaceae bacterium | reverse complement strand
GGCAGGCGCCATGGCGTGACCCCTGCGCCGATCAGCAGGGCCGCACCGACGCCCACGATGAGGAAACGCAGTTTCATGGCAATCCGGTCTTGGCTCTCGCGTAGCAGCAGAGCCTGAGCTCAACTATAGCGAGTGGTGGCACTAGGCGGAACCGCGTGCGCCCGGCAAATGGCGGTGCCTCCCGCCGCAATCTCGTGCCCGCTGCACAAGGCAGCAGCAAGGCAATGACGTGGCAGCTCACGTTTGTCCCGCGCAGGCCTGCATGCTGGAAGTCAGCCTTGACCGTGAGGGGCGGGCACCTTCAAATGCGGCGGCCGTTTCGCAGGGCGACTTGCGATCCATGCCTGCAGGCCCGCCAGCGTCCTGCGTCATTTGCAACGGCGGCAATCGCGCCCAGGGAATCGTTTCCATGAAAAAGATCTACGGCAGCGCCAGGGACGCACTCGACGGTGTCTTGTTCGACGGCATGCTGATTGCGGCCGGGGGGTTCGGTCTTTGCGGAATTCCCGAACTGCTGATCGCGGCCATCCGCGACGCAGGCACCCGCAACCTGACGGTCGCCTCCAACAATGCTGGCGTCGACGATTTCGGGCTCGGCGTGCTCCTGCAGACGCGTCAGGTGAAGAAGATGATCTCGTCCTATGTGGGCGAGAATGCCGAATTCATGCGCCAGTATCTCTCGGGCGAACTTGAACTCGAGTTCAATCCGCAGGGCACTCTGGCCGAGCGCATGCGCGCCGGGGGTGCTGGTATTCCCGGCTTCTACACCCGGACCGGCGTCGGTACGGTGATCGCCGAGGGCAAGGAGCACAAGGACTTCGACGGCCAAACCTACATCCTTGAGCGTGGCCTGATCGCAGACCTGTCGATCGTCAAGGCCTGGAAGGCGGATCCGTCGGGCAACCTCGTGTTTCGCAAGACGGCCCGCAATTTCAACCCGCCTGCCGCCACGTGCGGCAAGATCTGCGTCGCCGAGGTCGAGGAGATCGTGCCGCTTGGCGCGCTGGATCCCGACACCATTCATCTGCCCGGGATCTATGTGCACCGCCTAATCCAGGGCGAGCACGAGAAGCGGATCGAACAGCGCACCGTGCGCAAGCGCGCCTGAAGGAGTTGAGATCATGCCCTGGACCCGCGACCAGATGGCGGCTCGTGCCGCGCACGAACTTCAGGATGGCTGGTACGTCAATCTCGGCATCGGCATTCCGACGCTCGTCAGCAACTACATCCCTGCCGGCATCGAAGTGACCCTGCAGTCCGAGAACGGCATGCTGGGCATGGGACCGTTCCCGCTCGAGGGCGACGAGGATCCTGATCTCATCAACGCCGGCAAGCAGACCGTCACCGAGCTGCCGCAGACCGCCTTTTTCGACAGCGCACAGAGCTTCGCGATGATCCGCGGCGGCAAGATCGCCATGGCGATTCTCGGCGCCATGGAGGTGGCTGAGAATGGCGACCTCGCCAACTGGATGATCCCTGGCAAGCTCGTCAAGGGAATGGGCGGAGCCATGGATCTTGTCGCGGGCGTCGGCCGTGTGGTTGTTGTCATGGACCACACCAACAAGGCCGGTGAGTCAAAGGTGCTGAAGGCCTGCACCCTGCCGCTGACCGGCAAGGGCGTGGTCAACCGCATCATCAGCAATTTGGGCGTGCTCGACGTTGTCGACGGTGGACTGCGCATCGTCGAGACCGCCGACGGCGTGACCGAGGCCGAGCTGCGCGCCGCCACCGAGGCGACGATCGTCAACTGATTGGCCGGGTCGCTTCGATCATCGTCCCGCCGCCCGGACACCGGCGGCGGGATCCACCGCCGCGGCCTCGACGGGTGGCGTTCCTGGCGACTGGCGCATCAGCGCCACGACCGGCACCAGTCCGACCACGACGATGGCCAGTGCTGCCAGCGCGCCGTCCTCGAACGACCCGCGCGACGCATGGGCATAGAGCCCCGTAGCCAGCGTGTCGACATTCAGCGGACGCAGCAGCAGCGTCGCCGGTAGCTCCTTCATGGCATCGACGAATACCATGAGGGCCGCCGACAGCAGGGCAGGGCGGGCCAGCGGCAGGTGGATCTCCCGGGTCAGCTGCACCGGTCGACGTCCGAGCGTGCGAGCTGCGTCATCGATCCGCATCGAAATCCGCGATAGCCCGGTCTCGACGCCACCCGACGCAATACCGACGAAGCGCACCATGTAGGCGATCACCACCGCGGCGCCCGAACCCGTCAGCACCAGCCCCGGCGAGACGCCGGTCAGCGCTCGCCAAGAATCTGCGACCACATTGTCGACGGCAGCCAGCGGCGACAGCAGGCCGACCGCCAGCACAGTGCCCGGGACCGCGTAGCCCAACGCGGTGATCCGTGCCGCAGCACGCACCAGGCGCGTCCCGCACAGCCGCACGGACACCGCCACCCAGGCGCCTAACGCGACCACCAGCAGCGTGGCGACTGCCGCAAACGTCAGCGACGCCACGAGTTCGCGCAAGAAATCGGGATCAATCCCCCGCCGCAGCGTGCGCACGGTGGCCTGGTGCAGCAGGTAGACCGCCGGGATCAGGAAGCCCGCCGTCAGCGGCACGGTGCAGGCGAATGTCGCGGCCCAGCCCTGCCAGCCGGAGAGCAGCGCTGGCGCTGCCGGACGCGGGCGCTTCAGCGAGCCGGCATAGCCGCGGGCGCCCCGCGCCCGCGCCTCGAGCACAAGCAGCATGACGACAACCAAGAGCATCACGCAGGCGATCTGCGCAGCCCCGGCAAGGCTGCCGCGGTTGATCCAGGTCGTGTAAATCGAAACCGTGAGCGTGCGCACGCCCAGATATTCGGTGGCGCCGATGTCGTTCAGCGCCTCGAGCAAAACCAGCGACAGGCCGAGCGCCACGGCCGGGCGGGCAAGCGGTAACGCCACCGTGACGAAGATCCGCGACGGCCGGGCGCCCAGCGTGCGCGCCACGTCGAGCAGATTGGCACTCTGCACGCTGAACAGGGCCCTGGTGGTCAGATACACATAGGGGTAGAGGACGGCGCTCATGACGATGATGGCGCCGGGCAGGGACCGGATGTCTGGCCAGCCATATTCGGCGCGCGAGCGGTAGCCGGTGAGCGCGCGAAAGGCTGACTGCACGGGTCCGAGCGGATCCAGCACCTCCACATAGGTGTAGGCGGCGATGTAGGGCGGCACCGCGAGCGGCAGCACCAGCGCGGCCTGCAAGATCAGGCGTCCCGGGAACCGGTAGGCCGAGACCAGCCACGCCGTTCCGACCCCGGCGACACCCGCCACGATCGCGACGCCGGCCAGCAGCAGCGCCGTTTCGGCGAGAGCGTGCGGCAGCACGGTGGATGCGACGTGGCGCAGCGTCGCTGTGTCCCCGCCCATCGCAATGGCAATGAGGGCAACGAGCGGCGCCGCGACCAGTGCGGCGCCGGCAAAAGCACCAGCCGCCGCGCGGCCGGGACGCTGGGACATGGACCGGCTCAGTTGTCGAAGCCCGTGCGGTCGACCAGTTCGCTGGCCGTGCGGCGTGCCCGGGCAATGTCTGCCAGCGACAGAGTGTCAGGCTGGATCGGCCCGAACAGCGCCTGGGTGCCGGCGCTGATGCCAGGCCGCACCGGGTACTCGTAGTTCAGGTCGGCCAGCACCTTCTGGCCGGCATCGGAGGTCATGAAGACCAGCAGCTGGATGGCCTCGGCGCGGTGCGGCGCATGGCGTGCCACCGCGGCTCCCGACACGTTGACGTGGGTTCCGCCGCCGGCGAAGCGCGAGTCGAGCAGCTTCACGGCGTCGCCCCAGGCCCGCTGTCCCGGATCCGGGTCGTTGCGCAGCAGGCCAAGATAGTAGGTGTTGCCGACGCCGATGTCGCATACGCCGGCCAGAATATCCTTGGCGACGTCACGGTCGCCGCCCGACGGGCGCTTGGCGAGGTTGGCGCGCAACCGTGTCAGCCAGTCCCCCGCCTTCTCGGCGCCATGCCGGGCGACGACCGCCGCAAACAGCGAGACATTGTAGGGATGCTGGCCAGAGCGGATGCAGACCCTGCCCTTCCACTTCGGATCGGCGAGGTCCTCATAGGTGATCGCGTCCTGCTTCACCCGGTCCTTGGACGCGTAGACCACCCGCGAGCGCAGGGTCGTCGCAAACCAGTGGCCGGCCGGATCACGCAGGTTGGCCGGCACCGCGGCCTCGAGCCCGACGTTGCGCACAGGCTGGGTGATGCCGAGTTCGACGGCGCCCGCGAGCTTCGCTGCATCGACGAGAATGATCAGATCGGCCGGCGAGTTCTGGCCTTCGGCCTTCACGCGCTCCTCGAGCCCGTTCTGCAGGAACACCGCATTGACCTTGATGCCGGTGGCCTTGGAGAAGGCCTCGAAGACCGGGCGGATCAGCTGCGGCTCGCGCGACGTGTAGACGTTGACCTCTGCAGCCAGCGCCGGTGTCGCCATCAGGGCAAACCCGGAAGCGAGTGCGCGCAGGCGCCATCTCGGGCGAATGCAAACAGTCATGAGAAACTCCTTGGACAGGGTTCAAGGCCCTGCCACGGACGGTTGCGGACCCTGCAGTGATGCCGCCCTTGTCCGGTGCCGTCAACCAAAAACTGTTTTAGATCAATAGTTTATAGGATTTCTAAACTGCCGTGTCCTGGTCAGGCAACGCTGGGCGTGCCGCCTGCCATGATGGTGGCGTTCCAGCCTCTGTCGATATTGCCGCCACACAGGATGACGCCGACGCGCTGGCCGGCGAAACGCTCGCGCTCGGCCATCAGCGCGGCAAGGGGAGCAGCTCCGGCGCCCTCGGCCAGATTGTGCGTATCCTCGTGCAGCACGCGGATGGCCTCGGCGATCAGCGTGTCGGGCACCTCGACGATCCGTTCTGCCCCGTCCCGGATGATCGCCAGCGCGTTCGGGTCTGGCTGGCGCGTCGCCATGCCGTCGGCAAATGTCAGCGCCGTGTTGGTCATCACCGGATGCCCGGCCTCGAACGACAGCCTGTAGGCATTGGCCCTGTCAGAGACGACACCAACGATCCGTGTGTCCAGCCCCATGGCATCGCGCGCGGCGATCAGGCCGCAGATGCCGGACCCGAGCCCGATCGGCACGAACACCGTATGCAGGGTCTTTTCCTGCCGGAACAGCTCCACCGCATAGGTCGCCACCCCGCGGACCAGGTCCTGCGCGAAGGAGGGGACCATCTCGAAGCCGCGCTCCGCGGCCAGCATGGCCGCCACCTGGCGGGACTCGTCGAAGTCCCGCCCGTGCTCGACAAGCTCGGCACCGAGCGCCCGCATGGCGGCATTCTTTTCGGTGGAATTGCCATGTGGCACGACGATCACCACCGGGATGCCGAAGCGACGGCCCGCAAAGGCCAGGCTCTGGCCGTGGTTGCCGCGGGTTGCCGACACGATCCCGCGCACATGCGGCCGCTCGCGGACCAGACGATCCAGATAGACGAGGCCGCCGCGCACCTTGAAGGCACCGACCGGCGTGTGGTTCTCGTGCTTGACGACGACATCCACCCCCAGGCGCTGCGCCAGCAGCGGCCAGGCATAGGCAGGCGTCGGCGCCATCGTCTGATGGACGAGGCGGGTGGCGTCGTCGAGGTCGGTCAGGCTGAACATTGCGGCACTCCGGAGCCACGGACTGTGGTGAGGGCAGGCGGCCCAAGTCAAGCAGCGACCCCAGTCAAGCAGCGGCCCAAGTCACGCAGCAGCCCAAGTCTGGCGGCGGCCCAAGTCTGGCGGCCGCCAAAGTGAAGTCGCCGGCAGACTCGAGCCTCCGCCCGTTGATCCTTGAGGGAGATCAACGACGGGGGCTTTGCCTGACGCCAGGGTGAAGCCTCAGTCCAGAGGAGCCCCCCATGTCAGACGCCCGCTTTTGTCGCATTATCTTGCATCTGGCCCGCTCCAAGACGAATCCCGACGGATCGTCGCGGCACGGCTACGACCTGATCGCACCGCTGGATGCCTCAGGGCACCTTGACGTTGCGGCGTGGAAGGAGGCGCGGGCCCGTTGCCGCGTGCGGCGCTTCTGGGCGGGAGAGCCGGACCAGATTGGACATCTCATCCACCGTCCCGGTGGCCGGGGCGGCGCCACCTGGGCATTCGACTACGATCCCACCGCCCACGATGATGACGAGGCGGGCTACCGATTTGGCGGCCATGTGTTTTCGCCGGGCGAATATGTGTCACTCAGCGACGAGGACGGCGATCTTCACACGTTCAAGGTGGAGTCAGTCGGTCCGGCCTGACGGTGCAATCAGGGACGCAGCACCGGTGGGGACGAGAACATGTCCGGCTTGTCTGTCGCCAGATCGCTGAAAGCCGATTGGCCGATGACGATAAAGCTCATCCCGAGCGTCAGGCCCAGCAGAAATGCGGCGAAGCCTTTTCCGAGCGAACGGGCCGACGTTGGCGCGGCCTCAACGACCGGGGTGGCCGGGACCGGCTCCGATACCCTCACAGCCGTGCCAGATACGCGACGCAACACGCTGCAACCCGCAACCAGATAGTGGACTCGACTATCGTGACGCAAGCTGCAAAGGGCTGCAATGCAGGGATGGAAACAGCGTTAACGCGCGACACAAATGCGACTGCGCGCAAAGACCATCCCGCCCTTTGGGCGTTGCGCGCGCGAACCTCGTCTGCGCGCGTCGCTCGTCAGTCAGCCTTCTGCAGCGCTGCTCCGTGGGGCGCTGCCGCGGCGCCAGGCAGGACCGCGGCCTCTGCCACGACCTCCGCGTGCCGGCGCCGGTTGAGCAGCGTCTCAATCTTGTCGAGATAGATGTAGACGACCGGCGTGATGTAGAGCGTCAGCAGCTGCGACACGATCAGGCCGCCGCACACCGCAATGCCCAGCGGCTGACGCAGTTCCGATCCGGCGCCCGATCCGAGCGCGATCGGCAGCGTGCCGAACAGCGCAGCGAAGGTCGTCATGATGATCGGACGGAAGCGCAGCAGCGCCGCATCGCGAATGGCCGTCTGGGCGTCGGCGCCGTCACGCCTGCGCTCGAGCGCGAAGTCCACCATCATGATGGCGTTCTTCTTGACGATGCCAATCAACATGAGAATGCCGATGATCGCGATCACCGACAGGTCCATGTTGTAGTACTGCAGCGCCAGGATCGCCCCGAGGCCGGCCGAGGGCAGCCCGGACAGGATGGTGATCGGGTGGATGAAGCTCTCGTAGAGCACCCCCAGCACGATGTAGATCACGAGCAGGGCCGCAACGATCAGCAGGCCCTGGCCCTTCAGCGCATCCTGGAACAGCTGGGCCGAGCCCGCAAAGCCGGTGGTCACGGCCGAGGGAAGGCCAGCCTGCCGCTCGACCTGCCGGATCGACACCACGGCGTCACCGAGCGATACGCCGGGAGGCGTGTTGAAGGAGATGGTCACGGCCGGCTGCTGCGACTGCCGGTTGACCGACAGCGGACCCACGCCACGCTTCACCGTCGCCATCGCGTCGAGCGGAATGTTCTGCCCCGCGCTGTTCTTGACGAAGAGCCGCGACAGGGAGGAGGGGTCCGACTGGAACGCCCGATCCGCCTCCATGATGACCTGGTAGTCGTTCGACGGTGTGTAGATCGTCGAGACCTGTCGGGACCCAAACGCGCTGTACAGCGTCTGGCGCAACTGGTCCGACGTGACGCCCAGATTGGCGGCCTTCTCGCGGTCGAGATCAATGACCGCCTGCGGGTTGGACAGCTGCAGGTCGGAGTTGACGTCGCGCAGCGTGTCGAGGCGACGCATCCGCTCCAGCATCTCCGGCGCGGCCTTGTAGAGCGCCTGGATGTCGCTGCTCTGCAGCGTGTACTGGTACTGCGCGCGCGACTGGCGGCCCGAGTTCAGGTTGATGTTCTGCACCGGCTGCATCACGAGAGTGATGCCAGGAATGCCGGCGGTCTTCTGGCGGATGCGCGCGATCACCGTCGTCACGGCGTCGCGTTCTTCGCGCGGTTTCAGCGCGATGAACATGAAGCCCTGGTTGATGCCGGACTGGCCGATGCTGGACGTCACGTAATCCACGGCCGGGTCGGCGCGGACGATCTCCTGCATCAGCTGCTGGCGCTGGCTCATGGCCTCGAAAGACGTGTCGGCCGGACCCTCGGTGGCACCGCGGATCAGACCGGTGTCCTCCGTCGGGAAGAAGCCCTTCGGCACCGCGATATACAGCTGCAGGCTCGCATAAACCGACAGCAGCGTCAGGGCGAGCACGATCAGCCGGCCCTTCAACACGATGTCGAGCGTGACCCGGTAGGCCGTCAACATCCCGTTCACCACGCCGTCGACGATGCGCGAGAACAGGCCCGGCTTGGCGTGCACGTCATGCGCCTTGAGAATCCGGGCGCACAGCATGGGTGTCAGCGTCAGCGACACGAAGCCGGAGACGAGAATTGCCACGGAGATCACCGCCGCAAACTCGCGGAAGACGCGGCCGACGACGCCGCCCATGAAGAACACCGGGATGAACACGGCGACGAGCGACAGGGTGATCGACACGATCGTAAAGGCGATCTCGCGCGAGCCGATCAGGGCCGCCTGGAACGGTTTTTCGCCGTTCTCGATGTGACGCACGATGTTCTCGAGCATCACGATGGCGTCGTCGACGACAAAGCCCACGGATAGCGTGAGGGCCAGCAGCGAGATGTTGTCGATGGAATAGCCCATCACATACATCGCCGCGAACGTCCCGATCAGCGACACCGGCAGCGCCAGTGTCGGGATGATTGTGGCCGTCAGCGACTTCAGGAACAGGAAGATCACCAGCACCACGAGGGCGATGGACAGCATCAGCGTGAATTCGACGTCGTGCACCGCCTCGCGGATCGGCACGGAACGGTCATTCAGCACGTCGAGGCCGATCGAGGCCGGCAGCTGCTCCCGGTACACCGGTACGCGCTCGCGGATGCGGTCCACAACCTCGACGGTGTTGGCGTCGGACTGGCGGAAGATCGCGATGATCAGCGACCGCTTGCCGTTGTACCAGCTTGCTGCTTCGTCGTTCTCGACGGAGTCGCGGGTTTTCGCCACGTCCTCGAGCCGAACCGGCGTCGAGTTCCGCGAAGCGACGATCAGGTCGTTGTAGTCGGCGGCGCGCCGCAGCTGGCCGGTGGCCTCGATGGTGACGCGCTGGCGTTCGCTGCGCAGCGTTCCCGTCGGCTGGTTGGAGTTGGCCTGGGCCACGGCCGTGCGAAGGTCCTGGAAGGCGAGGCCACGTGCCGACAGGGCCTCGGGATCCACCATGATCCGAACGGCGTATTTCTGAGCGCCGAAGATCAACGCCTGGGCGACGCCCGGGATCTGCGAGATCTGCTGCTGCAGCACCGTCTCCGCATAGTCGTTGACGGTCGACAGCGGCAGTGTGTCGGAGCTCACCACAAGGAACAGAATCGGCTGGTCGGCGGGGTTGACCTTGCGGAAGCTCGGCGGGTTCGGCAGGTCAGACGGCAGGCGTCGCGCGGCCGCCCCGATGGCCGACTGCACGTCCAGTGCCGCTCCGTCGATGTTGCGGTCGAGATCGAACTGCAGGACGATGTTGGTCGCACCCTGCGTCGAGACCGACGTCATGGCGCTGATGCCGGAGATGTTCGAAAACTGCCGCTCAAGCGGCGCGGCGACGGAGGCCGCCATCGTCTCGGGGCTTGCGCCGGGCAGCTGCGCCTGCACGTTGATGGTCGGGAAGTCGACGCGCGGCAGGGCGGCGACGGGAAGCTGACGGTACCCGAACAGGCCAAAGATGATGAACGATAGCGTCATCAGCGTCGTCATCACCGGGCGGCGGATACACAGCTCGGGAAGGGACATCAGCTGGCTCCCGGTCCAGTCTTCGTCGGTTTGGCATCGACCTTCGCGCCGGCGGCAGGGGGGGGCGGCCGCGCGGGCGGAACGCCTGGCCTGGCTCCGCCATCACCTTTGGGCTCCACCCGCGTGCCTTCGGTCAGCATCAGCTGGCCGTCCGTCACCACGGTCTCATTGCCTTCGAGGCCTGACTTGATGACCGAGAGCCCCCGCAGAGTGCGGTCGACCACGACCGGCCTGACCCGGGCGATATTGTCCTTGACGACAAACACGATGGTGCCGTTCTGGCTGGTCTGCACAGCCTCCTTTGGCACGACGATGGCGTCCGGCTCGGTCCGGATGACGAGGCGGACATTGCACAGCGCGCTGGGCCAGAGGATCTCGTCGGCATTCTCGAAGATGCCGCGCAGCGTCACCGTGCCGGACGCCGCATCGACGGCGTTCTCGATCACCGCCACCTTGCCGTCGATCGCGTCCTCGGTTCCCTGCGGAGTCGCCTGGACCTTCGACGTGCCCTGCGCCAGCGCCGTCCGCAGCTCCGGCAGCAGCCGCTGCGGCACGGCGAAGGACACATAGATCGGGCTCATCTGGTTGATGGTTGCCAGCGCCACGCTTGAATCGCCGGTCTTGGCGATATTCCCGGCCTTCACCCCGGCGACGCCGACGCGCCCACTGATCGGCGCGCGGATCGTGTAGTAGCTCAGGGACACATTGAGGTTCTCGAGCACCGCCTCGTCGGACCGGATCTGCGCCTGCAGGGTCGAGACCGACGTCTTGCTGTCGTCGAGCTTCTGGCGCGATGCAAATTCATTGGCGGCGAGCGCCTCGTTGCGCTTCACGTCGCGCTGGGCCTGCTCGAGCTGGGCGCGGGAGCGCGCCAACGTGGCCTCGGCCTGCTTGATCTGCGCCTCGATGCCGCGCTGGTCGAGCTGGAACAGGATATCGCCCTTCTTGACCTGGCTGCCGTCCTCGAATGCCACCGAGAGAACCTGGCTTTCGACGCGCGAGCGCACCGTCACGCTCGCCAGCGGCTGCACCTGGCCGATCGTATCGAACCGAACCGGCATCGGCCGGCGGTCGGCCATCCCGAGCGAGACCGGCACCACCCTCGGACCCTGTCCGGGGCCTCGGGCCACCGGAGATGGCGTTGCCGGCTTGGGCGCGGATTCTGGCTTGCCGGCGCCTTTCGGCTGGTACTCAGGCGGCAGCATCGCCACGAGCTGGTGCACCTGCGCCGGCATGTGGGGCCCGACCTGCGGCCAGTAGGCATGTGCGCCGGCCAGCGCGGCAGCGCCAACGGCGACGGCCAGAAGAACCGACTTGGCACCCATGAGGCTCGTCTCCGTCCACCACATTCCGCAACGGCAAAGCCCCCGGAGCGCGCCGGCTCCAGTGACCTAGATAACCGATATAGCGCGCAAATAATCGGTTGAACACCCTTGCAATCTGATCCGGCAGACGTGAGCGCAGCATAGTGATCCCGCGGTTGCTGCTTCGCCCATGCGAGCGGCATGGCGGCCACCGCGCGGGCTGCAGGCGCTCGGAAAGAAGGCAAATTTACCACAGCGGCCGCCGATGTCGCGATCGGTTAGGCCTGCTGCTGGTCGCGACAAAAGATGCCTCGCAGTCCTTCTCCGTGCAGGGCGAAGGCCCCAGCAACCTGCCGGGCACGATCTACCTGCCGAAGGGGGCGCTTTGGGTTGCTCGCCCGGGCGACGTTTGGCCGGACAGCAAGACGTCACCGGACGTCGCTACCGTACCGGCCGGCGCGCCCTCGACGGTCGGCGCATCGTCGACCTACACGGTGCTTGTGCTCGAGCGCCTGATGGTCACCGGCGGCATGAAGCTCGTCGTGAATGCCGATTACGCCTCCACCAGCGTGCCGGTTCCGGTCGGGCTCGGGCCGGGCGGGGGCGCGATCGGCCTGTCGCGCTGACGCGGATCACTCCGCGGACAGTTCAGTCAGGACCTCTGCCAGCATGGCGCGAAGATAGGGCAGGAGGCTTCGTGCGGTCTCGATGCGAAAGCTGTCCGCACCGGTTCGCCACAGCACGATCTCGGCCTTGTCGAACAGCGTCCGGGTCGCGGTACCAACCTGAAAAGCCGTGATGTCCAAGTCCAGCGGCACGCCGGCGTTGAGAACGAGCTCGGCCCGGGGGCCCTCCAGCACCAGCGCCTCCTGTCGGTGTGCGACATCGACGAGGCTGTGGGGATAGCCGGACAACGTTTCGGCGAACGCTGTATCGAGAGCCGCCCCCTCCGCCTCCGGCGCGAGCAACAGCCATTCGTCGGGTCCCAGCATCAGGGCGGCCCGCTCACTGGCGGTCGTAGCGGTGTTGATTGTCATCGGCAGGGGGCAGCCGAGGGCTGGGGCCAACTCCGGGGTGACAGCCGCGGCACAGCGCAGCACCCACCGGCAGGCGGAGTGTGCGTGCGCCACGGTCGTTTGCTTATGAACAGCAGCGAGGGTGGCTGCGGTTTGGGCAAGAGAGGCTTCGGGATGCTCAACCATGCAGGCGGCTCCCGCCAGGATCGAGGAACACCGGCGCCACGACGGTCACGGCCTGCGCACCCCCTGGCATCGGCACGTAGAGCGTCTTGCCCATCCGGGCCCGGCCATTCGCCACCAGCGCCAGGGCAATCGACCGGTCGAGCGTCGGGCTCGCATAGGACGAGGTGACATGGCCGAGGGCCGCCGTGCCGCGCACCGGCGTCGCTTGCGCGGTCACCTGCGCGCCCTCCTGAAGCAAGGCGTGGGGGTCCTCCGTCAGCAGGCCGACAAGCTGCTTGCGGTCCGGCCGCAGCATGTCCGGCCGGCTCAGCGAACGCCTGCCGACGAAATCCGCCTTGCCGCGGCCGATCATCCGGCCGAGGCCAAGGTCGTCTGGCGTCACCGTGCCGTCGGTCTCCTGGCCGACAATCACATAGCCCTTCTCGGCCCGCAGAACGTGCATCGCGTCGGTGCCGTAGGGCGTCAGGCCGAACGCCTGCCCGGCCGCATGGAGCGCTTCCCAGACCGCCAGGCCATGGCCCGCCGGCACATTCACCTCGAACCCGAGTTCGCCGGTGAAACTCACCCGGAACAGCCGGGCCGGCACCCCGGCCACATGGCACGTCCGGACGCTCATATGGGGCATGGCCGCCTCCGACAGGTCCGTGCCCGCGACCAGCGGCGCCAGCACGTCGCGGGCCCTTGGGCCCTGCACGGCGATCACCGCCCACTGCTCGGTCGTCGAGGTCAGCCAGACCGTCAGGTCGGTGAACTCGGTCTGCAGATAGTCCTCCATGTGGGCGAGCACGCGCGCTGCCCCACCAGTCGTGGTCGTCACATGGAAGCGATCCGGCGCCAGCCGGCCAACCACGCCGTCGTCCATGACGAAGCCGGCCTCGCTCAGCATCAGCCCGTAGCGGCAGCGCCCCGGCGCCAGGCTGGCCCAGCTGTTGGTGTAGAGCCGTTCGAGGAAGGTCGCCGCGTCCGGGCCGCAGACCTCGATCTTGCCGAGTGTCGAGGCATCGAACAGGCCCGCGGCATCGCGCACCGCCCGGCATTCCCGGGCTGCCGCTGCGTGCAGATCCTCGCCGGCATGGGGAAAGGCCCGGGCCCGCTTCCAGGCGCCCACATCCTCGAACACAGCGCCCTGCGCCTGCGCCCAGGCGTGCGCGGGCGTTTCGCGAACGGGATCGAACAGCGGGCCCCGCGACGGTCCCGCCAGCGTGCCGAAGGTCACCGGCGTGTATGGCGGCCGGAACGTCGTCAGCCCGACCTCCGGCACCGGCCGGCCGAGCGCCGCGGCCGCGATGGCAAGGCCGTTCATGTTCGACGTCTTGCCCTGGTCGGTGGCCATGCCGGTCGTCGTGTAGCGCTTGACGTGCTCGATCGACCGGAACCCCTCCTGCACGGCGAGCCCGATGTCGCGCGCCGTCACGTCGTTCTGGAAGTCGACAAAAGCCTTCACCCGCCGTGGATCGCGACCATGTGGCAGAGCACCCCGCCAGCTGCCGCGCGGCACGATCTCGCCGGTGACAGCCGGCGCTGGCTCGGCTGCGACTGTTCCGGCTGCTGCAGCACCCGCCGTAAACCCGTCCGCCAGCGCGGCGGCAATCCCGAACGCGCCGTTGCAGGCGCCGGCGGTGTGGATCCCCGGCACCGGGTCGCCGGGCACGTAGAGGGCGCGCTCCGCGTCGAAGCGCAGCGTGCCGCGCGCCTGCGAGAACAGGTGCACCGCCGGCACGAAGCCGCCGGCCATCAGCACGAGGTCACAGGCCAGCGTCTCCGCCGGTCCGGTCCCGCCGTCCGGGCGCAGCGGCGCCACGGTGACGGCGTTGACCCGCAGCCGGCCGGACGTGCCGGTGATGACGGCCGGGCCGCGGACCGTCAGGCCCGCCGCCCGGGAGGCCGCTGCGCCGGCGCCGTCGCCATCGGCGCGCGGGTCGACGATCGCAACGATCGACACGCCCGCCTGGGCAAGGTCGATCGCGGCCGCATGGCCGCTATCGCAGGCGGCCAGCACCACGGCGCGTGTCCCCGGCCGCACGCCCCAGCGCAGCGCATAGCTGCGGGCCGCCCCGGCCAGCATGATCCCGGGGCGGTCATTGTCAGGAAACACCAGCGGCTGCTCGATGGCGCCGGTGGCGAGCACCACCTGGCCGGCCCGCACCTTCCACAACCGCTCACGCGGCGCCTTGGGGTGGGGCACCATCTGGTGGTCGGTCACCCGCTCGGCGAGCCCGACGAAATTCTGCAGGTAGACGCCGAACGCCTGGGCGCGCGGCAGCAGCGTCACTCCAGCGGCAGAGAGTTCCGCAACGGTTTGTGCCACCCAGTCGGCCGCTGCTATCCCGTCGACCAGCGCGGTCTCGGCCAGCAGGCCGCCGCCCAACTCCGCCTGCTCGTCGGCGAGGATGACCCTCCGCCCGGCGCGCGCAGCGGCGAGCGCCGCCGCCAGTCCAGCTGCACCGGCGCCCACGACCAGCACGTCGCAGAAGGCATAGCGATGGGCGTAGTGGTCCGGGTCCGGCTGTGTCGGCGCCTCCCCGAGGCCGGCGGCCCGGCGGATCAGCGGCTCGTAGAGGCCCGCCCAGGCGCCGGCCGGCGCCATGAAGGTCTTGTAGTAGAACCCGGCCGAGAGCAGCCCGTCCGGCAGCGCGTCATTGATCGCCCCGGCATCGTAACGCAGCGACGGCCAGTGGTTCTGGCTGGTGGCGACGAGGCCCTCATAGAGCTCGACCTGCGTCGCCCGCAGGTTCGGCGTCACACGACCGCCGCCACGGCTGATGGTCACCAGCGCGTTCGGTTCCTCGGCCCCTGCCGCCAGGATACCGCGAGGGCGGTGATACTTGAACGAGCGTCCGGCCAGGTGGATGCCGTTGGCCAGCAGGGCCGACGCCAGCGTGTCGCCGGGATGACCGGTGAGGTTGCTGTCGTCGAAGCGAAACCGCAGCACCTGGCTGCGATCGATCCGCCCGCCGTCCGGCGTCCTGGCCACGCTCACCGTCCGCCCTCCGGCCGTGTCATTGCCGTCAGGTCCGGCATCGGTTCGCCGGCAGGGTAGGTGGCCAGGATCGTGTCGGTCACCGTATGGCGAACGGCATTGAAGAACCGGCCGCACCCATGCGTGTGCCGCCAGCGCTCGGCAATCGGCCCGCGCGGATTGTCACGGAAGTACAGAAAGGCCGCCCAGTCGGCATCAGACACGGCGGACGGATCGGTCGGGCGCGCGACATGTGCCTGGCCGCCATGCCGGAATTCGATTTCCGGACGATCGGCGCGGCAATAGGGACAGCGGATCAGCAGCATGGCGGCCTCAATGGGCGACGGCGGCGGCCGCCGCCTCGTCGATCAGCCGTCCGGTACGGAACCGGTCAAGCGAGAACGGCGCCGCGATCGGATGCGGCTCGCCGGTCGCCACCGTGTGGGCGAAGACATGGCCGGACCCCGGCGTGGCCTTGAAGCCGCCGGTTCCCCAGCCGCAGTTCACGAACAGGCCCGGCACCGGCGTCTTGCCAATGATCGGCGAGCGGTCCGGCGTCACGTCGACGATGCCGCCCCAGTTGCGCAGCATGCGCAGGCGCCTGACGGTCGGGAACAGCTCGCAGATCGCGTCCAGCGTGTGCGACGAAATGTGCAGCGCCCCGGCCTGCGAATAGGACGTGTAGGCGTCGGTCCCGGCCCCGATCACCAGCTCGCCCTTGTCCGACTGGGACATGTAGGCGTGGATGGTGTTCGACATCACCACGCAGGGCATGATCGGCTTCACCGGCTCCGACACCAGAGCCTGCAGCGGATAGCTCTCCAGCGGCATGCGCACATCGGCCATGCCCATCACGACGCTGGTGTGGCCGGCCGCCACGACGCCAACCTTGCGGGTGGCGATCTCCCCCCGCGTCGTCTCGAGGCCGCAGACGGCGCCGCCGGCGTCGCGGCGGATGGCCGTGACCGCGCATTTCTGCAGGATGTCGACCCCCAGCGCACTCGCTGCCCTTGCATAGCCCCAGGCGACCGCGTCATGGCGTGCCACTCCGCCGCGCCGCTGCAGGGCGGCCCCGACGACCGGATAGCGGATGTCCCGGCTGGTGTTGAGCAGCGGGCAGAACGCCCGGGCCTCCTGCGGGCTCAGCCATTCATTGTCGATGCCCTGCAGCCGGTTGGCATGGACATGCCGCCGGAAGACCTGCACGTCATGGTCATTGTGGGCGAGCATCATCACGCCGCGGGGCGAGTACATGACGTTGTAGTTCAGTTCCTGCGCCAGCCCTTCCCAGAGCCGTAGCGCGTGCTCGTACAGGTGCTGGCTCTCCTCCCACAGATAGTTGGAGCGGATGATCGTGGTGTTGCGGCCGGTGTTGCCGCCGCCCAGCCAGCCCTTCTCGACGACGGCAATGGAGCGCAACCCGTGGGTGCGGGCCATATAGTAGGCCGTCGCCAGCCCGTGCCCGCCGCCGCCGACGATCACCGCCTCGTAGGCCGGTTTGGGCTCCGGCGAACGCCACTGCTCGGGCCAGCCCGCATGGCCGGACCAGGCCTGGCGGAGAAGGGCGAGGGCGGAAAAGCGCATGGGTTGGTTCCGGTCGACAACTGGATACGAAGGGCAGGATCGGGC
>JBEIIL010000086.1:0-17197 GCA_040380755.1 Methylobacteriaceae bacterium | reverse complement strand
GTGCCCTTGTTGTCGAGGATGGCATTGGTGAGCGGGGTCAGGAACCTGTTCATCAGCGCGGTGAGGCCCTGCGGGTCGTACTTGTAGCGCTCCGAGATGCCGGTGAAGCCGCGCACATCGCTGAACATGATCGTCATCAGCTTCTCTTCGCCGCCGAGGACCAGCTTCTCGGGCGACTGCGCCAGCTGCTCGACGAGGGCTGGCGACAGGTACTGGCCGAAGGCGCCGCGAATGCGCTGCCGGTCGGCCTGGACCTGGAGATAATTCGTCGACAGCAGAGTCAGATAGATGGCGAAGCTCCCGCCCAGCGGGAAGGTCGCGTCGACCAGCAGGCCATGGCGCGAGAACGCGTACCACGATGCGTAGACGAGGGCCGCCGCGACGACCCCGCCGGCAAGGAACAGGGTCGTGGCGCGGACCTTGGGGGCAAACCAGATCAGCGCCAGGCCGATCACCAGCATGGCCGCCAACTCGGCGAGCGAGGTCCACACCGGCGCCGTCAGCGTCGTGCGCGTCAGCGCGCTCTCCAGGATCTGGGCGTGCACCTCGACGCCCGGCAGGGTCCGGTCGACCGGGGTTGTCTTGGTGTCGAGCAGGCCAAGGGCCGAGGTGCCGACCAGCACCAGCTTGCCGGCGATCTTCTCGCGCGGCACGCGGCCCTCGAGGAGATCGATGGCCGAGACGTAGCGGGCCTGATCATGGTGGGCGAAGTGGACCCAGATCCGCCCGGCAGGATCGGTCGGCAGCTCGAAGCCGGGGAGCGCCACGGCGCCGATGCCGCCGGGCGTCGAGCGGATGAGGATGGCGCCAGCGCCCGTGACGACCCGCAGCATCTCCAGCGTCAGGGACGGCACCACCGCGCCTTCGGCCAGCATCACCATGGGCACGCGTCGGACGATGCCGTCCGGTTCCGGCAGGATGCTGAACAGGCCGCGGCCCGCCGCGGCGTTCTCCAGCACCGGAATGTTCCGGCGCAGCACGGGAAACTGGACCATGAAGGGCTTGGGGTCCGGCCCCAGCATGCCAAAGCCGGTCTGCGGCATGGGCTCGCTGACGGGTTCGCCCTCGCCGCGGTCGCCGGACTGGCCGAGCACGACGCGCATCCGGCCGATCATCCGGGCGAGCACCTCGTCATTGCCGGGAAGGGCGGACAGGCGCTGGCGTGTTTCCTCGTCGAGATTGCGCAGCCCGGCGGCGACGCGCGCGGGCGACAGCCTGTCCGGCTCGGCGAAGATCACGTCGAATCCGACCGCAACGGCCCCGAGGCTGGCCAGCCGGCCGAGCAGGTCGGCGACCTGGGTCCGCGGCCAGGGCCATTGTCCCAGGCCCTTGAGGCTGCGCTCGTCGATGTCGAGGATGACGACCGGGCGCACCTGGGCATCGCGCGGCTTGGTGCGCTGATAGAAGTCGAAGGTGCGCAGCCGCACCGCCTCGACAGGCGCGGGATCCCAGATGCTCAGCGCCGCCAGCCCTGCCAGCAGGACAAGCGCGAGAAGGCGACCGAGGCCAACCCGCTTGGCAAGGCGTCGCAGGAACCGCATCGCTCATCCCGGTTGCGGCGCTGCGGTCTGCAGCTCCGACGGGCAGAGACTAGACTGTTGAGCCCGGCACGCGAAGGGGTGGCTGCGCAACACACGACCGGGTTCGAGCGGAGCGAGGCTACAGGCGACGCACAGCGCAACCCAAGGTTTGCCGATGCTGGTCGTGACGCGATCGGCGATCCCGCACCGCGGTGATTGAGCAGGCGCAGCAAAATGATGATAAGAAACGCACAGAGCGTGTCGGACAGGTTCGACTTGGCCAGGGAGACATAAATGGCTCAGACCAAGGTCCTGATGGTGGTTCCCCGGTTTTCGTCGGGATCCTTCTGGAATTACGGCAAGACCTGCGAGCTGGTCGGCGCCAAGTATCCGGCGGCCCCACTCGGGCTGATTACCGTGGCGGCGATGCTGCCGAAGGACTGGGACATCCGGCTGATCGACCGCAACACCGACGACTTGACCGACGCCGACATTGGCTGGGCCGACATGGTGATGACAGGTGGGATGCTGCCGCAGCAGTTCGACACCGTGACCCTCATGGAACGGGTCCAGAAGGCCGGGCGACCCATCGTGATCGGCGGGCCGGACGCGACATCCAGTCCGGCGGCCTATGCGGCAGCGGATTTTCTCGTGCTCGGCGAGGCCGAGGGTATTCTCGACCGGTTCGTCGCGGCCTGGCAGGCCGGCGAGCGGACCGGCAGGTTCGAGGCCGAGAAGTTCCAGGCCGACGTGACGACGACGCCGACACCACGCTTCGACCTGCTGAAGCTCAAGGACTACATGCATGTCGGCGTGCAGTTCTCGCGCGGCTGCCCGTTCACCTGCGAGTTCTGCGACATCATCGAGCTCTATGGCCGCAAGCCGCGGACCAAGACGACGGCGCAGATGCTGACCGAGCTCGACGCGGTGCTGGCGCTTGGCTATCGCGGCCATGTGGACTTCGTCGACGACAATCTTGTCGGCAACAAGAAGGCGCTGAAGGCCTTCCTGCCCGAGCTCGTCGCCTGGCAGAAGCGCAACGGCTACCCGTTCGAGTTCTCGACCGAGGCCTCGATCAACCTGGCCGACGATCCGGAACTGCTGGAGATGATGCGGCAGGCCAATTTCTTCGCGCTGTTTGTCGGCATCGAGAGCCCCGATCCCGAGACGCTGCGGCAGATGCAGAAGAAGCAGAACACGCGCCGGAGCATCCCGGACAGCATCCACAAGCTCTACGGTGCCGGCATGTTCGTCACGGCCGGCTTCATTGTCGGCTTCGACAATGAGAAGGACGGCGTTGGCGATGGAATCGTCCAGCTCATCGAGGATTCGGCGATCCCGGTTGCCATGGTGGGGCTGCTATATGCGCTTCCCAACACGCAGCTGACCCGGCGACTGGAGAAGGAAGGCCGCCTGCACCCCACACACGACGTCGATTCTGGCGGTGTGGAGGCCGACCAGTGCACGGCCGGCCTGAACTTCGACACGCTGCGCCCGCGTCGCGACACGCTCGTCGATTTCCGCGAGGTGGTGGAGCGGACCTACACGCCCGAAGCCTATTTCGGTCGCGTGCGACAATCGGGGCGTGCGCTGGTCATCAAGGCGCCGGGCGGAAAGATCGCCCTGCGCGACCTGCCGCGGGATCTCGGCCGCTTCCTCTGGCTGGCGATCGGCCTGTCGCGCGGGTCGTCGGAGGTCCGCTGGCAGTTCTGGAAAACCGTGCTCGACACGGCGCTCCACAACCCGAAGGCGCTGAAGCCGGTGATCTCGATGATGGGCCTCTATGCCCATCTGGGCCCGTTCTCGCAGTTTGTCCTCGAGCGCATCAGCCTGCAGATCGCCGATCTCGACGAAGGGCGCTGGCAGCGGCCGGAGCCGATCGAGGCCGAGCGGGTCGTGGAAACGGCCGCGGCCTGAGCCCTAAGCCGCGGTCGATCAAATGCGCCTGGGAGGGGGAGGCGGTGGCATTTCCCCCTCGTCATCCTCATCGGACGGCGCGACCGGCACGGCGTAGACGCCGCTCAACCACCGGTTGAGGTCTACGTCGGCGCAGCGCTTCGTGCAGAACGGCCGGTAGGCAAGCTGCGCCGGGCGGCGGCAGATCGGGCAGGGCTTTTCGGGGACGGCGACTGCGTCTGACATGCGCCCCGCATAGCCGACGAGCGGCTCCAGGTCGAGCCTGTCGCCGCCCGCGGGCCGGTTGCCCGGCGGTCGCCCGGTTCGGTCAGGCGCCGGAACGGCCTTCCAGCACGATGACCGCCCGGCGGTTCTGCGAATAGCAGGTGACGTCGGCGCACTTCTTCACCAGCTCGGTGTTGCCGAACGCCTTGATGCGGGTGCGGATCGGCGCGACGCCCTTCGAGATCAGGTAGGCGCGGGTGTTCTCGGCGCGCTTCTGGCTGAGCTGCATGTTGAACTCGGCGGTGCCAGGCTCGTCGGCGAAGCCCTCGACCTTGATCTTCCACTGCGGGTACTGGGCGAGGAACTCGGCCTGCTTGTCGAGCGTGACCCTGGCGGTGTCGTTCAGCTCCGCGGATTTCTCCGTGAAGTAGATGCGGCGGCCGACATTGACGATAAAGTCCTCATTGGACCCCGCCGGAATGTCGACGCCGGCACCCACCGGGGCGTCGGTGACGTCGGGCGACGCCACCTTCTCCATGGTCGAGCAGCCGGCGAGCGCCAGCAACAGCCCGATCGCCATCATCCCGCCGCGGATCCCGCGCGCTGCCGCATACGCCATACCCAGTCCTCCGCCCGCGTCCTCGGGCCGCGTCAGCCGCGATTGATGTGCTCGAGCACCAGCACCAGAGTGCCCACCGGGCTGCGCTGGTACAGGTCGATGATGTCCTCGTTGAGCAGCCGGATGCAGCCGGACGAGACGTCGCCACCGATGCTCCACGGCTCGGTCGTGCCGTGCAGGCGGTAGCCCAGATCCCTGCCGTCCCGGTAGAGGTAGAGGGCGCGCGGACCGAGCGGGTTGTCGGCGCCGCCGGCCATGAACTTCGGCAGCTCGGGGCGACGCAGCAGCATCTCCGGTGGGGGCACCCATTGCGGCCAGATCGCCTTGCGGTCGATCCGGGCGCGGCCGAACCACTGGAACCCTTCCTTGCCGACACCGACGCCGTAGCGCAGTGCCGTGTGGTTCTCGAAGATCACGTAGAGGAAGTTGTTGCGCGTATCGACCACGATGGTGCCGGGCGCTTCCTCGCTCTTGTATTTGACGAGCTGGCGGCGCCATACCTTGTCGATCTTCTGCAAGTTGGTGCGGCGGAAGGTGACGCCATTGTCGGTCGCCGAGCCCTTGAAAAAGGCCGCCTCATTGACGTCCTGGGCGAATGCACCGGTGGGCGCAGCCACCAACGCACCTGCTCCCGCAAGAAATCGCCTGCGATCCATCGCCATGCCCCCCGCTTCGTCCGGACCGGCCGGATGACCCACGATGACACTTCCGCGCGCCGCTGCAAAGACCAGGCTGTTCAGACACGCCAAAAGACTGATCACCCCGTGAGCAACGACGGCGCCACAGCCGTGCTCAGACGCTGTTGAACCAGCTGGCGTGGACCGGATAGCCCTCGCCGCCGAGGATTGACAGGGTCTCGTACAGCGGCAGCCCGACCACGCTGGCAAAGGAGCCGACCAGCTTGACGACGAAGCCGCCGGCCCGGCCCTGGATCGCATAGCCCCCGGCCTTGCCGCGCCATTCGCCACAGGCGAGGTAGGCCTCGATGTCGGCGCGCGACAGGTGCTTGAACGAAACCCGCGTCTCGACGAGTCGCTCGCGGAACCCGTCCCTGGGGGTGACGATGCACAGCCCGGTATAGACCCGGTGGCCCCGGCCGGAGAGCAGGCGCAGGCACTGCGCCGCCTCCTCGACATGCTCGGGCTTGGGCAGGATGCGATTGCCGCGCGCCACCACCGTGTCGGCGGCGATGATGAAGGCGCCGGCGAGTTCCTCGCGGCCGCGCACGGCCACGCGGGCCCGCTCGGCCTTCTCACGCGCCAGCCGGCGCGCCAGCGCCTTGGGGCGTTCGTTGCGTTGCGGGGTTTCGTCGAGGTCCGTCGGCAGCAGGGCGTCGGGCTCGATGCCGATCTGCTGCAGCAGGGCAAGACGGCGCGGCGAGGCCGAGGCGAGCACGAGCCGAGGTCGCCAATCGGGGGCCGTGGCAGTCACGGGCATGTCTCCGGAATGTCAGGAGGTTTTCCTTAACGCCAACAGCCCCGACGCGGTAGGGCCCGCGTCCTCCGCAGACGGGACAGGTCTGTCCTGCGGAACAAATGCACAGGGATGAACATTTTGACAAATGGAGATTAAATCCATTTGATCCATAAATCGGTGGCGTCTCCAGACAACGGGGATCCGTCACGAACCGGGAATGACCATGCTAGCTTTCAGCACGCGCGCGATTGAATTCGGCTTCAGTGCCGCCGAGACATCGATGGACGCGGCATTCACGATTGCGATGCGGTCGCCGATCCTGTTCGGCAACTGGGGCAAGCCCGACACCGCATCCGCGATCGAGGCCCAGCAGATGCTGGCTGAAAAGGTCGAGGCGGCTATCGAGAGCGCCGGCGCCGTCAACATGGCCCTCATGCAGATGTGGACGAAGGCGGCCTTTGGCGAGATCCGCAAGCCGTCCGACGTGATGCACGGCCTTGCCGATGTGGCCAGCGCGGCCTCGCAGCCGGTGCGGCGGCGGGTGCAGGCAAATGCCAGCCGGCTGGCCCGCAAGGCGGCGCGCTGACACCACTCCCCGGTTCAATCCTTCCCCGGTCGGAGTCGGGGGCTGGCCCCGGTCGCTGCCAGGCGCAGGTCAGGGCCTGACGGCCGGTGTCTCCACCAGCATTCCGGCCGCACGGTCGCGCAGATAGAGTTCCAACGCCACAAAAGCGGCGTCGCCATACGGATAGGGCTCGGCGCGCACGCCGATCATGCAGTTGCGCAGGCGGCGCTGCAGCGATCCCATCGCCTGCCACTCCAGCCGGTAGACCGGATAACCGGTCGGATGACCCTGGGGGATCAGGCTGGCGCCGAGCTTCCGCCCGGCATTGTCGTCGTGGCAGGCGGCGCAGGACAGGTCGAGCTGGCCCTGGCGGCGGCGCCACAGCGCAGAGCCCTCGTCCCGTGCCGACATCAGTCTGGGATCATCGACAGGGCGCAGCGGCAGGCCACGCGACTGGTGGGCCACATAGGCCTCGAGCGCCAGCAGCGCCTTACCCTCCCGCGGCAGCGGATCGGCGCCCTGGTGGCGGGTGCGGCACAGCGCGATGCGGCCCTGCATGTCAACCGGCATCGCGCTGGCCTCATCAAAGGCCGGATAGGCGGCTGCGACACCCCGCATGCGCTCGCCGGGGCCGTGGCAGCTTGCGCAGCTCCGCTCCGACCGACCGGCCTGCGCCTGCCAGAGCGCCTCGCCCTCGGCCACGAACAACATGCCGGGATTGGCGGTGTCGTCGCGCTGCATCGCCTGCGTGCCGGAACTCATGTCGTCGAAGCCGGACCGGCGGCTGTCGGCCGCCTCTGGGCTGCTGACCAGCGCCGCCAGGATAAGTGCGACGATGAAGGCCGGGACTGGCCTGCAGCCCAGCCTCATGCGACGGTGATCTCGACGCTGTGCACCTGCGCCCCGCCCTGGTCGTCGATCCACCGGAAGGTGATGGTGCCGCTTTGCGTGGCGAGCGCCGTGAAGGCCAGGTAGGGGTTGGCGGAAATCGCCGGGAAGAGATCAGCCGAGAAGATCTCCTGCCCGTTCCAGGTGCACAGGAACCGATGGATGATGTCGCGCGGCACCAGCGCCCCGTCAGGACCGGTGCGAAAGCCGGTCTCCATCGGGTGGGCGATCAGCGCCTTGATCTCGATGATCTCGCCGGGGCGGGCGCGGGCGGGAACGTTGACGAGTGGACGGGCCATCGCTCAATCCTCCGCGCAGGACGGCAGGGTGACGATCAGCTCCGCCTGGGCGCTCCACAGGCTGCCGTCGGAGAGTTCCGCCACCGCGACGATGATCTGGCTGTCCCCCAGACGGATGCGGGTCGACACCTGCGCGCGGCCGCTGCGCGGGCTGAGGTGGAACACCGCGACATTGGGCTGCGGGTTCTTCTCGTTGAATACCGCGATGCGACGCACGTGATCCTCAGCGGTCATGGGGCTGTCGACGCGGACCGTGAGCGGCACGGCATTGCCGTTCTCGACCAGCAGCGGGATGTCGAGCCGGACACGGCCGGGTTGCGCTGTCGCGCCTTTTGTAAACTCGGCGATGGCGGCCCGCAGCGCCTCGGGCGTCGCCGCGGCCGGGCGGACCACCAGCGATGCCAGGGCGCCTGTGCCCAGCGCCAGAACGGTGCGGCGGCTTGCGACCGGCGGTATGGTCGGGTGCGGAGCGGTCATGGGCTCTCCGTGGCGGCAGGATCCTGCAGGGTGGACAGATAGGCGACGACGTCCTCGATCTCGGCCAGGCCAAGCAGCGGCCGGCCCCGGAACGCCGGCGCAACCCGGGCGGCCCCGGATGGCACGCCATAGGACGGCATGATCGTATCAGGGTTCAGGCGCTTTCCGTCGACGAGGCGCAGGCGCAGCTGGCCGGTCGTGAGGCGTGCCCCGGCGCCGGCGAGTCCGGGCGCCAACGTGCCGCGAAAGCGTTGCTCGGGGATCGGCCCGTCGTGGCAGAGCAGGCACAGGCCCTTCTGGCGATCGGCGACAATGGCCCGGCCGCGGGCCGGATCGCCCGGCTGACCGGTCAGTGAGGCCGGAATGGCGTCGCCTTCTATGACAAAATCCGAGACCGACAGGGCGACCGGCACCTTGGCTGGCTGGCCCAGCGCCGCCGGTGCGGCGAGCAGCGGCAGCCCGGCCATGGACAGGGCCGCGAGCTGAAGAGCCGTGACTCGGAGGGCCGTCAGCTTGCAGGTCGTCATGTCGAGGGCTGCCCGCATCAGCCGAAGGTCTCGGCGATGATGGTGTCGAACCAGGCGTCGGCATAGCCGGCCTCGGCGGCCCGGACCGATGCGGGGGCGTCGAGCGCGCTGGTGCCGCCGGCGCCCTCGACATCGGCCAAGATCCCGTTGCGCGGCGTGTAGACGCCGGCGACGGATATGCCGTAGCCCGGCGCCACCAGGCTGTAGCAGGTGTTGACGAGCTTGGGCGGCGGCGGCGTCTCGCCGCGCAGCAGCATCGCCACGACCTCGCCGCAGACCTTGGCCTGGGCATTGGCCGCAAAGGCGGATTTCGGCATGGCGCCCATCACGGCGGCATCGCCGATGACGTGGACATTGGGCAGCAGCCGGCTCTCGAAGGTCGCCGGGTTCACCGGGCACCAGCCCGTTGCATCGGCAGCGCCGCTGTCGCGGGCGATCGAGGCGGCACTCTGGGGCGGGATGACATTGGCGACGTCGGCACGGAAACGGCCGAACTCGGTGACGAGCGTGCGCTCGGCGGGCAGCACCTCGGTGACGGTGCCGCCGCCGGACTGGCCAACCCACTCCAGCCGGTCGCCGTAAAGCTGCTTCCAGGCCGCGACAAACAGGCGCTGCTTGGAGAACTGGTCCTTGGCATCGAGGATGATCAGCTTGGAGCGCGGCTTGCGCTCCTTCAGGTACCAGGCGATCAGGCTCGCCCGCTCATAGGGGCCCGGCGGGCAGCGGTAGGGATTAGCGGGCACGCTCATCACCACCGTGCCGCCGTCGTCCATCGCGGTGAGCTGGCGCTGCAGGAGCGCCGTCTGGGCCCCGGCCCGCCAGGCGTGCGGCATTAGGTTGGCGACCTCGGCGGAATAGCCGCGGATGGCGTCGTACCGGAAGGCGATGCCCGGGGCGAGGACGGCCCGGTCGAAGGGCAACACGGTGCCGTCGTTGAGCCGCACCGTCCGCGTCGCCGCGTCGACTTCGGCGGCGTTCTGCGCGGCGATGGCGATGCCCTCGTCGCGCAGCGCCGCATAGCCGAACACCTGCCCGGCCAGCGGGCGCAGGCCGGCCAGCACGGCGTTGCTCATCGGGCAGGCCGTATAGGCCATGGCCGGCTCGACCAACGTGACGTCCAGCCCGGCGCGGGCCAGGACGCGCGCGCAGGTGGCGCCCGCAAAGCCGCCGCCCACGACCACCACGCGGGCCGGGACCTGGGCGAGCACCCGCGGTGCAGCCAACGTCGCGGCAAGTCCGGCGACAACGGCACGGCGGGACGGCGCGGCCCGGTGAACCGTCGCGGTGGCACGGCTCGCGACGGCAGCGCTCGGGCTGGCCGCGATCATGGTCGAACCTGTCGCGGTCGAAACCGTCATGGCGCGCGCTCCTCCGGCGGCACGACCACCGCGGCGGCGATGGCGCGGGCCTCGTCCTCGGAGAATCCCCGGGCGATCCGGTCCATCACGGTTGCGGTGCGACGGCCCTCGCGGAACTCCCGCATGGCTTCGGCGACGTCGTCGGGTGTTCGTCCATGCAGGACCGGCACGGGGCCTGACGCCCCGTGACACCCCGAGCAGGTGCTGGCGCCCGGCGGCAGGGCGCCGGCAGCCATGGCGGAGCCCGCCATGGCCACAAGCAGGACCGCCGCGACCACAGGGGCGACGCGGCGGTTCATGGTCAGACCGGCTTCAGGTCGACGCCGCTGATCGGGCCGCCGCGGACGCGCTTGCCGGTGGCCGCCGCGATGGCATTCAGCACTGCCGGGGCTGCGACGAAGATGGTCGGCTCGCCGACGCCTCCCCAGAAACCGCCCGACGGCATGACGATGGCCTCGACCTTGGGCATCTCATCCATGAGGAGGACCGGGTAGGTGTCGAAGTTCTCCTGCTCGACCCGCCCGTCCTTGATGGTGATCTTGCCGTGCAGGAGAGCACTGAGGCCGTAGGCGAAGCTGCCTTCCACCTGCGCGGCGATCTGCTGGGGATTGACGGCGTGGCCGCTGTCGGTGGCGGCGACGATGCGCAGGATCTTCAGCTTGCCGTTTTTCTCCACCTTCACCTCGGCGCACGAGGCGACGTAGCTGCCATAGCCCATATGCTGGCACAGGCCGCGATGGACACCCTCCGGCGCCGGAGTGCCCCAGCCGCCCTGCTTGGCAGCCGCGTTGAGCACGGCGAGGTGGCGCGGGCTGTTGGCGAGCATCTGCTGGCGGAAGGCCAGCGCGTCCTTGCCCGCCGCCTTGGCGCACTCGTCGATGAAGCTCTCCAGGTAGAGGGCGTTCTGGTTGTTGTTGACGCCGCGCCAGAAGCCAGGCGGGACGTGGGTGTTGCGCATGGCATGGTCGATCAGCAGGTTGGGGATGGCGTAACCGAACACGCCCTCCGTGCCGCTGGAGTTGAGGCCCTGGAATGCCACGGGATCGCGCCCGTTCTGGAGGCCTTGCGGGTTTACCGTGGCCAGGATCGACTGGCCGGAGAGCCGCATGTGCAGGCCCACGAGGTTGCCGTCCTTGTCCAGCGCGCCAACCATCCTGCACATGGTGACAGGGTGGTAGCGGCCGTGGAGCATGTCCTCCTCGCGCGACCAGATCAGCTTCACCGGGGTCCCCGGCATCTGCTTGGCGATGTTCACCGCCTGGCGCACGAAGTCGCTCATGCCGCGCCGGCCGAAACCGCCGCCGAGGATGACGCGATGCACCTCGCACTTGGCGAGCGGCAGGCCGGCAGCGTCCGCCGTGGTGGCCAGGGCCGCCTCGCCGTTCTGCGTCGCGGTCCAGACCTCGCACCTGTCGGCGGTCCATAGCGCCGTGGCGTTCATCGGCTCCATGGTGACGTGGTGCTGGTAGGGGAAGCTGTAGGTCGCCTCCACCACCTTGGCCGCGCCGGCGATGGCCGCCTTGACGTCACCGGCCTGGTTGCCGACGAAGGCCTGCTCGGCCGTGAGGCCCTCGGTGAGCATGACCGCGATCGTGTCGCTGCTGACCTTGGCGTTCGGGCCCTCGTCCCAGACGATCGGGAGCGCGTCCAGCGCGGTCTTGGCCTGCCACCAGGTGTCGGCGACCACCGCGACGGCGGTGTCGCCCACCGGCACGACCTTGCGCACACCCCTCATGCCCGCGACCTTGGCGGCGTCGAAGCTTTTCACCTTGCCGCCGAAGACCGGGCAATCCCGGATCGCGGCGTTGAGCATGCCGGGCACCTTCACGTCGATGGAGTAGACGAGGCTGCCGTCGAGCTTCTCCTTCGTGTCCAGCCGGTTCACCGGCTTGCCGGCGATGGTCCAGTCCTTCGGATCCTTCAGCGGCACGTCCTTGGGCGGGTCCACTTTGGCGGCCGCCTCGGCGAGCTTGCCGTAGCTGAGGCTGCGGCTGGAGCCGGCGTGGGTGACGATGCCCTTGGCGGCCTTGCACTCGGTGGCGGGCACGCCCCACTGGGTCGCCGCGGCCTGCACCAGCATCATGCGCGCGGCGGCGCCGCCCTTGCGGACGTAGTCATGGCTGTCACGGATGCCGCGGCTGCCCCCGGTGGCGAAGTTCCCCCACACGCGGTTGCGCAGCACGTTCTGGTTGGGGCTGGCGAACTCGGTGGTCACCTTGGACCAGTCGGCCTCGAGCTCCTCGGCGACAAGCTGGGCGAGGCCGGTCAGCGTGCCCTGGCCCATTTCGGCGCGGGCGATGCGGACGATGACAGTGTCGTCCGGCTTGATGACAACCCAGGCGTTGATCTCGGGCGTTGCGTTTGCGGCAGCGGCGAACGGCACGTGGAAGCCGAGTGAAAAACCTGCGGTGGCGGCGACGGAGCCGACCAGGAAACCGCGGCGGGAGGTGTCGATCTTCTTCATGGTGCCCTCCCTCAACCGCGCTTCACGTCGCCGGCGGCGAGCTGGATGGCGGCCTTGATGCGATTGTAGGTGCCGCAGCGGCAGATATTGGTCATGCCGGCGATGATCTCGTCCTCGGTTGGCTTCGGCGACGCGGCGATCAGCGCCGCTGCAGCCATCAGCTGGCCGGACTGGCAGTAGCCGCACTGCGGCACGTCAAGCTCGAGCCACGCCTTCTGCAGCGGATGCGTCAGGTTGGGCGACAGGCCCTCGATGGTGACGATCTTCTGGTCGGCCTTGACCTCGCGCACCGGCAGGCTGCAGGAGCGCACGGCCGCACCGTCAAGATGCACCGTGCAGGCGCCGCAGGCGGCGATTCCGCAGCCATATTTGGTGCCGGTGAGGCCAACCTGTTCGCGGATGACCCAGAGCAGCGGGGTATCGGGATCGACATCGACCTCATGCTGCTTGCCGTTGATGTTCAGTCGCACCATGACGCGCCCCCCGTGCCAACCCCGCTCCCCGCGGGTCTTTTCGGGTTGGTATTTTTCCTTATTTCGTCCGCGCTGGAAAGCCCCCGTCAGGCATGGCTGGACGGCCCGGGGCGAAGCGTCAATCGCTTGCCTTGTCAGTCAAAATCCACTCCGGTGGAGGGCTCCGGCCGGCCGACAGGACACTCTGGCGCAGATCCTCGCGACCTCGTGATCGGGAGGCGGTGCGGCTTTTCCGGGTGAACCAGCCGACGGGGCGCGGCAACTTAAACATGCAATCAATGCAGCCTGCTCTTGACGATCTCGTCAATTCCCGACCTTATGGCAACCTCAGGTTGAGACGACTATTGCGTATTGTTGATTCTGGATCGTCTTTTTTCTTATTGCCGAAGCGGTCCCAGCCAGCCTTGCGTTTCGTCGTGACCGCCGCCCTCGCCCCCCATGGGCCGTTCGTATTTGAGCTGGACAACCATAATGCAGTCTACTGAACGCACCGCCCTGTTTATCGACGGAGCCAATCTTTACGCGACCGCAAAGTCGCTTGGGTTCGATATTGACTACAAGCGACTGCTGAAAGAATTCCAGACCCGCGGCCTGCTGGTCCGGGCCTTCTACTACACGGCATTGATCGAGGATCAGGAGTATTCCTCGATTCGGCCACTGATCGACTGGCTCGACTACAATGGCTACCGGGTCGTGACCAAGCCTACCAAAGAGTTCGTCGACTCCAGCGGGCGGCGCAAGGTCAAGGGCAACATGGACATCGAGCTGGCGATCGACGCCCTCGAGCTCGCGCCCTTCATCAGCCACATGGTGCTGTTCTCCGGCGATGGCGATTTCCGGTCACTTGTCGAGGCCATGCAGCGCCGCGGCGTACGCGTGTCGGTTGTCTCCACCATCGCCTCGCAGCCACCGATGGTGGCCGACGAGCTGCGGCGGCAGGCCGACGAGTTCATCGACATCGTCACCCTGATCCCGCGGGTCGGGCGCGATCCGTCCGAGCGGGCGGAACGCCCGGCACGGACCTTCGAGCGGCGGCCGTCAGCCAACGGTGACGGCGCCGACGACGGGGTGTAAACGGCGACCCATGGTCGCCGCCCCTCCTGTCGAATCCCCCCTGCCCGCCGGCCCCGAGAGGGCCAGTTCAACGCTTCTTGACCGGCACGATCCCGGTCGCGACTGCCCGCTCTGCCCGCGGCTGGTGGCCTTCCGGCACGAGGCCCGGGCGCGCGAGCCCGGCTGGCACAATGCGCCGGTGCCGAGCTTTGGTGATGATCAGGCGCGGCTGCTCGTGGTTGGCCTGGCGCCCGGCCTGAAGGGCGCCAACCGCACCGGACGCCCATTTACGGGCGACCATGCGGGCGAGCTGCTTTATGCCACGCTCGGCCATTTCGGCTTCGCCGAAGGCCATTTCGAGGCGCGGCCGGATGACGGGCTGCGGCTGCTCGACGCCTGCCTGACCAATGCGGTGCGCTGCGTGCCGCCGCAAAACAAGCCGACGGGCAGCGAGATTGCCACCTGCCGGAGCTTCCTTGCCGGTACGATCGCGGTGCTGCCGCGCCTTCGCGTCATCGTGGCGCTCGGGCGGATCGCCCACGAGTCGACGCTCCGGGCGCTTGGCGAAAAGCCCGACCGGCACCGTTTCGCCCACGCGGCCCGGCACCGCATCGGCACGCTGTCGCTTTACGACAGCTATCACTGCTCGCGCTACAACACGAACACCGGGCGGCTGACCGAGGCGATGTTCCACACGGTGTTTGCAGCCGTGCGGGCCGAGCTCGACGGCATCGCCTGAGGCTGAGAGCCGTCAGGCGCGTTCGTCAGGGCGTCGCGGCGAACTTGCCGAACACCATGTCGGGGGCGCTGGTGTTGTGGCGTGACGCCACCGTGCGGCCGGCCCACAGCTCGACCGCGTCGCCGCCCTTGTAGTCCAGCACCGGCGCCTCGCCCCAGCCCTTGGCACCCTTCGCCCGCCAAGCAATGCGGGCGACGTCGCAATTGTGCTCTGTGGCATACATCGAGCGCAGCGAAGCGAACGGCAGATCGCCACCGACGGGTTTCTCCAGCACCACGTCGACGGCAAGATGGTCCTGATCCAGCGCCGACACGGTCAGCGTGGCGCTGCCGCCCTGCACAAAGGCCAGGGTGAAGCGGCGGTTCTGCGGATCGAAGACGATCTCGCGCAGCGCCACGATGGGCCGCTCCTGGATCTCCACCGGGCCGACCAGGAACGAGCTGCCATAGGCCGACCAGCGCATGTGCGGCGGCGGCAGCGGCCGGATGCGCCAGTAGCCGTCGGGCGGATAGACGACCAGCACCTCCTCGGCGCGCTCGCGAAAGCGCACCCAGAGCTGCACGACATGGAAGCCGGTCTCGACCCGGTCGCCGACGCGGATCGGCACGGTGTTGGGCCGCCAGAACGACGGGTAGGTATAGCCGGTCAGCCACAGCTCGGGCGATTCCGCGAAGGTCTGGCGGCGCGCATTGGCGGCAAAGACCGGGTCGCTGGTCATGTCGCAGCTGGTGAAATCCGGCGCCCAGCGGTCGGCCACGATCATGCCGATGAAGGCGGGGTGGATGGCCTGGATGCGGAATGAACGCACCTGCGGTGACAGGAAGGACAGCTCGATATTGTCCTTCTCGGCGCACAGCACAGGCTCGCTGCGGTTGAGCACACGCACGGACAGGTCGTCGGCGGCTCGGGCCGGCCGGATCGCCGGCAGCGCGGCGGCAGCGAGGCCGCCGGCCAGGAGGTGGCGGCGTGTCGGCCAGCCGCGCGGCGTGGTCCCGGAGGCGGTGGTCATGGCGTCTCTCCCCTGCGTCCGGCAAACGCGTAGACGTCGCCGGAATTGGCCGACTGCGGCAGCGCCTCCAGATAGGCCAGCATCGCCGCCGCGTCGATGGGCCGGTCGAAGACCAGCACCTGCGTCTCGCCAAGCGCGACATTGAACCGGTCGAAGCCCAGCGCGACGAGGCGCGCCATGGCGCGCCGCGCCACGTCCCGGCCGATGGTGGTGAACTCGAAGGACAGCGCCGGCACCGGCACCGACAGGCCGGCCAGCACCGCGTCCTCCAGCCCTTCGACGTCGATCTTGACGAAGGCCGGCAGGCCATGGGCGGCGATCAGGGCGTCCAGCGTGGTCAGCGGCACCGTCAGCGTCTTGTCCCAGACCTGCCCCTCCCAGCCCTCCGCTCCGTCCGCTGCCGCGACGAAATCGGCGGAGCCGGTGGTGACCGTCGGATTACGGCTGTTCACACGCAGCATCAGCGTCCCGGGGCGATCCCCCGCAGCCTCGCGGCGCAGCACCACCGCCCGGTCACGACCATGCAGCAGGCGGATCACCGCCGCCGGGCCGGGCTGCGGCTCGAGCGCCACGACGCGGGCGCCCAGGCGGCGAAAGGCGGCGATGCGGTCGCCCACATGGGCGCCGATGTCGAACACCAGATCCTCCCGGTGCACGAAACCCCGGTAGAGTGCATCCATGGCGCGGTGGTGGGCACGGTCGAGCCGGTAGACGCGGATGCTGCGCCACAGGCCGGCAGCGGCGGCGAGGCGATCCGCGATCGCCATCAGGCCGCCCGGCGCCGGCCGCCGCCGGCGCCATCGTCGAGCGCCCGGATCTCGGGCGGCGGGGCGATGTCCTCGGGAATGGCGCAAAGACCCGACGCCACCATGGCGGCGCCGAGCCGCGGATCGGCCGTGAGCACCGCAAAGGGGATCGCCAGCGGGAAGCCGATCAGCAGCGGCAGCGCGAGCATGAGCGCCAGCGGTGCCTGCAGGGCCAGCGCGGCGATGATGATCGTGCCGAACAGGGTCGGCTGCCACAGCCCGGCGGCAGCCGTGCGCCAGCTCAGCGCATGGGCGTCGCGGGCCTGGCCGCCCCACGTCACCATGCGGCCGAAGGGCAGTCCGAGCATGAACACGGTGATGCGCAGGGTCGTGGTGGCACCGAGCAGGAAGGAGAACCCCAGCTCGCAGGCCGCGCCCGTCAGGAACCGCCGGGTGCCGCCATAGGCCGCGGCGGCGCCCGGCGTCAGCAGGATGTCGGCGACGCCGGCGAGCTTGGGCGCCAGATACATCAGCAGGAACGCCAGATAGACGGCGATGGCCATGGCCGCCGGGTAGCCGCCGGCAAGGTCGGCGGTCTCGAGCGGCTTCAGGGCGGCCAGCACGAACATCAGCGTCCAGGCCGGGATGCCGAGGAACATCAGGATCGCCCAGGCGAGCTGGAAGCGGCTCATCGGCAGAAGCCCCGGAAGGCCGACGAGACGGCCATACTGCATGTTGCCCTGGCACCAGCGCAGGTCGCGCCGGGCGAACTCGAGCACCGTCGGCGGGTTCTCCTCCCAGCTGCCGCCCTCCTGCGGCAGCACCCGCACCTCGAAGCCGGCGCGGCGCATCAGAGTCGCCTCGACCTGGTCGTGTGACAGGATGGCGCCGCCCAGCGGCGGCCCGCCGGGCAGCACCGGCAG
>JBEIIL010000085.1:0-17261 GCA_040380755.1 Methylobacteriaceae bacterium | reverse complement strand
GACACGCTGGTCGGCGGCACGGGCAACGATCTCTACTTCGTCGACGCCCTGACCGACGTGGTCACTGAGGGCAGCAGCGCCGGCACGGACGAGGTGCGGACCTCCCTCACGGCCTACACGCTGGCGGCGAACGTCGAGACGCTGACCTACACGGGCCTTGCGACGCCGGCCTCGCTGGCCGGCAACATCCTCGACAACTCGATCACTGGCGGATTGGGCGCGGACACGCTCGACGGCTCGACCGGCAACGACACGCTGGTCGGCGGCACCGGCAACGACGTCTACATTGTCGATGCGGCGGGCGACGTCGTGACGGAGGCCCTCTCCGCCGGCACCGACGAGGTCCGCACCGCGCTCACCGCCTACACGCTCGGGTCGAATGTCGAAAACCTGACCTACACGGGCGGTGCCGTCGCGGCCTCGCTGACCGGCAACAGCGGCAACAATTCGCTCACCGGCGGAAGCGGGGCCGACACCTTCGTGGGCGGCCTTGGCGCCGACACGATGAGCGGCGCCGGCGGCAATGACCTGGTCGACTACACGGCGATGGCCGGGGTCAGCGTCAACCTCGCGCTCAACACCGCCGGCGGCGATGCCTCAGGCGACAGCTTCAGCAGCATCGAATACCTGTTGGGTTCGTCCAGCGGCGCCAACAGCCTGGTCGGCGACACCGGCAGCAACTCGCTGACCGGCGGTGGCGCGGCCGATACGCTCGACGGCGGCGGCAGCAACGATACGCTGGTCGGCCTTGGCGGCGACGACACCTATGTGGTCGACGCGCTGGGCGACGTCGTGACGGAGAGCGCGCTGTCTGGCACCGACACGGTCCGGACCGGGCTCGCCTCCTACACGCTAGGCAGCAACCTGGAGAACCTGACCTACACCGGCGGCAGCAACTTCACCGGCACCGGCAATGGCGGCGACAACTCGATCACCGCCGGCAATGGCGCCGACACGCTCGACGGCTCGACCGGCAGCGACACATTGATCGGCGGCACCGGCAACGACGTCTACATCGTCGACGATGCCGGCGACCTGGTCACCGAAGACAGCGGTGCCGGCACGGATACGGTCCGGACCGCGCTGTCGTCCTACACGCTCGGCAGCAATATCGAGAACCTGACCTACACGGGCGGGGGTTCGATGACGGCTTCGGGCAATGGGTCCGACAACAGCATGACGGGCGGCACCGGCGCGGATTCGATCAGCGGCGGCACCGGCAATGACACGCTGGTCGGCGGCGGCGGTGTCGACACACTGGCGGGTGGGGCCAACAACGATGCCTTCACGATCGACGGCTCGTCGCTGTCCCTCGGCGCCCGTATCGACGGGGGCACCGGCACCGACTCGGTGATGATCGCGGCGAATTCGGGCTCCGGTTTCACGGCGCTCGACCTCGCAGCGGCAATCAGCAACGTCGAGACGATCGACTTCACCCAGGCGGGTGTCGATGCGACGCTGCAGTTCTCTGCAGCCAACGTCATCGCGATGACCGAGGGCACGGGCTCACCCGCGACCACCAACACCCTGCAGGTCGACAAGAACGCTGGCGACACGATCACCATCGATCCGGCGGCGAATACGACGACGAACACGGTTGGCAACACCGACACCGTCACGTTCTTCTCGGACAGCGCCCTCACGGTCGAGATCGCCCACCTGCTGATCGTCGGCCACTGACGGTCTCTCAGCCGCGCGGCATCTCCGGATGGCGCGCGGCGAGGTCCTGCCGCAGCCGTGTCCTGTCCGCCCACAGGTCGCGGTACCAGGCGACCCGCTTGCCGACGTGATGGGCCTGCAGGTGGTGGTCGCGCACGTTGGTCCAGGCGGCCTGCGCGATGGTGTTGCGCAGTGTGGCGTCTGTAACGAGCCGGTCGAGCACCCGCGTCCATTCGTCCGGTGTGGACGCGATGATGGCGGTCTCGTCGTGCCGGACGGTGTCGGCATAGACGGCGGGCGAGCAGATGCAGACGGCGCCGCGGGCGGCGCTTTCGATGTATTTCAACGGCGACTTGAACAGCTCCGGGCCGTGGCCGGCCAGCGGCAACAGCATGATGTCGGCCTCGGCCAGCAAGGCGAGGTACTTGCCGTAGGACTGCAGCGGCAGGACCCGTTTGCGGGCCGTGGGCAGGGCTGCCCCGAGCGCGTCGTCGCCCACCACGACGATCTCGACCTCGGGCCGCGCCGCTGCGGCGAGCAGGGCCGGCAGGACCAGCGGTGCAATGTCGGGACGGCGCAGCGCGGCGTACACGACCCTGACGGTGCCAGGCTGCTTCGGGGGCAGCGGCGGAAGCTCCAGCAGGGCATTGGGCAGCACCGCGACGTTCGGATTGTGCTCGCCGAAAGCCTCGGCGAGCGCCGGTGTGGACACCTGCACGGCGTGCATGGCGGTGACCGGAACCCAGGGGTTGCGATCCCACCCCACCCTGACGGCGTCGGGCAGGAGGGCCGGGTGATCGTCCCATTCCGCAACCAGCAGCCAGCCGCGGGCGGCAAGACCCGCGACCGAGGCCAGCCACGGGCCCCGGTCAAGAACCAGCATGCGCTGCAGCACCAGGATGCGCGGGTCGTCCGGGCCCGTCTGCGGTAGGCGCAGAGGGTCGGGGATCGTGCTGCTGGAGGTCAGGACCCCCGGGATCGACGACAGCGCCTGCCAGGGCGGGTCGTTGCGCGCTGCCATGAAAGCCGGCGCCGAGATGTGCTGGTGCAGGCGCAGGGCCGGCGCGGCAGGCGACCGCCTCGCGATCGCCACATAGGCAGGCGCGCGCAGGCGAGCGGCCGCCCGGTCGGAATCCAGGCCCAACGCCGGCGCGGCAGTGGCCAGTGCGTCGACCGCAGCGGTTGCGGCGGGATCGTCACCGCACGCCACGATGCGATCGAGCATGAGACCGGTCCGCCGGCACAGCGCGACGATCGCGTCGGGTTGAAGGCCTGAGGTTCCCTCACGGCCGTCCATCAGACCGGCAATGGCAGCCCAGTAGGCCGGATTGCGGACAAGCAGCAGCACAGCCGCATCCGGCGTCAGCCGGCGGACCAGATTGGCAACCCCATCGGCAGGGTCGGCTGTGTCGCCAACGCCGCAAGAGAGCACGAGGACGTCGGGCCGCCGGTCGCCGAGGGCCGCGTCGAGGACTGCCGCGGGGATGCGCTGCGGCGAGGCACAGATCACGGTGTCGCACACCGCTCCGGCGCGGGCTGCGACGGCCGGATCGGCCTCGATGCCGGTCCAGTGCCCCTGCGGGTTTCGTCGCTTCCAGTCTGCCGCAAGGCTGCCGTCGCCGCAGCCCACCTGGAGCACGTGCCTGGCTGTCAACGGGACCGCGTCGAGCAGTTCCCGAAGCAGGCGCGGGGGGCTAGAATCAGACGGGGTCACGGACGTGAGTCGCGATGTCTCGAGCGGGAGACCTTGATGGCATGCGCGCCGGGGCGCGGCAATCGCCCGGCATCTCCGCCCGGCATGGCCGCGGGGAGGGCTGAGCCATGGCCGGCATCGCACTGCATGTCGAGCGCGAATGGTATGACACGTCGGGCCGGCTCATCATGGGCAGCCAGTCGGCCGGCGAGAGCTTCCTGACGGCGTTGATGCGCTATGGCACGGCCGAGGATCTCTACTGCTACTCCGCCAAGCAGGAGGATTTCGCGTTCTTCGTGCGGACCGCGACCGACAAGGCCCGCGGCAAACGCGTCTGCCATTGGGTGTCGCCGCCGGACGTCGCGCGACTCGCGGTTCCGGGATGCCTGTACTACCCGTCCCCGCGCCTGGAGACCCTGGCCTGGCAGCGCCGGCCCCATGGCTCGGCGGCATGGTCGTTGTGCGGGGTCTTCCACACCACGGCCATCCCGGGCGTGCTCGACGGGATCGGCCAGCTGCTGACCGCGCCCTATGAGGAGTGGGACGCGCTGATCTGCCCGTCCCACTCCGTCCGCGACCTCGTGCTCGCCGTGACGGAGCGCTGGGCGGACTATCTGGCCGAGCGTACCGGCGGGCGCCCGTCGCTCCGGCCGCAGCTTCCGGTGATCCCGCTAGGGGTCGATTGCGATGCCTTCGTGCCGACGCCGCAATCGCGGGCGTGGGCGCGCGAGGAGCGCGCGCGCCTGGGGATCGGCGACGACGATGTGGCGGTGCTGTTCGTCGGCAGGCTGAGCTTCCTCGGCAAGGCGCATCCCGTGCCGATGCTGCAGGGGATCGAGGCCGCCGCCGCCCGCACGGGCAAGCGCCTTCACCTCATCCTCGCCGGCTGGTTTCCGACCGAGGAGATCGAGGCGGCATTCCGCCAGGCGGCGGCGCAGTTTGCACCCAACGTGCCGCTGCATGTGCTGGACGGCCGTGATCCCGCGGTCCGCCGCAATGTCTGGTCGGCCGGTGACGTGTTCACCTCGCTGGTCGACAATATCCAGGAGACCTTCGGGCTGACCCCCATCGAGGCCATGGCGGCCGGCCTGCCCGTGGTCGTCACCGACTGGGACGGCTATCGCGAAACCGTCCGGCACGGCATCGACGGCATCAGGGTGCCGACCGTTCTGGCGCCTCCGGGCGCCGGGCTCGACATCGCGGCGGCCCATGCCGACGGGACGATCAACTACGACCTCTACATCGGCAATGTGGCGCTGAGCGCCGCCGTGGACGGTGCCGCGCTCGTCGATGCCTATGCGTCCCTGGCTGCGAGCCCGGAGCTGAGACAGCGCATGGGCGCGGCCGGTGCCGCGCAGGCCCGCGAGCACTATGACTGGTCGGTGATCATCACGCGCTACGAGGCGCTCTGGGCTGAGCTGGCCGCGCGCCGGTCGGTGGCAGGGGCGCGCGGAGCCCCCGCCGCTCCATCACCGATGCGCGACGATCCATTTCGGCTGTTCGCCCACTATCCGTCCGTGGCCCTCGACGACGCGCACCAGGTCGAGATCGCCGTTGCGGACTGGGAGGCGCAGATTGTCCGGCTGCTCGACCTGTCGATGATGCGCTACTGGAGGGTCCAGCGGCTGACGCGAGAGGGCATGCTGGCGCTGGCCAGGCATATCGCAGACGGGGGTCGGCCGTCGGTCGGCCAGCTTTGCGAGGGTCAGACCGGGCTGCCCCGCGCGGTGACGCTGCGCGCCGTCCTGTGGCTCTACAAGTTCGGCATCGTCCGCCTCCACCCGGTTGCGATGGACCCATGACCGCCCAGACCCCACCGTCCAGCTATCAAGCCGCCATCGCGTTCTACCGGGCCGGCCGGATCCCCGACGCGCTCGTGGCTATGTCCAGGGCCGTTCAGGAGAAGCCCGGCGACGCCGGTCGTTGGTGCGATCTCGGCGTGATGCTGAAGGCCGCCCGGCGCTTTCAGGAGGCTGTGAAAGCTTACGAAAAGGCGATCTCGTTGCGGCCCGACTTCGCCATCGCCTGGTACAATTGCGGCAACGCGCTGCGCGACGGCGGCAATACGTCCGGTGCCATCGGCTGTTTTCGCAAGGCGCTGTCGATCGACGACACGCTCGCCGGCGCATGGAACGCGCTCGGCCTGCTGCTGCAGCAGGTTCACCGCGAAGCCGAGGAGGCCGAGGCGGCGCTGCGGCGTGCGCTGGCCCTTGAACCCGCGCAGGAGGACGCGCTCGGCAATCTCGCCGTGCTGCTGGAGCGCGAGGGACGGCGCGGCGAGGCGGCCCCTGTCTGGACGGCTCTCATTGCCCGGCGCGACACGACTGGGACCCGGCTGCGCAGCCTGCTGACGCTGCCGCCGATCAACCGGTCGCGCGGTGCGATCCAGGAGGTCCGCGCGCAGCTCAAGTCCCGCCTTGACGCGCTCGAGGCGGGACCGGTCGCCATCGCGGATCCGTATGGCGAAGCGGAATTCACGACCTTTTACACGGCCTATCATGGCGTGTGTAACCGCGATCTTCACGCTCAGATTGCGCGGATCGTGGCGCGTGCGTGCCCATCGCTGGCCGCCCGCGCCCCGCATGTGGACGTGCCGCGGCGGACTGGCGAGCGCATCCGGGTTGGGTTCGTGTCGCGGTTCATGCACCGCCACAGCATCGGCCGGACGACCCGCGGCCTCGTTGACCGGCTCGACAAGACCCGGTTCGAGACGGTGGTGCTGCCGATCGAACCTCTTGTCGACGATGATATCGCCACCGCCATCCGGTCGGCTGCGGACCGCACCGTGCCGGTGCCGCGCAACCTGGCTCGCGCCCGCGAGATCATCGCTGCACTCAAGCTCGACGTCCTGTTCTTTCAGGATATCGGCATGGAGGCGTTCACCTATTTCCTCGCCTTCTCGCGGCTGGCGCGGGTTCAGTGCGTGTCGTTCGGCCATCCGGACACGACCGGCATTCCCGCCATGGACTATTTCGTCTCCAACAGCTTTTTTGAGCGGGCAGATGCGGCATCGGACTACAGCGAAAAGCTGTTCCTGCTGAACGATCTCGGCACGCTGGCCTATTACTACCGGCCGGTGGCGGTCCCCGGCGATCCCGCTGGCATGCGGGCGCTGTTTCCCGCCGGGGCGCGGATCTACCTGTGCCCGCAGACGCTGTTCAAGCTGCATCCCGATTTCGACGAGATCCTGCGCGCGATCCTGCGCAAGGATCCGCAGGCCCACGTCGCCCTCATCGATCAGGGGCCGGCGGTGTGGAGTGGGCAGGTCCGGGAGCGGATCGTGGGCCAGTACCCGCGCCTGGCGTCGCGCCTGCATTTCATTCCACGCCAGCCGGGCGATGCGTTCCTGACCCTGCTGGCGGCTGCGGACGTGATCCTGGATCCGACCTTCTTCAACGGCATGAACACGTCGCTGCAGGCGTTCTCGGTTGGCGCTCCGGTGGTGACCCTGCCGACGCCGCTGCACCGCGGCCGGCATACGCACGGCATGTACCGGCGCATGGAGATCGATGCCTGCACGGCGCGCGACCCGGCCGACTATGTCCGGCGCGCCGTCGACCTGGCGCGCAACCGTGACCAGCGTGAGGCGGTGTCGGCGCTGATCCGCGAGCGGAATGGCGTGCTTTATGAGGACCCTCGGGTCGTCTCGGAGTTCGAGCGCTTCTTCGAGACCTCAGTCGCCGCGGCGGGCTGAGCCTACTGGCGCAGCGCGTTGTCGCGGAGACGGCGCACCGGCTTGAGCAGCGTGTCCATGATCGAGTTGCGGCCAGTCAGGATGTCGACTTCGGCGAGCATGCCCGGCACCACGGGCTTGTCAGGCCCGAAGTCCGACGTGTTGGCCTCGAGGCGCACGCGGAAATAGGGCTGGCCACGCTCGTCCTGCAGGGCGTCGGGCGACACGTCGGTCACCTTGCCCTTGAGGCCGCCATAGACCGAGTAGTCATAGGCGCTGATCTTGACGATCGCCGGCAGGCCCGGCCAGACCTCGGCACGATCGGTCGGCGACAGTTTCGCCTCGACGGCAATCGAGCTGTCGATCGGCACGATGACGGCAAGGGGTTCCCCAGACTTCACCACGCCGCCGACGGTCGAGACAAACAGCTTGTTGACGATCCCGCCGATCGGCGCGAGCACCTCCGAGCGGACCGAGCGGTCCTGCATCGCAAACACGGCCTCGTTCAGCTTGGCGAGCTGCAGCTCCGCCTCGGCCCGGTCCTTCTCGGCGTCGGTCGAGAAGCGCAGCAGCGCCTCGGTCCGCCGACGGGAGATCTCGCTCAGCGCCGATTCCGTTCGCGGGATCTCGTGTGACAGGTCGGAGAGCTTGCTCTCGATCTGCTGCAGGTTGCGCTCATTGTCGAGCAGCTCATTCGAGGAGACGGCGCCCAGGGTCACCAGCCGGCGAAGGCTCGTGACGCGCTGCAGCACCAGTTCCCGCTCGCGTGTGGTGTTGCTCCAGCGCGACTTCAGTTCGGAAAATTCGAGCTCCTTCTGCCGGCGCTGGTCCTCAATGATGAGCAGTTGCTCCGAGAGGATCCGACGGCGGCTGTCGAACAGGGCCTGCTCGCGCTCGATCAGGCCGGGAATATCGGTGCGCAGGTCTTCGGGTGTCTGGAACACCTGCTCGATTTTCGCTTCCGCGGCGAGCCGGGCGATGCGGATCCGGCGGGCCTTGATCTCGAGCTTCGCCTGCAGCAGCTCGGCCCGCGAGAAGCTGTTCTCGATGCGCAGCACGGGCGTTCCCTTGGCGACGCGCTCGCCCTCGCGCACCAGGATCTCGGTGACGATGCCGCCTTCGAAATGCTGCACCGTCTGGTTTTGAACCTGCGGGACAACCCGGCCGCCGCCGCGCGTGACCTTGTCCAGGTAGGTGACGTTCGACCAGATCAGGAAGGCCCCCATCGACGTTGCGCAAACGGCGAGGAACAGTCCGTGGGCGCGGCCAGCGATCCTGTCGCACTGGCGCGGATACGGCATCGCGAGAGCATCGCGGCCGAGGAGCAATTTCTGGGGCACTGCCGAACAACTCCGGATCACTGGCGCCCAGCGTAGGCCGGAACCTTTTACGAGCTGTTAAGCATCGCGGCCCACTACTGAAGTCCCAATCAAGGTGGGTGCCAGAAGGCGCCGGAATTGTCCGTTCCCGGAAGCCCCAACGCCATGTCCGGCCTCGGTCCGCTGCTCAAGGCAGCCCGTTCCAAGAAGGCGCCAGGTCCCGGAGCTGCTGACCCGGCAGCACCGGCCGGGAAGCCGCAGGTTCCGCCGCTGCGCGGCGGGAACCTGCTCGCCGATATCAACACCATTGCGGAGACCTGGTTCAAGCGCCGCTGGTTCGATCCAGCGGGCGAAAAGCCGCGGGACTTGTCGACGCCGGAAGAGCTTGTCGCTGCAGCAGGCGATCGCGGGATCGAGGTCCGCTACGAGCAGCGCAGCCTCGACTCGCTGTCGGCGCGCGATTTTCCCTGCGTCGTCCTCGAGCGCGACGGCACCAGCCGCATCATCACCGAGCGCCCTGCCAAGGACCGGTTCGTCTGCCGCACCGGCGGCGAGATCGAGACCTTGCCCCTGCGCCAGCTGAAGAAGGCGCATTCGGGGGTCGTGTTCTTCGTGTCGCCGAAGGCCGATCCCTCGGTGCACGATCCGGCGTCGCCCGCCGAAGAGGCGGATGACCCGAAGGCGCGCGGCCTGTTCGGCACCGTGTGGGCGGAGCTGATGCTCCGTCACAAGCAGAAGCTGGTTCAGCTTTGCGTTGCGTCGGGGCTCAGTAACCTGTTCCTCATCGCCCTGCCGCTGTTCTCGATGGCGGTCTATGACCGGGTCATCCCGCATCTGGCCATGGAGACGCTGTGGGCACTCGCGATCGGCGTCATGATCGCGCTGATCACCGACCTCGCCGTCCGCTATGTGCGCCTGAAGGTGTGCGATTCCATCGGGCTGAACACGAGCACGGCCATCCAGTCGCGGCTCTACAGCAGGATGCTGCACGTCCGTCTTGCCGAGGCGCCGTCGCTGGCCGGGGGCATCAACAACGGTCTGCGCGAGGTCGAGGCGTTATGCCAGCTGATGCCGCTGCTGATCGTGTCAGTGCTCATCGACCTGCCAACCTTCGTGCTGTTCTGTGTGCTGCTGTTTGCGCTGTCGGGTCCGCTGGCGCTGGTGCCGCTCGTCGGTGTCGTGCTGATGCTGCTCTTCCACATGACGGATGTGAAAGGCGAGCGCGTTCAGGCCGCCGCCCGCATGGCTGCCACGCAGACCAACCTGCTTCTGGAAACGGTCAATGCGGTCGAGACCGTCAAGGTGGCACGGGCCGAGCGTCCGCTGCTTCGCCGCTGGGAACGGCTGGTCGATGCCTCGACCTATGTCGGCCATCTCAACCGCATCACCAGCGCGTTCTCGGGCCAAGCCTCGCTGACTGTCACGCAAAGTGTCGTCGTGCTGGCGATGATCGTCGGGGTGTACGAGATCGGGGCCGGCGCGATGACGATCGGCGCGCTCTCGGCCTCGACTCTGCTGATCAGCCGCATGATGGCGCCGGTGAGCCAGCTGATCAGCCTCGCGCATCGCGCCCACATGATCAGCCAGTCCACGCGGACGATCGATCACATCCTGCGGATGGAGGTCGAGCGCGGCGGCGATCCCACCGCGGCCAACCGCAGCCTTGGCGGCAGCCTGAAGTTCATTGATGCAGGCTTCACCTACCCGGGTGAGAAAACGGCCTGCCTGACGGGCATCTCTCTGTCGGTGGCCCCCGGCGAGCGGATCGGGATCATCGGCCGGGTGGGCAGCGGCAAGAGCACGCTGCTGAAGCTGATCGTGCGGCTGCACGACGCCACGGCGGGTGTTGTCCGCATCGATGATCACGACATCCGCCAGATCGCACCGTCGGATCTGCGGCGCCATTTCGGCTTCATGCGGCAGGATGCGACGTTGCTCGACGACACGCTGCGCAACGCTGTCTGCCTCGGGCTGGAGGACGTTCCAGACGACGTCTTCGAGAGTGCGGTGCGGATCTCCGGCGTCAAGGATTTCGCGGCCAGGCACCCGGACGGCTATGGCATGCGCGTCGGCCCGCGCGGTGAGCGCCTGTCGGGAGGCGAACGACAGTCCGTGGCCCTTGCACGCGTGCTGGCCGGAAGCCCCAGGGCGCTTGTGCTCGACGAGCCAACCGCCGCCATGGACAACACGCTGGAGAACAGGATCGTGCGCGACCTGCGCGAGACGCTGGGCGACCGGACGCTGATCGTGGCAACCCACCGCGCGCCCCTGCTGGGGCTGGTCGACCGCCTGATCTGGATCGAAAACGGCCGGATCGTCGCGGACGGGCCGAAGGCCGAGGTGCTGGAGCGTCTCAATGGGCGCGGCCCCTCTGTGCCGGTCGACCGTCGGGCTGATGGCCTCAAAACCTGAGGCCGGCCGTTAACCGAACGTCCAGCATATCGTCGTTAACGTCATCCAGCGGACCGTCAGAGCGCGAGACGGTGCGGCGGGGATCCCATGGCCGGCAGCAGTGAAGGCGAAGAGGAAAACTACTGGCCGGGGTTCGTCGACGCCCTGACCACCATGGTGATGGTGCTCACCTTCGTCATGATGGTGCTCGGCATCGTCGTGTTCACGCTGTCCCAGAACGTGTCCAAGAACTACATGGCGGCCATCGCCACGGCGGTCAATGTCGACGCCAATGCGATGAAGCAAAACCTGACGCCCGATCAGGTCAAGGCCGAGATCATCGAGGCGATCAAGGAGCTACGCGAGAGGGCCGGGCAACCACCGCCACCGCCACCGCCCACGCCGGCGCCGACTCCCAAGCAGGAAGAGACGGAGGTGGCGCTCCTGCAATCGATCCAGGAGAAGGAAAAGGCGCTGGCGCAGCTGAAGGATGCGAAGACCGAGCTGCAGAAGATCCAGCAGCAGATGCAGGACATCAAGAAAGAGATTGAAGAGGCCCGCAACACGCCGATCGTCGTCGACGACACTGTCGTGCAGAAGACCGAGACGCCGGCGCCGGAGAAGCGCATCGAAGCCACCACCGAAAGTTCGACCACGCCGGCATCGGCTGGTGCCAAGGCGACCGAATCTGAAAAGGCGCTGTCCATCGCCTTCAAGGATCGGGCCGTTCTGCTGGATGATGACACGCGCAAGGTGATCGACTCGTTTGGCCAACGCAACAAGAGCGGCCGGATCATCGTGCGCGGCAATGCCGGCGGCACAAGCGCGTCGATCACCGAACTGCGTCGCACGGCCTACTACCGCGTCATGGTTGTCCGCAAACAGCTGATCGAAAGCGGCATTCCGGCGGACCGGGTCACCGTCTTCGTCGAAGACGTGTCGGACCCTTCGCGCAACAACGACGTCTCCATCTCGTCAACTAATTAGCAAGCTTAACGACATCTTTACGCCTTTTCCGTTACTCTTCCCGAATATCACATCGGTACTGCACGTGCCGGTCGAGGGCCGCCGTCCATGGAAGGCATGAAGAAGCAGATCCGCAATCAGCTGTACCGCCTCATTGGCATTACAGCCGCGCTGATCGGAATGATCGCCTGGCAGCGCCACTTCATCGTCGAAGGCGTGCTGCACAACATCTATTTGAACGGCGCGATCGTTGGCGTGCTGATCCTGGGTCTGTATCTCTGCTTCAACGGCGTTCGGAAGCTTGGCAACGAGGTCGTGGCGTTCAGCGCGCTGCAGGAGGTCTATCGCGACACCGTGACGGCGCGCGACCAGGGGCGCGATCACCTCATGTGGCGGCTGCAGCGCTGCCTCAAGCCGGGCCAGACCTTCCGTCGGCCCTATATTCTTGGCCATGCCTATGACCTGGTGATCGAGGAGCTGCTGCGCACCAAGCACATGCGCATCTCGCTCTCGACCATGCAGAACCTCGTCAACGCCATCGAGGTGCGCATTGCCGGGCAACGCTCGCTGATCGCCTATCTGTCGGGCCTCGGCGTGTTCCTGGGCCTGATCGGTACCTTCATCGGCCTCATGGAAATGGTGGGCTCGGTCGGCGGCATCATTGGCGGTCTGGCGAAGGGTGATTCCGCCAGCGCTGAATCGATGAAGCAGCTCATCAAGGACCTCGAAGCGCCGCTGGTGGGTATGGCCCAGGGCTTCTCGGCCTCGCTGTTCGGGTTGGGCGCGTCACTCATCGTCGGCCTCTGCAACCGCATCCTGAGCTCGGCCATCCACGTCGTCACGGAACAGTTCGAGAGCTGGCTCGCGTCGATCGTGCAGATCGAGAACGACCGTGAGGAAGCGCAGGCGCAGGCCGCGCCGGATCTCGAGCGCATGCCGGCCAGCTTCGCAGCCTGGAACGGGGTGGTGTCGCCCGGCGATTTCGGCGGACTCGCGGTCAGCGTCCTCACCCATCTGCGGCGTACGAGCGAGAGCTTCCGCAGCGCGGCGACAGATGTCCGCCGCCTGGCCGAACAGCAGGACGCGCAGAACAAGATTCTGGCGAGTGCGTCGCAGCGCCTGGAGCGTCTCGCCGGCGAACAGATCGCGATCCGCGAAAGCCTGATGCGGACCGACGAGATCCAGGCGATGGTGACAGCCCTGCGCACCGACATGGTGGGCGCCATGACGTCGCTGTCGACCACGATGAAGAACGGCTTCGAGCAGGGTCTCGACACCGCTCGGTTGAACCGGGCCAGCACCGACGAGATCCTGATGGCGCTGCAGACGGGCCAGTCGGCGCTCGAAATGCGGGCGCGCAGCCTTGAGGACCGCGCCATCGAGCGCGTCGGCCGCATGGCCGAGGCGATGCGCGACGGCCAGCGGGCCCATTCGGATGTGCTGGCGGCCCTGGCCGCGCATCAGCATAGTGTCGACCAGCGGGTCCGCGGCTCCGAGGACGCCCGCATCGCCGACCGGACTGAACTTGAGGCCGCGACGGCCGACCGGCATGCGGCACAGCTTGATGCCGTCGAGCGGATCGCCGCGTTCCAGCGCGAACTCGCCATCGAAACCCAGCGTCTGGCTAAGGCGGTTGCGGCCCAGGCACCCTCCGACGTCATGGTGGCAGCGTTGCGGGATGCGATGGCGGCCGGCTTCATGCCGCTAGCCGAGCGCCTGTCCCAGAACACCGCCGTGCTCAGCCAGGGCATTTCTACCATCGCATCGCAACAGGACGCGCTCGGTCGCCTGGCGCAGCGGGCCGAGAACGGAGCCGATCTCGCGGACGAGTTCCGGCTGGTCGGCCGTTCACTCGAAGACCGGCTCGAGAACAGCCTGATGGATATTTCGCGGTCGATCGAGACGGTGTTCGTCTCCTATTCGGACATTCTGCGCGACGCGATCGCGGAGAAGAAGAGCCCGTCCGAGCTGGCCGCCGAAGACGACGAGGCCGAGGCCGTAGCCCTCGCGGCGACCGGAACGGATGGCGACACGAACCAGATGATCGAGCGGCTGCGGCGGATCGCCGACGGCCACAAGAACTGAACCAGGACCCCGCCATGCTTTCGAAGTTCCAGTTTCTGATGCGCCGCCCGAACGCCGGCAACAGGGCCTTCGCGCGCCATGACTGCATGCTGATGGCGCATCTTTTCATGCCCGAAAAGACGTTCCAGATCGACGGTCTCCTGGTCGAAATCTCGCGCGGCGGCGCACTGTTCCGCGAGGCATCGACCTACATCCTGGACCGCCGCAACATGCCAGTGCTGGTGCGGTTCCTCGATCGCGAATACCCGGCTGTGATCGTCAACGTTTCGCCCAAGGGCTACGGACTGCGCTGGTCGGAGCTGCTGCCGGCCGAGGCGGTCCAGAACGTTCTCGACAGCCCGACCGACGTGCCCACCGGCCCGATGCTCATGCCGAGCAAGTCCGAGGCGGCCAGCCAGACCGCCAAGGCGGCGCAGGAGGCGGCGCAGGTGGCGGCGCAGGTCGAGGCCGTGGCTGTCGAAGCGCCAGCCGCTCAGGCGTAGGATTTCTCCTCGACGACATCCGAGCCCGTGACGTGGTTGAGGCTGCGCTTCAAGGCGGCGCGCTCATCATTCAGCCGGTAGACACTGCGGGCCAGCGCGACGAATGCGTCATCGAAACGGCCGGCCTTCTCGCACAGCCGCAGTGCGTCCTCGACCTCCCATAGCTCCCGGTTCACCGTGGCCAGACGGGCAACAAGGTCGCCGGTCGCCGCCGGATCGAGGGCCAGATCCTGCACTGCTTCGGCCAACAGTCTCCGCTCGTGCAGCACATTGCCGCGCCGCTCCGGATCGCGGATTTTCTCGGCCTTGATGTCGAGGATCGTCAGCTTGTCGATGAGCTCGCCCACCCCGATCGGGGTCGCGACCATGCGGCGGGCCGGCGCAGTGGGCGGGGCCAATGCGGCGCAGGCCGAGAGGACGGCGGGGTCCCAGTCGCCCGCCCGGTGCTGGCGGTGCAATCTCACACTCGGATACCAGGGCGTGTCGTCGGGCCGTGCAGCCCAGCGCCAGTCGGCCCAGCCCCATTGCAGCAGAAGGTGGGCGGGTCGGCCGAGGGCGCCGGCGACATGGACCAGGGCCGTATCCACGGTCACGACCGCATCCAGGACGTGCAGGATCGCGGCCGTGTCGGCAAAGGCGTCCGGGCCGTCGTCGAAGGACGGCCCGAGCGTCTCGATCCGGTCGGCGAACGCGACGTCGGCGATCTGCTCCTCGCCGGGCCCGCGCTGCAGGCTGATGAGGCGGATCCCCGCGATGGCCGCCAGCGGCGCGAAGGCGGCCAGCGGCGCCGAGCGGCGGGTATCGACCGGGGCCTTGGGGTTGCCCTGCCAGGCGATGCCGACACGCAGGCCATGCACACCGATCCGCTCGCGCCAGCGGGCGATGCGGTCGGGATCGGCGCGCAGATAGGGCATCGGCTCGGCGAAGCGGTCGGGACCGATGCCGAGGAGCCGCGGCAGATCGAGCATCGGCGCCCAGGCGTCGATGCCTTGGACGGTTCCCGGCTTGTCGCTGGGAAGCAGGTCGAAGCGGCCTGGCAGGGTCCGCAGCAGCGCGAACAGGCGGGGATCGGCGACGACCGCCGCGCGGATGCCGGCATCGGCCAGCCGCGGCAGGAAGCGCGCAAACTGTAGCGTGTCGCCAAGGCCCTGCTCGCTCATCACCAGCAGCCGTGCGGGAGGCGGCCCCTCGGTCCAGCGCGTCACTGGCCGGACCTCGCCGTCGGGTGCCCGGCCGGTAACGCGTGGCGGGTCCTTCATCAGCCGGAACCGCACCTCGAAGGCCGCCCAGGCGGCGGTCCAGTCCTCGGTGCAGAAAAGCGCGCGCGCGAGATGCCCGGCCGCCTCGAGGTGGTCTGGCTGCAGGGCAAGCGCGAACCTGTACAGGGCGATGGCCGTACCAAACCGGCCTTCGGCCTGCTCCCGGTGGGCAAGGCGCAACAGCGCCTCCAGTTGCTTTGCCGACGGCGCAGCCGGACTCTGTGCCGTCACCGGCGTGGCCGGGTTGACAGTCTCCGAAGGGACCGTCCGGGCCAGGGTCCCTGTTGACTGCTCGGCCACGCAATCCTCCCGATTCGCGAACAGCATGAGCATAGCGGCGACCGCGTGATGGCGCGAAGCTTGCCTCGATCGGACAGTCATGAAAGCCGAGCCGTCCCCTGCAGACCGCGCGACCCGGATCGTGATCATGGATCCGAGACCTGTTCGTCGTGCGATCCTCGAGGAGGGGCTGGCGGCGGCAGGCTACCGGGATATCGTGCATCTGGACGGCATCGAGCGCGTCATGGAACGGATCGTGGTGCTGGATCCCGATGTGATCGTCATCGACCTGGAAAGCCCGAGCCATGACGTGCTCGAGCAGATGTTCCAGGTGAGCCGCGCGGTGCCGCGGCCCGTCGTGATGTTCGTTGACCACTCCGATACGGCGATGATCCAGGCGGCCATCAATCCGCTACTGCGTTGCGACCCTGGTCGTGTCACGAGCCGCGCGGATCGTGGACGGGCGGCTCGCGGGCCGTTGCAGCTGATGATCGCCACTGCGTTCCTCGCCCGCCGCCAACCGGCTCCGCCGGTCGCGGGGCGGGGTCAGAAGCCGTCGAAGCGCGTGAAGGTCGCGGCCGGCTCGCGCGTCGTGACGAGCGCGTTCGCCGGCTCGTCGGGGTCGGCCTTGCCCAGCGCCATGCCGCAGACCACGACCTCCTCGGGCGGGATCGACAGCTCGTCGCGGATCTCGTCGTGGAAGGCGGCGAAAGCGGCCTGCGCACAGGTGTCGAGGTCGTGGGCGCGCGCGGCGATCATGAAGTTCTGCAGGAACATTCCATAGTCCAGCCACGAGCCGATCTCGAGGCGTCGGTCAATGGTGAAAATGATGCCGACTGGGGCACCGAAGAACGAGAAATTCCGCGCATGCTGGGCATGCATGCGCGCCGTGTCGCCGCGGGCGATGCCGAGCAGGCCGTACAAATCCCAGCCGACCTTGCGGCGCCGGGACTGATAGGGCTCGAAGAACGCATCGGGATAATAGCGGTACTCGGCCTTGCGCGGTGTGGCGGTGTCGTCATGCGCCGACAGCATGCGGGCGACAAAGCGCTGCAACGCGGGCCCTGCCAGAGCGTAGCCGCGCCAGGGCTGCATGTTGGTGCCGCTGGGTGCGCGGGCCGAAACGTCGAGGAGATGCTCGACCGTCGCGCGCGGCACGGGATCGGGCAGGAAGCCGCGAATTGCGCGGCGGCCGGTAATGGCGGCTTCGACCTGTCTGGCAGCCATCTCTGACATGTCTGGGCTCCCGCCGGTTTGCTGCGGCGGTGGTGCCACAGATCAGGCCGCGCGCAAAGGCGACCGGATTGCGCGTCGTTTCCATCGGTCTTCAAGATAGAAGTTTACAAACGCAAATTCACACTCGTCAGTTTCTAAGTGCATGGGTTTGCAGGGTGAAATCTCGCGTCGGAGTTGCGAAATCTCGTCATCAGCCGGACATCTTCATTTTTGCGCAAG
>JBEIIL010000084.1:0-17270 GCA_040380755.1 Methylobacteriaceae bacterium | reverse complement strand
TAGATGTTGATGCCGCCGCGGATGATCATGTCCTTGGCGCGGCCGGTGATGAACAGGTAGCCCCTTTCGTCAATGTGGCCGATGTCGCCGGGATAGTACCAGCCCTTGCGGAAGGCGCGCTTCGATTCCTCCGGGCTGTTGTAGAAGCCCGCCGGGTGCCAGGGGGCCTTGTGACGGATGAGGCCGGTGGCGCCCTGCGGCAGCGGATTGTCCCGCTCGTCGGCGATCTGCAGCTGCGAGCCGAGCACCGAGCGACCAACGGAACCATTGGCCGGGCCATCGACCGTCGGATTGTGCATCGACACCGAGCCGCCCTCGGTCGACGCGTAGTGGTTGATGATGCAGGCGTTGACCTTCTCGGACAGCTCCGCCGCCTCGCTCGGATGCAGTGCCGAGCCCGACGAGATGACGAAGCGCAACGCCTGGAACGGTGCCCGCACACGCGGCGGCGCGGCCGCGATGCGGCGCAGCAGCGTCGGCACCAGGAAGGTGGTGCTGACCGCGTGGCGCGCGACGACCTCCGCCAGCTCGTCGATCTCGTAGGGCGGCGAATTGATCACCACCGTCGCGCCGGCCATCAGGTAGGCCATGGTGAAGTACCGACCGCCGCCGAAATACAGCGGCGTGGCGCACAGGTTCACGTCGGTCTGCAGGTACCCCAGCGCCAGCCACTCCGTGTACATGCGCAGCATGTAGTGCCGATGGCTGATCATCGGTCCCTTGGGGATGCCCGTCGTGCCTGACGACAGCGACAGCACCAGCGGCTCGTCGGCGCTGAAGTCCTCCGGCAGGCGAAGCCCACCCGTCTCTGCCTCCGTCCAGGCGGGGTCGAACGCGATGGCCGGGCTGTCGCCAACAAGGAGCGTGCCGGCATGGCTCATGATCACCGTCCTGGCACCGAAGAAGCGCGCGACATTGGCCTGTTCCGCCTCGGTCCAGCGCGAGTCCATCGGCAGCACCACGATGCCGAGCCGGAAGGCAGCCATCATCGTCACCACGTAGTCGATGCCGTCGCGCATGGCGATGCCGACGATCTCGCCCCGTCCGAGGCCCAGGCCCTGGAGCGCCGCGGCGACAGCCAGATGAGCGCGGTCCAGCTCCGCATAGGACATGCGACGGTCACGCTCGATCAGCGCCACCTTCTCGGGCCGGCGGCCGGCATTCATCGAAAGGAAGTCGGAAACATTGGCGGTGATCACAGGTCCATCTCCCGTGCGATGAGGTCGCGCAGCATCTCGTTGGCCCCTTCACCGAAGGTCAGCAGGCGCCCGTCGCGCCAGTAGCGGTTCATGTCGCTTTCCACCGCATAGCCGGCGCTGGCCAGCATCTGCATGCCGTGGTGGCTGACATACTGCAGGCACTCCGAGGCAAGGATCTTGGCCTGGGCCGACTCGATTCGGCAGCGCTCACCCCGCCCGATCTTCCAGGCCAGCCGGTAGAGCATGAGGCGCGCCTGATCGATGCGCATCTGCATGTCGACGATGCGGTGCCGCAGCACCTGGAAGCGCGACAGCGGCGCCCCGAACTGCCGGCGTTCCTTGATGTGCCGCGCCGCCATGTCCAGGGCAGCCTGGGCCTGGCCGATGGCATTGGCGGCCTGGCCGGCGCGGCTGTAGGCCAGCGTCGACATCAGGCAGCGGAACCCGCCGTCCTGCGGGCCCATCAGGTTGGCGTCGCCGGTGAACACGTCGTCGAAGGCGATGTCCCACGACGTCAGCGCGTGATTGCCGACCTTCGGTAGCTTCGTCATGGCGATGCCCGGCGCCGTCCGGGGCACGAGCAGGATCGAGATGCCGTCCGAGCCGTCGCTGCCCTTGCGGGTTCGGCAGGGAACGACCAGCCAGTCGACCGTGTCGGCACAGCTGATCCATGTCTTGCGGCCCTTGATGCGCCAGCCGCCGTCGACCTTGCTGGCGGAGGTTCGCATCGCGGCAGCATCGGTGCCGGCCTCCGGTTCGGTGAGCGCCAGGGCAAAGCCCAGCTCGCCGGCGACCAGCGCCGGCAGCAGGCGCTCTTTCTGCTCGTCTGTGCCGTAGGTGAGGATCGACATCCCGCCGAAATCGACGGTGATGCTGTAGAGCGCCGCCGCGATCGACGCATGGAAACCCAGCCGCTCCTGGATCACCGTCACGGTGATCCAGTCACTCTCCGACCCGCCGTAGCGCTCCGGAAACGGGGCACCGAGCAGGCCAAGCGCGCCGAAGCCCTTCAGCAGGTGGGTCGGTGTCTCGGCGTCGCGGTCGAAGCGGCGCACCACGTCGGGCGGGTAGCGATCGGCCATGAAGGCGTCGATGCTGTCTTGCAGCGCAGTCTGCTCGGGCGTCAGGGCGAAATCCATCACGTCCTCCTGCGCGCGCGGGACGGTGATCCCGCGCTCACGCCCCGAGATAGGCTTCCTTGACGCGCGGGTTGGTCATCAGCGCCTCGCTGTCGCCTTCCAGCACGACGTGGCCATGCTCGAGCACATAGCCGCGCGACGCGACGGAGAGCGCCATCGCGGTGTTCTGCTCGACCAGCAGCATGGTCACGCCGCTCCGGCTGATCTGCGACAGACGGACATAGACCTCCTCGGCCAGCAGCGGCGCAAGGCCGAGCGACGGCTCGTCGAGCAGGATGACGCGCGGCTTCGACATCAGCGCGCGGCCGATGGCCAGCATCTGCTGCTCGCCGCCCGACAGCGACCAGCCATACTGGGGTCGCCGTTCCCGCAGGCGCGGGAACAGGTCGAACACCTGGTCGAGCTCGGCGGCAATCGAGCCGTTGAACCGGCGCCAGGGGGCGGTAGCGACCTCGAGATTCTCCAGCACGGTGAGGCCGGGGAAGATGCGGCGGCGCTCCGGTACGTGGCACAGCCCGGCCCGGACCCGGTTCTCCGGCGCCATGCGGTCGATGGGCTTGCCATCCAGCACGACAGACCCGGCCGTCGGGCGAACCAGGCCGGAGATCGCCCGCAGCATGGTCGTCTTGCCGGCGCCGTTGGCGCCGAGCAGCGCGACGCATTCGGCCTGCTTCACGGCAAGGCTGACGCCGTCGAGCGCCTTGACGGCCCCATAGGTGACGCTCAGGCCCTCAATGCGCAGCATGGCTCGCCTTCCGGCCCAGATAGGCCTCGATGACGCGCTCGTCGTTGCGCACCTCCGCGGGGGTTCCCTCGGCGATCTTCTCGCCGAAATTGATCACCGCGACGCGGTCGGCGAGCCGCATGACCAGGCCCATATTGTGTTCGATCAGCAGGATGCTCAGCCCCCGCCCGCGCAGCACCGACACATAGGAGATGAGGTCCTCCACCTCGCCCGAATTGAGCCCGGCCGCCGGCTCGTCAAGCAGCAGGATGCGCGGCTGCAGGATCAGCGCGCGGGCGATTTCAAGCTTGCGCTGCCGGCCGTAGGGCAGCTCACCAACCCGGCGTTCGGCATCCCCTTCGAGGCGCAGCTCGCCGAGCAGGGTCAGCGCCTGCTCGCGCACACCGCGCTCCTCTTCGCGGAACCGCGGCGTGCGGGCCACGGCGTCGAACAGGTTGACGCGCGAGCGCCCGTCAGCGCCCGTCATGACGTTTTCGATCACGGTCAGCCGCGAGAACAGCCGGCCATTCTGGAAGGTCCGCACCAGCCCGGCGCGCGCGATCGCACTCGGCGACAGGCCGGTGAGTTCGCGACCCTCTAGCTGCACGCTGCCTGACGTCTTGGCGTAGACGCCGGTGAGCAGGTTGACAAAGGTACTCTTGCCAGCGCCGTTGGGTCCGATCAGCGCCAGCACCTGGCCGCGCGGCAGGTCGAGGTCGACGCTGTTGACGGCCAGCAGGCCGCCGAAGCGGCGGGTCAGCGCGCGCACGCTGAGGATGGTGTCGGGGGCGCCGGTCTCAGACATGGGTCTTCCGCCCCGTCAGTTTCGGCCAGAGTTGCTTGACCTTCCCGACGATTCCGTTGGGCATGACAATCAGGATCACCAGCACGAGCAGGCCAAACACCGCCTGGTAGTAGTCGCCAAGGAAGCGCAGCCACTCCGGCAGGAAGGTGATGATCACCGTGCCGAGGATGGCGCCGGCGATCGAGAGCTCGCCACCCAGGATCAGCATCACCAGGATCGTCACGGACTTCGCGAACTCGAAGTCCTGTGGAGCGATGAACGTGGCGTGGTGGGCATAGAGGGCGCCGCTCAGGCCGGCCAGCATGCTGGCCAGCACGAAGGCCAGCACCTTCATGCGCGTCACCGAGACGCTCGACGTTCCCGCCGCGAGTTCGTCATCTCGGATCGCGATCATGGCGCGGCCGTAGCGGGAGTGGCGCAACGCCAGGGCAAACAGCGCGCAGACGATGACGAAGCCGAGGCATAGATAGTAGTAGCTGCGGTCGTCATTGATCTCGATACCGAAGAACAGCACCGGCGGGATGTCGGTGATTCCGTCGAACCCGCCGGTGAGCTTGGTCCAGTTGCGGGCGACGATCTCGAAGGTGACGTTGAAGCCGAGCACGGCGAGCGCCAGGTAGTGGCCGCGCAGGCGCAGCATCGGCACGGCGATACACAGCGCCACAAGTCCCGAAGCAACGAGCGCCACCGGCATCGTCGTCCAGAAGCCCAGCCCCAGCTGGGTGCTGAGGATCGCCGTCGCATAGGCCCCGATGCCGATGAAGGCCGCCTGCCCGAGATGCAGCAGGCCGGTCCACCCGAAGGCGATGCACAGGCCGATCACCGCGATGGAGGTGTGCAGCGACAGCGTCGCGAGCCGGAGGTTGAACTCAGACAGCAGGCGCGGGGCGACCAGCGCGGCGACGACGGCCAGGATGGCTCCGATCAGCTGGGCGTGGCGCATGCCGGCCCTCACGCCCGGTCGGCGATGCGCTCGCCGAAGATGCCCTGGGGCCGGACGAGCAGGAACAGGAACATCGACGCGAAGACGAGCGCATCCTTGAAGTTCGAGGAGATGTAGAACGCGCCGAAGATCTCGATGGCGCCAACAATAATGCCGCCAAGGATGGCGCCTGGCACACTGCCGAAGCCGCCGATCATGATCGCCGCGAACGCCTTCAGGCCGAGATTGTCGCCCGATGTCACATCGACGAGCCACATTGGCGCGAACAGCAGTCCGGCGAAGCCGGCCAGCACGCAGACCAGGATCCAGTTGAAGGCATAGAGCGCCTTCACCCGGATGCCCATCAGCGTTGCGGCTTCGGGATCCTGCGCCATGGCGCGGAACTGCCGGCCGACGGAGGACCGGTAGAGCAGGAGATACATCGCGACGATGAGGACGGCCGTGACGGCGATGACGTAGAGCACGTGCAGCGAGACGCTGACGTCGCCGAACTTTAAGGCCCCGCTTCCCATGGGAGAGCGTACGCTCTTGGGCAGCGGGCCCCAGGTCATCAGCATGACGTTCTGGATGAAGATGCCGACGCCCACCGTGCCGATGACGATGGTCAGAACCGATTGTCGCCGCAGCGGCAGGTAGACGAAAATCAGGAACATGAGGCCGATCAGCGACATGCCCACCAGCACGAGCAGGTAGGCCGGCAGGAAATTCGCCTTGGTGAAGGCCACCGCGGAGAGCCCGATCAGGGCCCCCGCGGTGACAAGCTGCCCGGCGGCGAAATTGACCACCCCGGTCGATTCGTAGGCGATCTCCACCGACAGCGCGACCACCGCATAGATACAGCCCGCCGCAAGTGCGTTCAGGGCGAGCTGGATGATTTGCGCGGTCATCGCTGCCGTGTTCTCGGATCGCCGGATCAGATCAACGCCGCATCACTTGCCGGTGTTGCTGACGACCTGCTCGAAATCCTTCGTACCCGGCTTGAATTTCACCAGAACCGCGCTGTGCGCGAGGTTGTTGGTGCCATTCTTCTGGTTCGAATAAAGCTGAGCGGTGCCCTGCCAGGGCTGCAGGTTGGCGAAGTATTCCTGCAGCTTGGCGGGATCAGTGCCGTTGGCCTTGATGGCGTCCACCACCATCCACATCGCGTCGTAATAGGCTGCGCCATACGGGTCGGGCTTGAAACCCCAGCGCTCGTTATAGCGCTTCACGAAGTCCTTGCTCTTGTCGTTGTTCGTCTCGAGCACGACGTCGCCGGCGGCGTAGACGTTCTTGAGGTCCTCGGGCTCGACAAGGTCCAGCGTCGTGGCCGCGAACATCGCGGTGGTGCACAGGAACGGGATATCGATGCCGAGCGACCGGCGCTGCTTGACGATGAGCGCGCCATCACGGTTGTAGGTCACGCAGACGACCGCGTCGGCGCCCGAATTCTTGATGTTCAGCAACTGGGCCGAGAAGTCGTTGTCGCGCGGCGAGAACGTCTCCTTGGCGACGAAGGACAGGCCGAGCTTGGCCAGTTCGGCCTCCAGCAGCTTGGCGGTTCCGGCGCCGTACTCGTCCTGCATGTGGATGATGGCAGGCTTCTTGGACTTGACGACGTCCGCGAGGCCCTTGGCGATCACACCCGCCTGCACGTTGTCTGCAGGCCGGATGCGGAACATCATCGGGTTGCCCTTCTCCTGCAGCGCGACGAGCGCGCCGGAGTAGAGCACCGGCACCGCCGACTTCGCGATCTCCTGCTCCTGGGCGAGGATCTGCACCGACAGGCTGTTCAGGAAGATCAGCGACGGCTTGCTCTGCCGTACCAGCTTGACGAGAGCGTTCACTGCCGTGCTGTTCGTCGACTGCGAATCCTCGAAGATGATCTTCACCTTCTTGCCACCTATGCCGCCAGCGGCATTGATGTCGTCCTGCGCCATGCGCAGCGAGTTGTAGTAATTGATGCCCGTCGCGGCAAAATTGCCGGTGATCGGCACCGTCGCGCCAAGGATGATCTCCTCCTGGGCGCGCGCCGGCGAAGCGGCAATGGCGGCGAGCGACGCCGCGACTGCGATGGCCAAAGTCGTCCTGCGGTTCATGTCTTTTCCCTCTCCTGACGTCCCGGTATCCCTGCCCTGGCGGGCTAGGTGTGCGCCCCGGCCTTCGCTTCGGGCAATTTGGTGAAGACCTTCAGCGCATTGTCGCGCATCAGGGCGCTCATCGTCTCCGGTCGCAGCGCCAGGTCATCGATCTCGCGAACCGCGCGCTCTGGATCGATGACCGGCCAGTCCGTGCCGAACAGCACCTTGTGGCGGCCGTAGCTGTTCAGGTAGTGGACCAGCGAGGCGGGCCAGTGCTTGGGCGCGTAGGCATCCACCCCGATGAAGACGTTCTCGTGCTTCCACGCCATCGAGATCATCTCGTCGGTCCACGGCACGCCGATATGGATGCCGAGGATTTTCAGCTCGGGGAAATCGATGGCGACCTGGTCGAGGCAGATCGGCTTGCCGACGCTCGGCAGGCGACGCTCGCGCGAATAGATCAGGTTGTGCCCGACCTGCAGCATGACCGGAATGTCGAGCTCGCAGCACTTGGCGTAGTACGGGTACCACTTCGCATGGTCGGGCGGCAGTCCGAACCAGTGCGGGTAGAAGTGCGCGCCGACAAAGCCGAGTTCCTTCACCGCATGCTCGAGGTCGCGCAGCCCCTGCATGCCGCGATAAGGGTCAAGACCGGCGAGCCCGGAGAAGCGGTCGGGATGGGCAGCGCAGACCTCCGCGACCCGCGAATACGGGATCTCGAACGAGCCCTTCACGTTGAGGTCGCCGGCCCGCACGCCGATCAGTATGGAACGGTCGATCCCGGCCCGGTCCATCTTGCCGATGTAGGACTCGACCGAGCAGCCGTCGCGCATCTCAGGCGCCATGCGGACCTGCGACTTGAAGTGCTCGTCAATGCCGGTCTGGCCATTGCGGACCTCCTGCTCCGTATGGAGGTTGACGACAATATCGATGGCACCCACGGCACCCGCCTTTCGAACAATTTGTCCGGACAAGGTTGACTTGCTTGTCAGGGGCCGTCAACCTGATTCAACGGGCCCGCAGCGGGGAGAAGGTTGATGCCGCGCAAGCGCCTGCCGGACGGGAACGCGACAGCCTTGACGGGCACCATGGCCCCGCGGCCCCCACTCTTCGGGCTGCGGCGATCCCACGGTTCGGCGCCATGAGCGACGCCCGCTTCGACGCCCCCAGCGTTTTCCTTCCAGACATCATCGAGGTCCATGCACGCAACACCCCGGGAAAGTTCGCGCTGGTCTGCGCCGACGCGACGCTGACCTGGGTAGCTTTCGCGCATGCGGTGACCGGCTTCGCCCGCTGGCTGCAGGCCAACGGTGTGGGACGCGGCAACCGGGTTGCCGTCCTCGCCGAGCCGACGACGCAGTCCATCGTCGCCCAGTTCGGCGCCCTTCGCGCCGGCGCGGGCGTTGCCTCCCTTTCGGGAATGGCGAGCCCGGACGCTTTGGGCCGCATGATCGCGGACAGCGGCGCCACCGTCATTGTCTGCGACGATGCGTTTGCTCCGATGCTGGCCGAGGCCGCCGGCGCGGCCGGTGCCGGAATGCCGGCGATCCGGCTGCATATCGGCGACACGCCGCCCGGTTGGATCGACTTCAACGCCGCGGTCGCCGAGGGGGAGGCCCTGCCGCCGCAGCCCTTCCCGCGTCTCGAGGCCGACGACGACTTCGTCGTGATCTACTCGTCCGGCACCACGGGTGTGCCCAAGGGCATCGTCCTCACCCATGGCGGCCGGCTCGCCAATTGCTGGATGCTGGCGGTCGAGATGCGCTTCGACGCGCGCGCCGTCGTGTTCAGCGGCACGGCGCTCTATTCGAACACCACCTGGACGCTGCTGACGCTGGCCTTTTTCGTCGGCGGGACGGCCGTTCCCATCCGCCGGTTCGACGCGCGGGAGGCCCTGTCGCTCATGGTGCGTTGGCGCGTCAGCCACAGCATCCTGGTGCCGGCCATGCTGCGGATGCTGCTTGACCACGGGCATGCAGAGACGGCCGACCTCGCGGCGATCGAGTGCCTGTGCACCGTTGGCTCGGCCATGCCGCTGCCGCTGAAGCGGCGATTGATGGCCCGCTTCCCCCACGCCTTCTGCGAGATCTACGGGCTGACCGAGGGGCTGATCCTGTTCCTCGCCCCGCACGACGCCGAGGCCCATATCGAGTCCGTCGGCAAGCCGATGATCGGCTACGACATCCGCATCCTCGGTGACGACGACCGGGAGCTGCCGGCCGGCGAGAAGGGCGAGATCGTCGGCTACGGGCCGATGCTGATGAAGGGCTACAACCGCCGGCCCGACTCCACCCGCGAGGCGATCTGGCACGAGCCTGTCAGCGGCCGGACCTTCCTGCGCTCCGGCGATATCGGGCGCTTCGACGCGGACGGGTTCTTGCACCTCGTCGACCGCAAGAAGGACATGTTGGTGTCCGGCGGCTACAATGTCTTTCCAGCCGACATCGAGCGGGTCGCGGTGCAGAACGCCGCCGTGCTCGAGGTCGCGGTGGTCGGGGTTCCGCACGAGAAATGGGGCGAGACGCCGCTGGCCTTCGTCGTGCCCCGCCCCGGGTCCGGGAGCGTCGACCCCGGCGCCCTGCGCGACTGGATCAACGCCCGTGTCGGCAAGCACGAGCGGGTGGCCGACGTGCAGCTGGTGGACGCGCTGCCGCGCAATGCCGGCGGCAAGGTGCTGAAGCGGGAGCTGCGCGATGCCCATGTCGGCCGTTCCGGGCCGGCAGGCTGAGATGGCGGGGTGACTATGGCCTTTAAGGACATTCTGTTCGAGGTCGCCGACGGGGTCGCGACGATCACCCTCAACCGGCCGAAGATCCACAACGCCATCCGCGCCCGCACCTGCGAGGAGCTCATCGACGCCTTCAACGCCGCCGCCTGGGACGATCGGATCGGCGTCATCATCCTCACCGGGGCCGGTCGCAAGGCCTTCTGCTCGGGCGGCGACCAGGGCGCCCGCGACGGCGACTATGATGGGCGCGGAACGGTCGGCCTGCCGGTCGAGGAGCTGCATACGATCATTCGCGACGCACCCAAGCCCGTAATCGCCAAGGTCCGCGGCTGGTGCATCGGCGCCGGCAATGTCCTGGCCACGCTGTGCGACCTCACCATCGCGTCTGACGATGCCATTCTCGGCCAGATCGGCCCCGCCGTCGGCTCGGTCGAGCCCGGCTTCGGCTCGCTCCTGTTGGCCCGCACGGTCGGGCAGAAGCGCGCCAAGGAGATGTGGTTCCTGTGCCGGCGCTACACGGCGGCTGAAGCGCTCGCCATGGGCCTCGTCAACGCAGTGGTCACCGCCGACGACCTCGACGCCGAGGTCGACCGGTGGTGCGCGGATATCCTGCGGCTGAGCCCGACCGCGCTGGCCATTTCCAAGCGCGCCTTCAACGCCGAGACCGAGACCATCCGCGGCATCGCCAATCTCGGCAACATGGCGGTCAAGCTCTACGCCGGCACCGCCGAAGCGCGTGAAGGCCACGCCGCATTCAAGGAAAAACGCCCGGCACGCTTCCGACCGCCTTGATGTCCCGACCATACCGGGACATGCGGGGATGCGGATGGAATCGACGGTCGCTGATCATGGCCATGTTGGACTCGGAAAAAACGGCCCGCTACCTTCAGATCGTGGCGGTGCTCCAGGCCCGCATCACGTCCGGCCTCTATGCCGTCGGATCGTTGATGCCGACCGAGGCCGACCTCTGCGCCGAGTTTGCGGTCAGCCGCTACACCGTCCGCGAGGCCCTGCGCCGGCTGATGGCCATGGGCCTGATCTCGCGCCGCCAGGGCTCAGGAACCGTGGTCGTGCGCACCGAGGTGAGCGGCGGCTACTCGTTCTCGCTGCGCTCGCTCAGCGAACTGTTCCAGTACGCTCTCGACACGCATTTCCGCATCATCGCCATCGACGAGACGACGATCGGCAGCCGCGAGGCCGCCCAGGTCGGCGGCAAGCGCGGCTTGCGGTGGACGATCATCACCGGCCTGCGATCGACGTCAGCCGACTCGCCGCCGTTTTGCTACACCAAATCCTACATTCCGCAGCGGCTGGCCTGGATTGTCCCCGAACTGCCGGGCTGCGTCGGGCCTTTCTTCGCCTATATGGAGAAGCGGTCCAACGAACCTATTCTCAGCGCCGAGCAGGAGATCAGGGCCGAGCGAATGACGCCCGAGATCGCGCAGGCTCTCGGCCGCTCCCAGCAGGACATCGCCCTGCTCATGCTGCGCCGCTACGTCTCCGACAAGGGCACGATGGTGGCGTCTTTCAACTGGCACATCGCCTCCGAATTCACCTACCGCATGGCGCTGCAGCGCGACGAGCTGCCGCGCCCGTCCTGAACGGGAGCCGCCTATGACCGACGAGATCCGCCAGACCGTCGCGGTGGATGGCCGCACGCTGCATCTGCGTCGCTCCGGCAGCGGCCCGGCCGTCGTGCTGCTGCACGAATCACCGCGCAGTTCCGCCGTGCTGGTGCCGCTCGCCCGGCGCCTCGCCGCCGACTTCACGGTCTTTGCGCTGGATTCGCCGGGATTCGGCCAGTCCGATCCTCTGCCGATCGCGCGCCCGACCATCCATGACTTCGCCGACGCCGTCGTCGCCTCGCTGCGCGCCCTGGGGTTGACGCGCGCGCCCGTCTACGGCACCCATACCGGCGCCTGCATCGCCATGGCGATCGCCACGCGGCACCCGGATTTCGCCACCGGCGCCGTCCTCGACGGCTACCCCGTCTTCACGCCCGAGGAGCAGGACAGCTACGCCTACCAGTACTTCGTGCAGTTCGAGCCGGTCTGGGACGGCCAGCACGTCGTCCGGCTCTGGTCGCGGGTGCGCGACCAGTACACCTTCTTCCCCTGGTACGCGCTGGGCCGAGGCAGCCGGATCCTGCGCGATCCGCCTGCCCCGGAGGCACAGACCGCCGTCATCCGCGATTTTCTCGCCTCTGGCTCGGCCTATGCGCGGGGCTACGAGGCCGCTTTCCGCATGGACGGGCTCGCCGAAGTGGAGGGGACGACGGTCCCCGTCTGCTTCCTCTGCCGCGAAGACGACCTGCTCTACCCGCATCTCGACCGTCTGCCCCCTCTCCCCGCCACAATGACGATCGAACGTCTCGGGCCCGACCGGCAGGTGCTGGCCGAACGGATCGCGGCGATTGTGGCCGGCATGGTGGCGGATGGTGCACCTGCGCCAGCCTTCACGGCGGAAGGCCCGAAGGGTGGCACGCTGCGGGCGCTGGCGCCGGGCCTGCTCGCCCGCTGCTATGGCGTCGGCGGTGGCGATGTCGTGCCGCTCGTCCTGCTCCCCGACCTGCCTGGCAGCCCGTCCGACTGGGATGCGCTCGCGCTGCGCGAAGCGGGACGCCGCCAGGTCATTTCGCTCCACCTGCCGGGATGCGGCGTCTCACCGCCTTTGGCCGGCGCGGCCGCGTCGGACCCCGATGCGGTCGCTGATGCCATCCTTGCCGGGCTCGCTGCCTGCGGGGTGACGCGCTTCGACCTCGCCGGCCGGGGCGCCGGCGCGCTGCTGGCGCTGCGCCTCGCCGCCCGCCGGCCGGCTGCGACGGGCAGGATCGTGCTCGTCGATCCGCCGGCCCTCGACGCGGTCGAACCACTCGCTCCCGATCCCCTCACGACACTGGACTGGCACGCTGGCCATCTCCTGGCAGCCTGGTTCGAGGCGCGTGATCGAATGCTCTACCGGCCCTGGGACCGTCGCCAGGCCAGCCACGCACGACTGTTTGGCCCCGGTGTCGACGTCCAGGCGGTGCATGCGACCTTCAAGGCGCGGGTGCTGGCGGAGGGCCGCGACGTCGCGCTGGAGCGGCGCCTGCTGGCCGAAGCATCGGCGCTCAAACCCGCGATGCTGTCCGGCTGCGCCGCCGTGCTGCGGCAGGGCGACCCGGACACGGCCAGCCTCGGCGAGGCGCTCACAGCCGCAGGAGCCGCCGTCGCCGTCGCCCATTACGACGACCTGGCGGAATCCACCGCCGCGGCGCTGCGGGCAGGCTGAGGAGCCCGCTCAGCCCCGGCCGGGCAGCGCCCCCAGATAGGTGAGGATCTCCGCCTCCGACACCACGTCGGCATATTTGGCGTTCATGTCGAACAGGTTGGCCTCATGCGGCGCCGCATGACGGTCGCCGACGGCGTCGCTGACAACGATCGGGATGAAGCCATGGCTGCAGCAGTCGACGCAGGTGGCCCGCACACAACCACTGGTTGTAATCCCCGTCAGGATCAGGCTGTCGACGCCCCAGGTGGTCAGTGTCGAGGATAGCGAGGTGCCGAAGAAGGCGCTGGGATACTGCTTGGAGACGACAAGTTCATCAGCGTGAGGGGTCAGGCCCTTCGGCCAGGCGCCCATCGGGCTGCCGCACAGGAAGTTCTTCAGCGGCTTGGCCTTCTGGTAGAAGCGCCCGCCGTCCAGCGCCTGGGCGTGGTAGACGACATTGGTCAGGATCACAGGGACGCCGGCCTCCCGTGCTGCGGCCCGCACCCGCAGGGCCGAGGCGAAGCAGTCCTCGATGCCCGCATAGAGATCGCAGGTCGGCTCGAAATAGGCCTCGACGAAGTCGATGAGGATCAGCGCCGGCCGCTGGCCGAAGCCGATGCGGTTGTCGTAGGCGCGCCGATAATTCTCCTGCAAGTCCTCGGTCATGCCGGTCCGTCTCCCGCAACGATGCGGCCCGCGCCGCCCGTGATCTCGAGCCAGGGCGTCCGGGCGGCGCGTTGCCGCTCGAAGGCCGCGATGTCTGCCGTATCGTCGGCGAGCACCATGCCGATCTCGTCGAGCCCCTGCAGCAGCGAACGCCGGCGGTGCTCCTCAACCTCGAACGCGAAGCTTCCGCCCGGCCAGGTCACACGCTGTGTTTCGAGGTCGACCTGCACGGTCTCGCCCCGCCGGGCCGCCTCCATCAGGGCGGCATGGTCGGCAGCGCCCGCGATCACCGGCAGGACGCCGGTCTTGGGGCAGTTGGCGAAGAAGATCTCGCCGAAGCTCGGCGCGATGACGCAGCGGATGCCGAAATCTGCCAAGGTCCACACCGCCTGCTCCCGGCTTGATCCCGAGCCGAAGCGCGGCCCGGCGACGAGGATGCGGGCGCGGTCGAAGGGCGGCCGGTTGAGCACGAAATCAATCACCGCGCTGCCGTCCTCCCGCCACCTCCGGTCGTGGAACAAATGTTTCCCCAAACCTTCCTTGTCGAGCAGCAGCAGGAACCGCGCCGGGAAGATGATATCGGTATCGACATCGGCATCGGGGAACGGCGCGGCGATGCCGGCGAGCGTGGTGAAGGGGATCATGCCAGCATCGTCCGGACGTCGGCGAGATGACCGGAGATGGCCGCTGCTGCCGCCATCGGCGGGCTCATCAGGTGAGTGCGGCCGCCCCGGCCCTGGCGCCCTTCGAAATTGCGGTTCGATGTCGAGGCGCAGCGCTCGCCGGGCTGCAGCCGATCATCATTCATCGCCACGCACATCGAGCAGCCGGCTTCGCGCCACTCGAAGCCGGCGTCCCGGAAGATCCGGTCGAGCCCTTCCACCTCCGCTTGCAGGCGCACCGCTGCCGATCCGGGCACCACCATCGCGGTGACCCGTCGGTCGACGTGGCGTCCCGCCACGACCCGCGCGGCGGCGCGCAGGTCCTCCAGCCGTGCATTCGTGCAGGAGCCGATGAACACGCGGTCGACCGCGACATCCTCCAGAAGCGTGCCCGCCGCGAGCCCCATATAGTCGAGGCTGCGCTGCAGCCGCAGCCGCCGGGCGGGATCGGCCTCCGCGTCGGGATCCGGCACGCGGCCGTCGATCGGCACGGATTCCTCCGGGGTCGTACCCCAGGTGACGTGCGGCGCCACCGTCGACAGGTCCACCGTCACGGTCCGGTCGAAGACGGCATCGGGATCCGAGCGCAGCCCACGCCAGTGGTCGAGCGCCCGCTCCCAGGCTGCACCGGCCGGCGCGTAGGGCCGCCCCTCCAGATACGCGAAGGTGACGTCGTCGGGCGCCACCATCGCCACCCGGCTGCCGGCCTCGACCGCCATGTTGCACAGGGTCATGCGCGCCTCGATCGATAACCCCGCCATGGCGGGGCCGCCATACTCGATGGCGTGGCCGGCCGATCCGCCGACCCCGACCGCACGGATGAAGGCCAGCACGGCATCCTTGGTCTCGACGCCAAGTGGCAGACGGCCCGTGAACGCGACCAGCATGCGCTTCTGTCGCATCTGGCGGATGTACTGGGTGGCGAACACCATCTCGCACTCGCTGGCGCCGATGCCGAAGGCGAGAGCCCCCAGCGCCCCGTGCGTGCAGGTGTGCGAATCGCCGCACACGAGGGTGGCGCCGGGCAGGGTAAAGCCAAGCTCGGGGCCGATGACATGGACGATGCCATGGCGGCGGTCCGTCATCGGGATGTAGGGCATGGCGGACGCCTTCGCGTTGTCCTCGAGGCGTCGGAGCTGGCGCGAGGCGAGCCCGTCCGGCATCGGTCGCCCGCGACCGGTCGTGGGCACCGCGTGGTCGGCGACGGCCAGGTGCGCCTCGGGCCGGCGCAGGGCGCGGCCGGCCGCCGCCAGCCCGGCGAAGGCCTGAGGACTGCTCACCTCCTGCACCAGATGGCGATCGACATAGAGCAGCGAACTGCCGTCCGCATAGGTCTTGACGACATGCTCGTCCCAGACCTTGTCGTAGAGGGTTGCCGCCATCTTCCCGCCCTCCCGGCGGACGTCGTCATGGGGAGTTGTCCGGTCAGCGACGCTAGCCCTCTTCGGATCGCCACACAATCGGGCGGACAATCAGGTTCGAGCTGCAACCGCTTGTCCCGCTGCAGACACCTGCAATCCAGCCTCCTGCCCACAGATTGCACATCTGTCCCTGCAAATCGCAAAAGGTTGCACTTGTCCGGACATCTGGAAGGTCGCTAAATGAGTCTCTTGCCATGTTGAAGGGTCCAGGAGGCATCATGCCGCAATCCCTCGCCGAACGGCTGAAGCAGCCCGGGCTCATCGTCGCCCCGGGCGTATATGACGGCATCACGGCGCGCATCGCGGACGCGATGGGCTTCGATGTGCTCTACATGACCGGCTTTGGCGCCGTGGCCTCCCATCTCGGCCTCCCTGACGCGGGGCTTGCCACTTACACCGACATGGTGAGCCGGGTCGGAATGATCGCCGGCATCACCAAAACGCCGCTGATCGCCGATGGCGACACGGGCTATGGCGGCCTGCTCAATGTCGAGCACACGGTTCGCGGCTACGAGGCGGCGGGCGCGTCGGGCATCCAGCTCGAGGACCAGGAATTCCCCAAAAAGTGCGGGCATACGCCTGGCCGCAAGGTCATCCCGCTGGCCGACGCCGCCCACAAGATCAAGGTCGCCGTGCAGTCGCGCCGCTCGAAGGACTTCCTGATCATTGCCCGCACGGACGCCCGGACCGCCCACGGCCTCGACGAGGCCTTGCGGCGCGGCGAGGCCTTCGCAAAAGCCGGCGCCGACATCATCTTCATCGAATCGCCCGAAAGCGTCGAGGAGATGCGCAAGATCACTTCGTCGTTCCACCAGCCGCTCTTGGCGAACATGGTCGAAGGCGGCAGCACACCGGTGCTGAGTAAGGCGGAGCTCGAGGAGCTCGGCTACAAGATCGGCCTGTTTCCCGGATCGGCGTTCCTGGCCGCCGGCGCAGCCCTTCGCGCCGTCTACCAGCACCTTCATGATCGCGGATCGTCCGCCGACTTCAAGGGTGAGCTCTACAACTTCAAGGACTTCACCCACCTGATGGGCTTCGAGCAGGTGTGGAACTTCGAGAAGGCGAACGCCGAGGACTGACCGGCTGTCGGCTGCCCCCGTCCCTCCCCTCGCCCCGTCAGGGCATGTAGGCGCCGCCATTCACCCACAGCGACTGGCCGGTCATGTAGGCGCTGGCCGGCCCGAGCAGGAACAGGATCGGGCCGACGACGTCCTCGGTCACTGCGATCCGCTTGAGCGGGATCATCGCCGAATAGGCCGCCACGTCGAGCGTCGAGGCGGTGTTCTCGTCCGAGCGCCCGGTGCCGCCGCGCAGGAAGGCGGTGTCAACAGCGCCTGGCGAGACGACATTGCAGCGCACATGGGGCGCGTGCTCGAGCGCCAGCGTCTTGGTCAGCGCGATCATGCCGGCCTTGGCCGCTGCGTAGGGCCCGTAGTGGGGCCGGACGAACTGGGCCAGCCCCGACGCAACATTCACCAGGCTCGGCGAAACACCCTTGTGCAGCAGCGGCAGCGCGGCGTTGCAGGCCAGGAACGCCGTGCCCAGATTGCCCGCCACCACCGTGGCGAACCCATCCGGATCGACGTCGCGCAGCGGCTTCATGCCGAGCATGAACCCCGCCAGGTTGACGAAGCCGTCGAGCCCGTCCCAGCGCGCATCGATCGTCTGGAATGCCGC
>JBEIIL010000083.1:0-17414 GCA_040380755.1 Methylobacteriaceae bacterium | reverse complement strand
GCCTCCATCGTCAAGGCCAGCGACGAGGACGTGGCACTTGCCTATGGGGCCGGGACGGACCTCGCCGCCTGTGCAGCAGCATGGCGCGCCGAGGGCGCCTCCCTGGTGGTCATCACCCGCGGGGCTGCCGGTGCCATCGCGTGGCTTGGCGGCGCGACAGTCGAGGTCCCGGGCCGCAGCGTGGCGGTCGCCGACACGGTCGGGGCCGGTGACGGGTTCCATGCCACGCTGCTGGCGGGGCTTGGCCGGCGCGGCATGCTCACACCGGAACCACTGCGCAACCTTTCACCAGCCTTGGCCCATGCTGTGCTCGTCGAGGCCGTCGCCGCCTCGGCGCTCGCCTGCACGCGCCGCGGCGCGGATCTTCCCCGGGCCGCCGAAGTGGAGGCCTTCTTGGCCGGGAGGGATCCCCCGCCGGCACCCGGTCAGGCGGGTTCGCGATAGCCGGCGGCTTTGGCCGCCACGTCCCAGGCCAGCGTTGGCGCGAAGCTCTCGGCGCTGACCGGCGCGAAGCCGCTGATCATCAGGTCCGCCGCGAAAGGTGCGAACCAGTCCTGGCTTCCGGCCTCGGCCAGCGCCGTGCGCAGCCTTTCGGCGGCCGCAACCGGCAGCGCCGGCGACGCCACCAGCGCGGGCATTGGCGCGGTGGCGGTGGTGTCCAGCATGCGGATGCCGGCCACCAGCGCGGGGGCATGACGGCGGATTAGCCCGTGCCAGTAGGCATCGAGTGGTCCCACGTCGATCCGGCCGTCGCGCACCGCGTCGAGAATCGCCCGCGCGGTGACCAGCGGGCCGACGGCCTCCCGGTAGAGGCGGGGCCGCCCTGCCGTCCTGAACGGCAGCAAATGGTGCCGCCAGGCGTTGAACCCGGAATGCGAGTGCGCCACCGTCCAGCCGGTGCGCCCGCCGAAGGTATCTGCCAGCGTCTGGTAAGGCGCGTCCTTGCGCACGATCAGGTCGGACCGGTAGACCGCCTGTCCGCCGGCCCAGTCGGCCGACGGCACCGGTGCGGCCAGCGGCGTCACGGCCGCGAGGCCGCAGGCGATGGGGTAGCCGCACATGAAGACGCAGCCGAGATCGCTGCGCGCCCATAGCGTCTCCAGCGGCGCCGGCGCCGGATAGGCCTCGTAGAAAAGCTTTACGCCCGCCTGCGCCGCGATCCGGGCCAGCAGGGCCCGCCACACCTCTTCGACCGCGGGCGTCACCGCATACATGCGCGCATTGGCGATGAAGCGTGCCTCAGCCGTCATGCGCCAGCCCCCGAAACGGTGCGGCAGCCGCGTCGTCACCCGGCAGGTCGCGGGCGAGCGCCGCGACGGTGTGGTCGCGGGCCAGCAGATCCGCAATCGCCGTCGCGTCGCAGCCCGTCTCGCGGTCCTCGTCGAGCCGCGGCACGAGGGTGCGGACCAGTGCCTTCAGGGCCGCGGCGCGCGGCGAGAGTGCGCCCTCCTCGCGCAGCTCCGCCGCCTGTGCGGCCACCATCGCCTCCAGCCCGACCAGAAGCCGCAGCGGCTCGATCTGCCCGGCGAGCTTGCGAATGGCCAGGAACGTCATCGGCGCGTGGTCCTCGACCGAATCCGACACCGGCATGGCGTCGAGGCTCGCCGGCATCGCCGCCTGGCGGATCTCGGCGCACAGCGCCGCTGCCGTCTTCTGCTGGGTGACGAACCCTGCTGACGCACCGCCGATCGGGGAGAGAAAGCGCGGCAGTCCCGACAGGACCGGGTTCATCAGCTTGACCACGCGCTGCCCGGCGGCGGCGGCCAGTTGAGCGAGGGCGATGGCCAGGGCGTCGCAGGCGACGGCCAGCGCCGGTGTGTGGAAGTTCGGCGTCGGCAGGATGATGCCGTCGTCGAGCAGCACCAGCGGATTGTCGCCCGCATGGTTGATCTCGATCTCCGTCTCGCGGCGGGCTGTCGCCAGGGCCGACAGCGCGCTGCCGAACACCGGCGCCAGGCAGCGAAACGACAGCGCATCCTGCACGCTGCGGGGATGGTCGTGGAGCGGCGAGCCGGCCAGCAGGTGCCGGAACAGCGCCGCCGCATCCGCCTGCCCGGCCGCCGGCCGGGCGGCCGCGACCCGCGGATCGAAGATGTGCGGGTTGGCCCCATAGGCCTCGAACGACAGTGCCGCGACAGCCGCTGCGGTCAGCAGCAGTCCCGTGACAGTCGACAGAGTCACGGCGGCGAGGCCAGCGCTGGCGGCCGAGTGGCTGCAAAGCGCCAGCCCGTCTTTCGGCTCCAGCGTCGCCGGCACGAGGCCGGCCTGCGCAAGCGCCTCGCCGCCCGGCAGCAGCTGCCCGCCGAACCACGCCTCGCCCCGGCCGATCACCACCAGCCCGAGATGCGCGCCGAGCGACAGGTCGGCGGCGCTGATCGAGCCCCGGGCCGGGATCGCCGGCGTCACGCCCCGGCTGAACAGCGCGACCAGCTGGTCGAGGGCGCCCGCCGACAGACCCGAGCCTCCTGTCGCGGCAGCCGTGATGCGCGCCAGCAGGGCAGCCCGGCAGACCGTCTCGGGCAGCGGCGGGCCGATGCCGACGGCCCGGCCGCGCAGCAGCTGGGTCTGGAACGCCGCCATCGCGGCCCTGTCGATCCGGTGACCGATATTGCCACCAAGCCCGGTGTTGAGGCCGTAGATCGGCTCGTCGCCCTCGACATAGCGCTCGACGATCCGTCGCGATGCGACCACCCGGGCCTTCGCAGCATCGCTCAGTTCGATTGACCGAGACCCCACCGCCAACCTGGCGACATCGTGGATGCTGAACGGGTTGTCGCCGATTCGAATCATGCGATTATTCATACATGTTGGTGCCCTTACCGCGCATGACCGATGCCAAAAAATCGGTAAGGCGCTGAAACGGATGAGATTTTTCTGGAGTCTTGCATTCGAATCAATATTGTTTCGATTTTGTGATCAGTAACCATTAGTGACTGCCGGTTGAGGCTCCGGTTTTTTTACGGGCACTCCAGCATTCTGCTATTATCGCTTCAACCTGCTTCTGACTGGCAAAGGAACCTCAACGTGACAGATGACACCAAATATCTCGAACTGACGGCCGACGTTGTGGCGGCTTACGCGGGCGCCAATACACTGTCGTCAACCGAACTCGTCGCGGCCATCGCCAGCGTCCACGCCGCCCTGCGCGCTGCAGCGGCCGGCCATGTGCCCGCCGCGCCCGTCGAGGCTCCCAAGCCCGCGGTCCCGGTGCGCAAGTCGGTCACCCCCGAGACCGTCTACTGCCTTGAGTGCGGCAAGGGCTTCAAGTCCCTGAAGCGGCATATCGGCACCGAGCACGGGTTGTCTCCGGCCGACTACCGGGTTCGCTGGGGTCTTCCGTCGGACTATCCGATGGTCGCCTCCGCCTATGCGGAGCAGCGCTCGGAACTCGCCAAGCGTATCGGGCTCGGCAATTCGCGCCGCATCGTCGCCGAGCCGGTCGCCGAAGCGCCGGTTCCCGAGGCAGCGGCTGCCGAGACCAATGGCAAGGCGCCGCGCAAGCGCAAGTCCAAGGACGCGTGATCGTCCTCGGCGGGCTGCCGTCGGTCAGTGGCCGCGGCACCCGCCCCGTCAGGGCAGATCTGTGGCCCGGGTTGACGGCAACGCTGCCGTGGTCGTCTTCTGCAGGCCCAGCGTGACCTTACGGAGCCCTGCGATGCACATGCCGCACAACCCTGCGCGCCTGGCCATGGCCTGACCCGGATGGCCTGGCCCTTCGTCTGCGAGAAGCGGCCTGCAACGGCCTCGCGCGGGATGGTGGTGGCGAACCATCCGCTCGCCTCGGCCGCCGGCAGCGAGATGCTGCTGGCCGGCGGCAATGCCGTCGATGCCGCCGTGGCGGCACTGTTCGCCCTCACCGTCGTCGAACCCATGATGGTCGGGCTGCTAGGCGGCGGCATCGCCCATCTGCGGCTGCCGGACGGGCGCCATGTGATCCTCGACGGCCTCAGCACCGCGCCGGCCGCTGCCGCGCCTGATATGTACACGACGATCTCCGACGGGCTGCCCGACTATCGCGAGACAAAAGGCCGGCACAACGCCGTGGGACCCCTGGCTGTTGCCGTTCCGGGCGCTCTGGCGGGCTGGTGCGCTGCGCTGGAGCGGTTCGGCACGATGCCGCTTGCCGACGTCGTGGCGCCTGCCATCCGGCTGGCTGACTGCGGTTTCGTCGCCACGCCCTATCTCTCCGACTGTATCGCCGGAACGGCTGCGGATCTCGCGTCGGACCCTGCGCTGGCGGCGCTCTTCCTGCCAGGTGGTGCGCCGCTCGGGGCCGGCGACCGGCTCGTGCAGGGCGACTATGCGCAGACGCTGCGCCTGGTGGCGCGCGACGGCGCCGAAGCCCTCTACGCCGGCCCCCTCGGCGACGCGCTGGCGCAGGCGCTGGCGGCGCGTGGTGGCCTCGTTCACCAGCGGGACCTGGCGACCTACAGGGTGGCTGAGCGCGAGGCCGTGGTGGGCAGCTACCGCGGCGCCGCGATCTATGGCCCGCCGCCGCCGGCATCCGCCGGCGTCCACATCGTCCAGATGCTGAACATTCTCGAGGGCTGCGACGTCGCCGCGCGCGGCTTCGCCACGCCGCAGGCCATCCATCTGCTGGCCGAGGTGCTGAAGATCGCCTTCGCTGACCGGGCCGTCGCCACCGCCGACCCGGCCTTCGTCGACGTGCCGGTGGCCCGCCTGACGGACAAGGCCTATGCGGCCGAGCGCCGCGCACGGATCGACCCCCGCCGCGCCCTGCGCTGGGGCCCCGGCCTGCGCGCCGGTGAATCCGCCAACACGACCCATGTGACGGTCGCAGATGCGCACGGCATGGTGGTGGCGACGACTCAAACCATCAACGGCCTGTTCGGCGCCTGCCTGATGGTGCCGGGCACCGGCATGCTCACCAATAACTACATGTACAATTTCGATCCGCACCCAGGTCACGCGCTCTCGATCGCGCCCGGCAAGCGGGTGTTCACCTCGATGGCGCCGATGATGGCCGAGCGCGACGGTCGGCTGCTGTTCGCACTCGGCCTGCCCGGCGGCCTGCGGATCTTCCCATCGGCGCTGCAGGCCATCGTCAACATTCTCGATCACGGCATGTCCGTGCAGGAGGCTGTCGAGGCCCCCCGCGTCTGGACCGAGGGCGGGGTACTCGAGGTCGAGGATCGCATCGACCCGGCTGTTACCGACACGCTGGCGGCGATGGGCCACGACGTCATGCGGGTGCCGCGCATCGCCGGCGGCATGAACGCCATCGCCCGCGATGCCGACGGCACGCTCACGGGGGCCGCCTGTTGGCGCGCCGACGGCACGCCGGTGGGGATCGCCGGTGGTCTGGCGCGCGCCGGCGTGCGCTTCACCGCACTCTAGGGTTCCCCATGCACCGCATTGTGGTTCTCGATCCCATCGCACCTGCCACCGCAGCCCGGCTGCGGGCGCTGCTGCCCGAGGGGTTTGTCCTCGACCATGGCACCGCCCGCGGCGACGCCCATCTGCAGGCCATCATCGCCGATGCCGATTTCGCCATCGCCGGCCAGGTTGGCGTCAGCGGCGACGTCCTGCGGGCCGCCCGGCGGCTCCGGCTGCTGCACAAATGGGGCGTCGGGGTCGACAATCTCGACCTGGAGGCTGCCGCCGCCTGCGGCATCACGGTGGCGCGCACCACGGGCAGCAACGCTCTGCCGGTGGCGGAGTTCACCATCGGCCTGATCCTGGCGGCGCTGCGCCACGCCGCCCACGCCCATGCGCGCCTGCAGCAGGGCGAGTGGATCGGCGGGCGGCTGCCCCGCGATGCCTTCACGCTGTCGGGCAAGACCGTCGGCATCGTCGGCTTCGGCGCCATCGGCCAGCGGCTGGCGCAGCTGCTGTCCGGCTTTGGCTGCACGCTGCTCTACAGCAAGCGCACGCCCCTGAGCGCGCCGGAGGAGGCCGCGCTCGGCGCCCGCCATGTCGCGCTCGATGAGCTGCTTGCATCTTCGGACGTGGTGACGCTGCACTGCCCGCTGACGCCACAGACAGCCGGCCTGATCGACGCGGCCGCACTGGCGCGGATGAAGCCCACCGCGGTGCTGGTCAATGTCGCCCGCGGCGGCGTGGTGGTTGAGCATGACCTCGTCGCGGCACTGCGCGCCGGCACGCTGCACGCCGCCGCCATGGACGTCTTCGACATCGAGCCGCTGCCGGCCGACAGCCCGCTGATCGGCCTCGATAATCTTGTTCTGACGCCGCATCTGGCGGCGGTGACGGCCGACACCTTTGCGCCGACGGTCCTGCAGATGTTTGCCAACATCCAGCGCGCCGCGCGCGGCGAGCCGCTGCCGCCTGCCGACGTCGTGGTGCCCTGACGGGGTTCAGCGCGGCAGGATCCGCATCGGCAGGCTGTCGCCCGGCTTCAGCGTGATGGTGGCGCGCGGGAACACGTCCTGCGGCCGCACGCTCTCGAACCGCAACCGCGGCAGCACCGCCATCAGGATGGCGAGAATCTCCTGGATGGCGAAGGCGGCGCCGATGCACACGCGCGGGCCGGCGCCGAACGGGAAGTAGGCGAGCCGGTCCGGCGCTGCCGCGCCTGGCAGGAAACGCTCCGGGCGGAAGGCATCCGGGTCCTCCCAGCGCGCCCGGTGCCGCTGCGACACGAAGGGCGACGTGAAAACGATGGTGCCGGGACGCACCGCGAGCCCGCCGAGATCGTCGGCCTGCTCGGCCATCCGCGGGATCAGCGGCGCCGGCGGATAGAGCCGCAGCACCTCGTCGATCACGGCCCGCGTCAGCGGCAGCGCACCCGGCGTCACCGCATCGCGCGGTGAGGCGCCCGCCAGTTCGGCGGCGACGGCCGCGTCCCAGGACGGCACCTGCGACAGCACGAACAACACCCAGCACAGCGTGTTGGCGGTGGTCTCGTGTCCCGCCGCCAGGAACGTGACGGTGTTGTCGTAGACCCGTTCGGGCGGCAGCAGCGCTCCCGACTGCGGGTCGGTCGCCGTCAGCATGCGGGTCAGGAGATCGTCGGGCAGCGCCGCGGCGCCGGCGCGGGCGAGCCCCAGCCCGCGCTGCACCACCACCCGCCCGATCTCGCGCCGGAAAAGGGCGAGAGCCGGGCGGGCGCGGTGCCGGCCCAGCGTCGGCACCCAGTCGGGCAGGTTCAGGAAGCTCGCCGCATCGACCCGGCCCAGCGTGTCGAAATAGGCGGCGATCGCCTGCGAGAAGGCGGCGGGGTCGCGCACGCCCTCCGACGAGAAGGCCGTCGCGGCGATCACCCTGTAGGTCAGGTCGCTGAGCACCGCGTGCAGGTCGACGACCGTGCCGGGCGGCAGGTCGCCAAGGTGGTCCGCCGCCGCGCCGGCGACGTCCACCATCGCCGGCAGCATGGTCTCGACCCGCCGCGCCTGGAACAGCGGCGCCACGATCCGCCGCTGCGGCCGCCAGCCGGGCAGGGCGGCGATCAGCAGGCCGTCGCCCAGCGCCGGCCGCAGCCGCCGGCGAACGACCTCGCCCTTGTCGTAGATGCCGACGGCGTCGACAAAGATGTGCCGCAGCAGGGCGGGCTCAGTGACGAACAGCACGTCCGGCAGGATGCCGCGCCCCGCCAGACGCACCATGGGCTCGGTGTAGGCCGCCATCGGCCAGGCGGTGATCGGGTTGCGCGACAGCGCCCGGTAGAAGGCCAGCAGCCCGAGCGGTACCGCATGTGGCACAGGCGCGGGCGGGCGATAGGGCGCCGCCGTCACGGGCGGTCCAGCAGCCGGGGACGGCGTGGGGACGTCGCGGCCCATGTCGCTCAGCCGGCCGGGTGGCGGCTGTTCCAGTCGGCCGCATAGGCGGCGCAGCGCGCGTCGAGCGCCGCCCGGTCCAGCTCGCCGCCTGGCGACGCCCGCGACGGGCCGAGCGCCTGGTAGGGCACATAGCGCTGGTGTGCCACCCGCCACAACCGGCGCAGCTCGGCGAGCGGATCGGTGGCGTCGTCGACCCGCAGGTCGATCGCCGGCCAGGTCTCGGTCGTCCACACCCGCAGCGCCGCCGACTGCCGCCCCCGCTTGTCGCCGCCGGCGTCCTGCCCGGCCTCCAGCGCGGTGATCAGCCGGTCGTCGAAGTCGAGCCCGGTGCCGGACAGGTAGGCGGCCAGCGTCGCCGCGACGACCTGCGGTCCGGCCAGCATGTTGCCGGCCACCGACACGTCCGGCGCCGCGACAGAGCCGCACCAGTCGACGCAGGCGGTGCCCGTGAAGGCGGCGGTGCGGCCGTCCCGATCGATGAGATGGACCTGCCTGATGGCGGCGCCGGGGTCGGCGGCGGTGAGGATCGCCAGGATCTCCTCCGGCGGCCGGCCTTCCATGGCCATCCGCAGGCCGTCGACCCCGAACAGCGGATTGACGAAGGACTGCGTCGCGATGGCAGCGACCCGACCGCTGCCATGCGGAACCCGCGCCCCGACGGCAAACGCGCAGGTGGAGACGGCAACCGCAAGCGCGCCGCTGTGCGGATCACGGGCGACGATGGACCAGGTCATGGGAGGGCTCCGCAGTGATGCCCGACACTAGAACGGCCAGGCGGTTCCCGCGACCCCCCGGTCGTGCGGCCGTGCCGGACGTCACTTATCCACAAACGGACTTGTCCGGATGGTAAAGATCCGCAGTGTACCATTTAGCGCAAATCAGTAAGCCTGCATATGTGTGGCAACCTGAGACTTGGCTGTGGGGGAGGGCTGATATGCAGGACGCTGTGGCCGCCGTCCTCAGACGGACTTACGGGCTCCAGTCCATGGACCGCGACGCCCTCGGCCGCCTGTCCTCCGGCGCGTTCCTGCAGCATTTCCCTGCCGACATCGTCATCCAGCAGCAGGATGTCCGCCCCGATTTCCTGCATGTCCTCGTCTCGGGCTCGGTTGAGCTGCTGCGGATCGAGGGCGATGCACTGGCCACCGTCGACGTCGTCGCCGAGGGAGGTCTTTTCGTCGCTGCCGCGGTCGTTGCCGACAGCCCGACCCTTGTCTCCGCCATAACGCTGGGCCCGACGGTCATCGCCTTCATCCCGGCGATCCGTGTCCGCGACGCCCTGGCCACTGATCCACTGTTCAGCCTGGCCCTCCTGCGTGCCCTGGCGTCGGACGCGCAGAGGCGCGACCGGGACCTTGCCGAGATGAAGGCCCTGACCGCCGGGCAGCGCCTGGGCCGCTGGGTCCTGCGCGAGCAGGGCCGCAACAGCCTGCCACACTTCCCGATCCCCTACACCAAGCGGGTGCTCGCCACCCTGCTGGGCATGTCACCTGAGAACCTGTCCAGGTCTGCCTCCGCCCTTGCGGCGCATGGCGCGCGCTTCAAGGGCCGCACGATCGAGGTCACCGACGCGATCGCGCTGGACCTGTACGCGCACCCTCACCCCAAGGGCCCGGACGGCGGGGCCTGACGACCGGGTATCGCCCCTCACGCCTCGCCCGGTTCCTGGTCGCGGTAGACGAGGCCGGCCTTCGCCAGCGTCTCGCGCATGCCGTAGAGGTCGAGGCCCAACTCGCCCGAGGCCAGGCGCCGCCGCTTCTCGTCCTCGCCCGCATGGCGCCGGTCGGCCGCGCCTGCGACGGCTGTAGCCGTCGCCCGCGGCACGACGACGACGCCGTCGTCGTCCGCCACCACCGCGTCGCCCGGGCGCACCGCCACGCCGGCGCACACCACCGGAATGTTGACGCTGCCCAGCGTCGCCTTGACGGTGCCGCGCGCCGAGATCGCCCGCGACCACACCGGGAAGCCCATCTCCTGCAGCGCCTTCACATCGCGGCAGCCGGCATCGATGACGAGGCCGACGACGCCGCGCGCCATCAGCGAAGTCGCCAGCAGGTCGCCGAACATGCCGTCGGTGTTGTCGGCGCTGAGCGCCACCACCAGAATGTCACCGGGCTGGCACTGTTCCACCGCGACATGCAGCATCCAGTTGTCACCCGGATGGGCCAGCACCGTCACGGCGCTGCCAGCCACCGCGGCGCCGGCCCAGGCCGGCCGCATATAGGGCTTCATCAGGCCCGAGCGGCCCATCGCCTCGTGCACGGTGGCGACACCCAGTTCGCCGAGCCGCGCCAGCACCGGCCTTTCGGTGCGGGTGATGGCAGTGATCACGACCCCGTTCATGCCAGCGTCTCCACCACCGTCGGGAACAGGCGCTGATAGGCCTCGCCATAGGTCATGCCCTTGCCAGAGTTGCGCCCGCCCTGCATGCCCCGGTTGAGGGCGACCCGCGTGTAGTACTCCCACAGATGCTTCTGGGCGGCCAAGACCTCGAACGCCCGGCGCTTCACCTCCCAGACCGCGTCGATGTTGAGGATCACGTTCGGCTTGTAGTCGCACTGCTCGGGCTGGTGCGGCTCGAACAGGAACACCGGCGGCGCCGCATAGGCGAGGTCGGGCGACGGCTTGTGCCCGGCCGCCTGGGCGATGATGCGCGCCTCCTGGGCGAACCGCGTCGCCTCCGGGTGGTCGACATTGTAGGGGTCGGCCAGCGAGTGGGTGAGCACGAAGGCCGGCTTCATCGCCCGGTAGATGTCGACCAGCCGGTCAAGCATCTCGGGCGTCGTGCGCAGCGGATAGTCGCCGGCGTCAAAAAACAGGATTTCGGCCCCCAGTACCGCGGCGGCCTCCTCGGCCTCGGCGCGCCGCTGCGCCTTGACGTCGGCCAGGCTGGCGCCGGCCTGCTTCCACGCCCACTGGCTTTCGCCGCGCTCGCCAAAGGACAGGCAGACGATCGTCATGCGCACACCCCGCCGGGCGTGCAGCGCGATGGCGCCGCCGGCGCGCCAGACGAAGTCGCCCGGATGGGCGGTGACGACGAGGCCGGTCCTCGCGGTCCGATCGTGCATGGCGGTCTCCTGGGTCAGGCGGCGTGGCGGCCGGGAGCGAGCGCGAGCGCCGCCCTCTCGGGCAGGAAGGTGTCACCGTCGAACAGCTTGCGGGCGGTGCGCAGCAGACCGGCGCGCGTCACCACCGGCGCGTCGGCCGGTCCCTCGACCACAAGCCGGACGCTGAACTCGCCGGTCGGATGTTCGACGCTGATCGTGCGCTCGCGCCCCGCCGGCATCCTCGCAACGGCGGCGGCGGGTGTCCCCGGCAGGACGCATGCGGTGGCCACCGTGACAGCAGCGAACACGCCGATGGCGTCATGGCAGGCATGCGGGATGAAGCTGCGGGTGCAGACATGCCCGCCGGCCAGCGGCGCCGACACCAGCGCGATCTTCGGCACCACCTTGCCGGAGACGTCGCCGAGATTCATCAGCGGCCCTGCGGCCCGGCGGATCTCCTCCAGCCGGGCCTTGAGGGCAAGGTTCGCGTCCAGCTCCTCGCGGCTCTCGTGGCCGCTGCAGCCGACGGCAGCGGCCGCCAGCACCATCACCGGCATGCCGTTGTCGATCAGCGTCACGTCGACGCCGGCGACGCGGTCGACAGCCCGGCCGGTCGGCAGCAGCGCGCCGCAGACCGAGCCGGCGGCATCGAGGAAGTCGATCGCGATCGGCGCCGCCGTGCCGGGGACGCCGTCGATGCGGGCCGTGCCGCCATAGCGCACGCGCCCGCCCGGCGTCTGCACGGTGAGTTCGGCGAGCGTCCCGGTGTTCAGCGTCCGCACCCGCACTGTGGTGACGGGATCGGTGGGCGGGATCAGTCCGCGCTCGATGGCGAATGGGCCGACGCCGGCAAGGATGTTGCCGCAATTGGGTGTCGTGTCGACCGACGCTTGATCGACGCCCACCTGGCAGAACAGGAAGTCGATGTCGCAGCCCGGCAGGGTCGAGCGCGACACCACCGCCACCTTGCTGGTCAGCGGATGCGCGCCGCCGAGCCCATCAGGGCCAGCAGCACGGCGTCGCGGCCAGCCGTGTCACGCGGCAGGTCGGAGGCGAGGAAATACCCGCCCTTCGACGTCCCGCCCCGCATCAGCATGCACCGCACCGCCTCCTGTATCGCGTCCAGCATCACGTCCTCCACACCCTCGCATCACCATGGCGACGGTGTTCCCATCAAACAACTGACAAGATCGGCGGCAATCCTGAGCCTGGCTCAGGAACGCGCGATCCGCTCCTGCTGGTCGGCAACCGCCCGGCACAGGGCCGGGTCGAGGCCGAGATCGGCCAGCATGGCGGCCGCCTCGCGCATCTCGGCCGCGCGCCGCACCCCGTGCTGCCGCACCCCGTGCTGCCGCACCCGCCCGGCCATCAGCCCGGCGAGCTCCGGCCAGTCCACCGACGGAAACGTATCGCCCAGGCTGCCATAGACCTCGTCCTCCACGTCCCACGATTGGGCCGCCCGGGCGCAGTCGACGATCAGCGCCTCCAGGCCCTTGATCATGATCGACCGGCACAGCTTCATCGCCGAGGTCCGCCCGTGCTCGGTCGCTACCGGCCGGATCGCCATGCCGAGCGGGTTGAGCAGTGCCGCCGCCCGCTCGGCCGCCGGGCCGCCGCCGAGGATCGGCACGGCCAGCCGCGGCTTTGCCACCGGCGCCATGACGGCGCCTTCCACATAGGCGCCACCACCGGCCTCCACCGCCTGCGCCGCACGGCGCTTGGTGGCGGGCGAGGCGGAGTTGACGTCGAGCAGGATCTGGCCTGGCCGCAGCAGTGGCGCCAGCGCCATCGCGACGGCCTCGGTCACGTCCGCCGTCACCGCCGAAATGACCACGGCGGCCCCGTCGACGACGGCCGCCGCGCTTGCCACCGGCACGATGCCGTCGGCCCGCGCTTGTGCCTGCAGGGCGCCGCCGCGGCCCGGATCGGCGAACAGGATGTCGAAGGCGGCGACGTGGCTGGCGCCGTTGCGCACGAGATCGGCGCCAAACGTGGTGCCGACCTCGCCGTAGCCGATGAAACCGATGCGGATCGTCATGCTGCCTCCCGGACCGGCCGGACGATGGCGCGTGCCGGCGTGGCGCTCAAATGACAAGAACGGCGATGTCGATGAGCCTGTTGCATCGCGCGGACTGTTGCATCGCGCCGACGCTGGCTTGGCGCTCAGGCATCGGCCTTCATCCGGCGCTGGATCAGCTTCATCAGCGCCTCGACGGCGCCACCGGACAGCGCCTGCAGGACCGCGATCTGCAGCCTTGCGGTCTCGGTGTCGAGGTGGAATGCCGACCACAGGCTGTTGGCCCGCGCCGCGACCGCTCGACCGTGTCCGGAGCGGCCACTGGCAGTTCGATAGGCATTCCGCTCATGCGCACGTCACCCAAGCTCGCGAGCGCGGTATGGCTTGATTTGACAATGGATTGTTTCTGAAAATCTGAACCAGTGCCCCGTCTAGGGCAGCTCTGTCGCTGCCGCGAGCCGCACCGGTGCGCTGGCCACCCGGTCGAGTCCGTGCGCCGGTCCGGTCAGGCGCGCCACGAGGTCGCTTGTGCCGATCCGGCAGCTCCCTTCCGCGAGGTCGGGTGCCGTCTGGATGAACTGGCAGGTGACGCTGCGCCAGCGCACCATCAGGGCGAGCTGGGTCGCCTGCCGGTCCCTGCAGGGCTCGGGCCGCCCGTCGAGACGCAGGCAGCGTTCGGCAGGATCCGGCAGCGACAGTCCCGCAAGCCGGATGCGCAGGCCGTCGGCCACGAGGGTCCGGCCATCGGCGACGGAGACGGTGGCGAAGCTCTGCTCGCGGGCGACAGGCGGTAGTGGGGCTCGGGCGACAGCGGCCGGCACCGGCCGTACCGTCAGGCCACTCGCCTCCACCGCCCAGTCGGGCTGAGCGGTGCCTCGCGCGCCGTGCAAGGCAGCCGTGAGATCGGTCACGACGAGACGCGACGCCGGGGGGCTCCGGGCCAGGCCCGCCGGTCCGGCGAGGCCTGTCACGGCCTGCAGCCCTCCGATGGCCAGCACAACCACGCCCGCCAGCCGCAACGATGGTGCAGCGCCCGGTCCCGGTGCCCGGCCAAGCCGCAGCGGCGCATCGCGATCGATCATGCCGACACCCCCGTTTTGCACCAGACTGTCCACGAGCTCTCACGAAAGCCTCAACATGTGCGCCTGCCTTTGTCGCAACACATACGTCCTGTTTTGCCCCTTAGCTTTCATTCAATTTATCCAAATATGTGAAAATCCAAATAAAACGAAAACAATTACAGAAATGCAGATCGCATTAGAAAGCGAGAATTGATTATTAGTTTGATTGTTCAGCAAAAGTAAGAATTTCTTAATTCGGGAAGTCTGAAATCGCCTTAACCAAGCGCGATCCCGGGCTGGTTGATCTGGAGTGCCACCGCATGTCGCAGACCTTCTGGCCCCGCACCGGATCGCGGCTCGTGGCCGCCGCGGTCGGGCTGGCGCTTGCCGCCACTGCGGCCGCCACTGCGTCGGCCCAGACACGCACCGTGGTGGTCGGCGACGGAAAGGTCGCCTCCCTGAAAGTGTCGCAGGGCCGTTCCCAGTCGGTGCAGGTGACGCGGTCCTTCGTCGACATCGTCGTCGGTGATCCCGACGTGGCCGACGTGATGCCACTCACCGACCGCAGCCTCTACGTGCTCGGCAAGAAGCTCGGGACCACCAACGTGTCGCTCTACGATGCCGCCCGCGCGATGGTCGGGGTCATCGAGATCGAGATCGGCTACGACACGCCAAAGCTGTCGGGCGACATTGCTCGGGAGGTGCCCCGTTCCGGTGCGCGGGTGTCGACAGCCAACGGCCGCACCGTCCTGTCCGGCACCGTGCGCGACCCCAGCGCCGCAGCCCGCGTCGCCGGCCTGGCGAAGCAGTACGGGCCGGAGGTGGTCAACAACCTGCAGGTCGGCGGCTCCCAGCAGGTGATGCTGGAGGTCCGCTTCGTCGAGGCCTCGCGCACCGCCGGCAAGGATCTGGGCATCAACTGGCGGGTCGTCGGCAACAATTTCGGCGATCCGACCCGGGCGAGCAACAACCTCGCCGCCGCGACGGGGCTCGCGTCGCTGGCCTCGGGGGCGACGCCCTTCGGCGCCATCATCGGCCGGGTTCTGTCGAGCGGCGTCCAGGCCGACGTGCTGGTCCAGGCGCTCGAGGATCGCGGCCTCGCCCGCCGCCTGGCCGAGCCCAACCTCATCACCATGTCGGGCGAGAAGGCGAGCTTCCTCGCCGGCGGCGAATATCCGATCCCGGTCCAGGCCGACAACGGCCGCATCGCCATCGACTACAAGAAGTTCGGCGTCAGCCTCGTGTTCACGCCGACGGTGCTGGCCGGCGGCATCATCAACCTGCGAATCGAGCCGGAGGTCAGCCAGCTCGACACGACCAACGCGGTCCGCACCGCCGGTGTCGCCGTGCCGGCTTTGATCGTGCGCCGGGCCTCCACGGTGGTGCAGCTGCGCGATGGCCAGAGCTTTGCGGTCGCCGGCCTGCTGCAGAGCATCAGCACCGAGACCCAGCAGCAATTGCCCTGGATCGCCGAGGTCCCGGTGATCGGCGCGCTGTTCCGCTCCGCCTCCTTCGAGCGCAAGGAGACCGACCTTGCGATCATCGTCACGCCGCGCCTCGTCCGTCCCGCCCGTCCGGGGCAGCGGCTGCGGACGCCGCTCGACGACAGCCAGATGGGCAATGAGCTCGATCTGTTCCTGTCCGGTCGCCAGGAGGTGCCCACGCGCGGCGCGCTGCGCACCGGCGGCTACATCCTCGACACCGCAGCAACGGGAGGACGCAATGGCAGCGCCAACTGATCGCGTCCGGCTCATCGTCGCCGTTGCCGCCCTGCTGGGCCTTACCGGCTGCCAGGACAGCCTGTCGCGCCGCGACACGATCGTCGCCTGGGCGGGGAACTCGGCCGCTGCCAACAGGGCCGTCCACATCATCGATCCGTGGCCGGCCGCCTCCGCCGACATCGACATTCCGGTCAGCGGCCGCCGCACCGTCGCGGCGATCGAGCGCTACGAGAACGCGCTCGACGCGCCGGCGGCCGGCGCCCCGCCGGCCGCACCGGTCCAGTGACGCTCACCATGCTGCACGCCACCCCGCCCGAGCGCATCCCCCTGCTGCTGATCGGCGCCGACGCCGCCTCGCTGGAGCCGCTGGCCGCGGCGCTGGCCCAGGTCCGCGCCGTCGCCGTCACCGTGCTGGCCGAGCCGATTGAGCAGGTCTGCGCCACCGCCGACCTCGACGGCGTGGCCGCCGTCCTCGTCGATCTCGAATCCCGCCGCCGCGAGAGTCTGGTGGCCCTGCAGGGCCTGATGGCCCGCCTCGCCGGGAGGGCGCCGGTCGTGGTGCTGACCGACGCCTTCGACGACGCTCTGGCGCGCTGGTTCCTGCAGATCCGCGTCGCCGACTTCCTGCGCAAGCCAGTCTCGCCGTCCGAGGTTTTGCGCGCCTGCGTGCAGGCGCTGCGGGCCGGCGATGCGCCATCCTCGGGCGGGCGGATTCGCGCCTTCCTGCCGGCCGCCGGCGGCGTCGGCACCACGACGCTCGCCGTCGAGACCGCCATGTTGCTGCAGCGCGAGCACAAGGACAGCCGCTGCTGCCTCGTCGATCTCGACTTCCGCGCCGGGTCCTGCGCCGACTATCTCGATCTGGAGCCGCGGCTGAGCCCCGACGAGGTCGCCCACCACCCCGAGCGGCTGGACCAGCAACTCCTCGAGGTGATGCTCAGCCGTCACCGCTCGGGTGTCGCCGTGCTGGCCGCACGCGGCCGCCCGGCCGAGCCGCCGAGCGTTCCCGCCGCCTTGGTGCTGCGCCTGCTCGATCTCGTGGCGGCGCGCTTCGACCATGTTGTGGTCGACATGCCGCTCGGCTTCGATCCCTGGACCGAGCACGTGCTGGTCGGCGCCGACCATCTCCGGATCGTCACCGACATGACGGTGCCGGGCCTGCGCCACGCCCGCCGCCTGGCCGAGGCGCTGGTCGAGCGCCTGCCCGAGATCGACCCCAAGGTCATCGTCAACCGGTTCCAGCAGACGCTGCTGTTCGGCACCGGCCTGCGCCGCGCCGACCTGGAGCGCGCCCTTGAACGGTTCTTCGCCGGCACCGTGGCCAACAACTATCCGCTGGTGCGCGAGGCCATCGACCGCGGCCTGGCGCTCGACGAGGTCAAGGCCGGCAGCAATGTCGCAGCCGACCTGCGCCGGCTGGTGGTGACCAGCGCCCAGGCCGACCTGGCGCGCGCTCGATGACCTCAACCTGGCCGGAGACAGCACGATGATGGGTCGGTTCAGCGCTCGCCTTGCCCGAACAGAGCCGGCACCGCCGCCGCCACCGCCGGTTCTCGCAACCGACGGTCCTGTCGCGGCAGGGCCGGACGCCGCGCCGCCGCCGCCCGTCCTGCCTCCGCCGGCCGTGCCAGCGCCGCCCCCCGCATCGGTGAACGGTCCGGCCGAACCGCCGCCGCATGCCGCCCAGGCGCGGTTGCTGGAGGCCAAGGTCAGGCTGCACAAGCGCCTGATCGAGGAGCTGAACCTTCCGGCCCTGGAGAAGCTGCCTGAGCACGAGCTGCGGCGCGAGATCCATGGCATCGTGTCGG
>JBEIIL010000082.1:0-17510 GCA_040380755.1 Methylobacteriaceae bacterium | reverse complement strand
TCATTGATCGTACTATGAAAAAGTACGATCAACACTCTAACATACTGTGAGTTGACAAGTATTCATTTAAAACCAAAGTCACTGTAGTGCGTCATGGTTCTCCCCGAAGCCGGCCTCGTCGCCCCCGGATCGTCTGCGCTGGCGGGTCTGTGGACCCGCCTCGCCCGCAGGCTCCGCGCGGCCCTCACCCTGGGGATGCACCGTCCGCCCGGCCTGTGCCCGCACTGCCGGGACTGCCCCGGTGGAGCGACCTGCGGACGCAGATGAGCAGACCTGCGCGCCAAGGTCGACTCCGCCGCCCTTTCGCTCCAATTTGGCACGAGAACGAATCGGATGCGGCCTGACCAGTTCAGGCACGCCGCGGGTCGCGCGCGATCCGGTTCTCCGACCCTGACGGCCAAGGACTGACGTGAGCGATCCGTTCAACCTCGACGAGGAGTTCACCCCGCGCCCCGGTGGGCTGGCCGCACGGGCCCGCGCCGCGGCGGCCCCTGCCGCCTATCTGGCTGGCCTGAACCCCGAGCAGCGGCGCGCCGTCGAGGTCACCGACGGCCCCGTGCTGGTGCTGGCCGGCGCCGGCACCGGCAAGACCCGCGTGCTGACCACCCGGATCGCCCACATCGTCTCGACGCGGCTGGCGTTTCCCTCCGAGATCCTCGCCGTCACCTTCACCAACAAGGCGGCGCGCGAGATGAAGGAGCGCATCGCCCATCTGGTCGGCCCGGTGGCCGAGGGCATGCCTTGGCTCGGCACATTCCACGCCATCGGCACCCGCATCCTGCGCCGCCATGCCGAGCTGGTCGGCCTGCGCTCCGACTTCACCATTCTGGACACCGACGACCAGATCCGGCTGATGCGTCAGGTCATCCAGGCCGACAATATTGACGAAAAGCGCTGGCCGGCGCGCGCGCTGGCGGCCTTTATCGACGGCTGGAAGAATCGCGGCCTGACGCCCGACAAGGTCCCGTCCGGCGAGGCCGGCGCCTTCGCCAATGGCCGCGGCGGCAAGCTCTACGCCGCCTACCAGCAGCGCCTGAAGGATCTCAACGCCGCCGATTTCGGCGACCTGCTGCTGGAGAACCTGCGGCTGTTCCGCGAGCACCCGGACGTGCTCACCGGGTTCCAGGAACGGTTCCGCTACATTCTGGTCGACGAGTACCAGGACACCAACGTCGCCCAGTATCTGTGGCTGCGGCTGCTCGCCCAGGGCCGGCGCAACGTCGCCTGCGTGGGTGACGACGACCAGTCGATCTATGGCTGGCGCGGCGCCGAGGTCGACAACATCCTGCGCTTCGAGCACGACTTCCCCGGCGCCACCGTCGTCCGGCTGGAGCGCAACTACCGCTCCACCGGCCACATCCTCGCCGCGGCCGCTCACCTCATCGCCCACAACGAGGGCCGGCTCGGCAAGACGCTGTTCACCGACGACGTGGAGGGTGAGAAGGTCACCATCACGGGCGCGTGGGACAGCGAGGAGGAGGCCCGCCTCATCGGCGAGGAGATCGAGTCGCTGCAGCACAAGGGCCATTCGCCGGCCTCCATGGCGGTGCTGGTGCGCATCTCCGCGCAGATGCGCGAGATCGAGGAGCGCTTCATCACGCTCGGCCTGCCCTACCGGGTCATCGGCGGTCCGCGCTTCTATGAGCGGGCCGAGATCCGCGACGCGCTGGCCTATCTGCGCTGCGTCCACAATCCGGGCGACGACCTCGCCTTCGAGCGCATCGTCAACACGCCCAAGCGCGGCCTCGGCGACGCCACGCTGGAGCTGGTCCACGCCTACGCGCGCAAGGCCCGCGTGCCGCTGATGCAGGCCGCCCGGCAGCTGGTCGAGAGCGAGGACCTGAAGCCCAAGCCCCGCACCGCGCTGCGCGACCTCACCGCCGCCTTCGGCCGCTGGGCCGGCCGCGTCGAGACGCTGAAGCACGGCGAGCTCGCCGAGCTGGTGCTCGACGAGTCCGGCTACACCGAGATGTGGCAGAAGGAGCGCACCGCCGAATCCGCCGGCCGGCTCGAGAACCTCAAGGAGCTGGTCCGCTCCATGGAAGAGTTCCCCGACCTGCAGGGCTTCCTTGAGCACGTGTCGCTGGTGATGGAGGCGGCCGAGGCCGACGGCGCGGAGCGGGTGTCGATCATGACGCTGCATGGCTCCAAGGGGCTGGAGTTCGACACCGTGTTCCTGCCGGGCTGGGAGGAAGGCCTCTTCCCCAACCAGCGCGCCCTCGACGAGAGCGGCCGCGCCGGCCTGGAGGAGGAGCGCCGCCTCGCCTATGTGGGCCTGACGCGGGCACGGCGCCGCGCCAAGGTCATATTCGCCTCCAACCGGCGGATCCACGGCCTCTGGCAGTCGACCATCCCGTCGCGCTTCGTCGACGAGCTGCCCGAGGTGCATGTCGAGGTCACGGAAGCCCCGGCGCAATATGGCGGCTATGGCGGCAGCCGGTTCGACCGCGTTGCGCCGTTCGGCTCGAATTACGCCACGCCCGGCTGGCAGCGGGCCCAGTCCCGCACCCGCGAGGGCAGCGGCTTCTCCGAGCGCGGCGCCGGCTTCGACGGTGGCGCGACCCGCCGCGCGGCGCTGCAGATCGAGGGCGAGCTCGTCGCCAAGTCGACCGGCACCGGTTCAGCGTTTGCGAACGGCCAGCGCGTCTTCCACGTCAAGTTCGGCAACGGCAACGTCACCGCGGTGGACGGCAACAAGCTCACCATCGATTTCGACAAGGCCGGTCGCAAGATGGTGATCGACACCTTCGTGCAGGCCACCGGCTGAGCTGCAGGGCGACCGGCTGAACGCCGGCGACGTGCCGTCAGGCCGCCGACTTGGCCGCCAGGGCCGAGCGGCGCTCGTCCAGCGCCTGGCGCGCATGGCCGAGCGCCATCTGGTAGGTTTCGAACGCATCCGTGTCGATCGTGCCGGCCTGGCGCTCGACGATCACCCGCTCCACCAGCCCGTCCAGCTCCTGCTGCAGAACCGCAAGCTGCGCTGCATCGGCCTGCCGCAGCTCGCGCAGGAACGGGATCATGCGGCCGAGCCCCTCGGATTCCGCATCGGCCTTGCCGCGCAGGCGCCCGAGCACCCAGGTGATGCCGGATCCGATGACGCCGATCAGCGCCGACAGGATCCAGAACAGGCTTTCCATCCGGTCGAACGGGCTCGGCTGCTCACCGTCGAAATAGGCCTTCGCACCCGGATGGATGGCGTAGAGCGTCTGCTCCGTATCGGGTGCCTCGATCGCGGCAATCCCCGGCTCGCCGGCAAGCCGCGCCTTGGCGGCGAACAGGGTCGAGGCGAGCTCGCCGGCGACCAGCTTCGACATACTGGACCGCACGACGATGCGGTACGCCACCGCGACCGTCGTGACGTCCTCGTCAGGCGCGCTGCCGCCGAACGCGCCCTTCGGGATCTCGGTCGTTTCGAGCCCGCGCAGCCGCGCCACGACGGCGTCTGCATCCTCGACGCCGACGATCACCGGCGTGCCCTTCGTGGCGCGCGCGATGGAGGCGAAGGCCTCGGCGGCATTGCCGATACCGGCACGTCCCACCACCAGGACGGCACCGACCTTTTTCTGCTGGATAGCCGCACCGGTCTGGGCCGCTGTCAGGGCGACGCGCTTGACGCTGGCAGGCGGCACACCATGAAAGTCGAGAAGCCCGTCTAGAAGCGCCTCGTCAGGCCCCGGTCCGGGCAGGATGGCGACCGTCTGGTTGCGCAGCCCGCGCAGATCCTCGATCGGGGATTTCGGCGGCACGATCAGGAACACCCGGTCGCGCCGCAGGATGGCGAGCGTCTGCGCCTGCGGCGGGATAGCCCCGTCGCTGCGCAGCACCGCGATATCGACATCCCCCGCCGCAATGGCCTTCGCCGCCGCGTCGAGGCTCGGGACAGGCACCGGCTTCAGCGTGATCCAGCGATTGGACGCGGCGGCGTCCCGTCCCAATGCCTGCAAGGCGCGCTGGTCCTCGCGCACGGTGGGCAGCACCGCCACCCGCAGGGGCAGCGAGGCGTGCCGCAGCAGCGCCACCACGCCGGCGCCGGCGGCGGCCACGAGCAGACACAGAATGACGATGCGGAGCAAGGGACGCATGGGCGACTCGCGGGCTGCAAGGCTGGCGTCAACCTAGCTGGCGGCGGAGCGCAATCCCAGCAGGTCGTCGAGCAAAGCAACAGGGTGGTCAGGCACCGCGGGCGATGAGATCGTCGACGCCGAGCCCGGCCACCTGCCGGGCGATCGCCGCATAGAGCCGCGGCCGCAGCCGCGCCGCAGCCGGCGCGCGCAGCGCCGTGTAGTCCATCATCGGCACGCCGCCGCGCTTCCGTTTGAAGTCGCCGGCGCCGGCGCTGTAGTTGAGCAGCAGCCGCTCGCGCTCGACATGGCCGAGCAGCGCCGCCACGAGCTGGCGGTAGTAGCCGGCCTCCGGCCGGGCGGTATCGTAGCCAACCGCTGGCGCCGTCATCACGTCGCCCGCCTGCTGCAGCAGCGCGAAGGCCCGGATCACCCCCTCGCCATCGCGCAGCACCAGGCACCGCATGGCGCCTGCCTCCACCGTCTCGCGAAAAAACGCCGCCGTGTACTGGGCATTAAGGCGGCAATGCCGGTCGAGATAGACGGCGTCGTAAAGCTGGCGGATGTGCAGGGCCTCGCCCGGCGTCAGGGCCTCGAGCATGTGCGGCTCGAGCCCGCTGCGGCGCAGCAGGGCCCGGTCGCGCTTTAGGTGCGACGTGGCCCGCAGCGGCGCCCGTCGGGCGTCATACACATAGACGACGCGGGCTGGCAGCATCACGAAGCCCTGGGCCGACAACCGTTCCATCAGCGGCGCGTGGAATTCCGGCGTCAGGTTGCGGACGCCCACATGCCGGTCGCGGAAGGCGTCGGCCTCGGCCGCGCACACCGTCGCAAGAACGGCCTGCTGCCGGGCGCTGCGGTTGTTGGTCGAGACCGGTTCGTTGCCGACGAGCACGGCCCGGTCGAGGCCGAACCAGCCTGCGACCGCGCCGGCGCACCGCATGGCGCGGCCCGCTGCCGTCGCCGCCCCCAGCTCGTGCGCCGCATAGTCGAACCAGCCCATCCGCAGCGCGGTGATGTAGGTGTGCTCGGCCACCAGGGGAGGCGCCACCCGCGTCACCGCCAGCGCATAGCCGCCGGTATCCACCCAATCGAGCTCCGCGCCGCCGTTGAGAACCCAGCGCTGCAGCGGAACCCGCGGCCAGGCCCCGGCCCGGGTGCGCGGTACCGAGGCCGCGGGGACGGCCTCCTGCCGGGCGACAGCCCTCACCGCAGCCATGGCGCCCCGCAATCCGTCGTCCAGCCCCGCATCGGCTGCCCTCCGGCGCACTGATTCGCGCCTTTCACTCCTATTGGTTGCGCGCCCGATGTGACGACGGCTTTGCTGTTGCGTGTCGGTTCGGTGTCAGGTGGCGGGACCAGGCGGGACCGGTCGGGCCGCCGGCGCCGTCAGGGCGCCGTGGTCCGTGCCGTGCACACCACGCGGCCGGGCGTGCAGGCGATGCCGACAGGGGTGCAGACCGGGTCGTCGCCGACCTTGCGGCACAGCCGGCAGCCATCGGTCCAGCCGCGGCATCCGGTGTCGGTATCGCCAAAGGCTTCCACCGGGCGGTCTGTCCGCAACGGCTCCGGCTTTGGCGCGTCGGCCTGTGCCAGCGGCGAAGCCGCTGCAAGCATCAGGATCAGGGCGAGCGTCATCACGGTGCGCATGCCGGCACCATAGGCGGGGCAGCGCCCGTGCGGAACCCCGGGAGGCCGACTGTCCTGCGGCAACGGCCGCCAAGTCGTGTTCCCGTGGCGGCGGTGTCGGCGACGGTGTATGGGGAGCCATGCTCGAAGGTTTGCCTCCCCACCGCCCCACCCGCTTGCTCCGCCTTGTCACCGACGAGCGCACCGCACGCCGCGTCGCCGACATCATGGTCGAGACCTTCGACCCGGCCGAGACGGCCGCGGCAGCCTTCGAGAACGAGGCGACGCTGGCCTGGGAGGTGGAGGTCTATTTTGCCGATCCACCGGACGAGGACGTCCTGCGCGACCTCGTCGCCGCGGCCGCCGGCCCCGAGGCGGCCACCGCGGTCAGCTTTGAATCGATTGCCGAGAAGGACTGGGTGCGCGCTTCGCTGGATGGCCTCGGCCTCGTCCGCGCCGGCCGCTTCGCCGTCCATGGCAGCCATGACCGCGACCGCGTGCCGCTGCAGGCGGTGGGCATCGAGATCGAGGCGGCGCTGGCCTTCGGCACCGGCCACCACGGCACGACGCGCGGCTGCCTGCTGATGCTCGACGGGATCCTCAAACGCCGACGCCCTGTCGCCGTGCTCGATGTCGGGACGGGAACGGGTGTCCTCGCGATCGCCGCGGCAAGGATGCTGCACCGTCCGGTCGCGGCCGGTGACATCGACCCCGTGGCGGTCGAGGCGGCGCGCGGCAACGCCCTGCTCAACAAGGCAGGCCGCTGGGTCCGCCCCGTGGTGGCCCGTGGCGTCGACCATCCGGCTTTGGCTGCCGGCGCGCCCTACGACCTCGTCTTCGCCAATATCCTCGCCCGGCCCCTGATGCGCATGGCCGCCTCGATCGGCGCCGTCGTGGCACCGCATGCAGACGTGGTCCTGTCCGGCCTCATCCCGCGGGACGTGCCCGGCGTGCTCGCCGCCTACAGGGCCCAGGGCCTGCACCTGGTACAGCGCTTCGAGATCGAGGGCTGGGCGACGCTCCGCCTCACCCATGGCGGCGCCAACCGCCGGCAAGTCTGAGCCCCTCCCTCGATCGGGCCAGGACGCGCGCGGCATCAGGCCTGGTGGCAGCCGGCCATTGTGCGGCGGTTGCCATGCCTTGACGCCGGTGGTGCGTCATGCAGGGCTTGGGCGGACGGTTTCGGCAGGGTGAGGATGCGATGGCGGCGCAGTTCCAGAGCTTCGAGGAGACCTCGGATCCTTCGCAGGGAGCCCCGCGCCTGCGCGCGCTGCGGGCCGAACTCGCGCGCCGCGGCCTCGATGGCTTTGTCGTGCCGCGCACCGACGAACACCAGAGCGAGTATGTGCCGGCCTGTGCCGAGCGGCTGGCCTGGCTGACCGGTTTCACCGGCTCCTGGGGCATGGCCGTGGTGTTGCGCGACGCCGCCGCGGTGTTTGTCGATGGCCGCTACACCGTGCAGGTGCGCGAGCAGGTCGACACGACTGCCTTCGCGCCCGAACACCTGATCGACACGCCGCCGGAGGAGTGGCTGGCCGCGCGGACCGCCGCCGCGGCGAAGATCGGCTACGACGCGGCGCTGATGACCCCGGATGCGGTGCGCCGTTTCGACAAGGCCGTCGCCGGCGCCGGCGGCACGCTGGTGCCGACCGACGGCAACCCGATCGATTCGGTCTGGGATGACAGGCCGGCCGCGCCGGTCGGTGCGGTCGTCCTCCATCCCGAGACGCTGGCGGGCGAATCGACCGCGGCCAAGCTCGGGCGCATCCGCGACAAGCTCCGCGGTCTCGGCAATGCCGGGCTGGTCGTGTCGGATCCCCATGCCGTCGCCTGGATCTTCAACATCCGCGGCGCCGACGTGTCGCACACGCCGCTGCCGCTGGCCCACGCTGTTGTGCCACGCGAGGGACGCCCGACCCTGTTTGTCGCTGGCCAGAAGCTGTCGAACGCCGTGCGCGCCGCGATCGAGGATATCGCCGACATTGCCGAGCCGGTGCTGCTCGAGCGCAGCCTCGCGGCGCTTGGCGAAGGCGGCCGCAAGGTCCGCTTCGACCAGGCCACCGCCTCGCGCCGGCTGGTCGCCACCGTCGAGGCCGCCGGCGGCATCGCCGATGTCGGCCCCGATCCGGTCGCCCTGATGAAGGCGGTCAAGAACGCCGCCGAAATCGCCGGGACACGGGCCGCGCACCAGCGCGATGCCGTCGCGGTCACCGGCTTCCTCGCATGGCTGGCGCGCGAGGCGCCATCCGGCCGCCTCACCGAGATCGACGCAGCCGAGAAGCTCGAGGCCTTCCGCATCGCAACCGGAGAGCTACGCGACGTGTCGTTCCCGTCGATCTCGGGCGCCGGCCCCAACGCTGCCCTGCCCCACTACCGGGTGACGCGCAGCTCGAACCGCACGATCACGCCGGGCCTCTACCTGATCGACTCGGGCGCCCAGTACCAGGACGGCACCACCGACGTGACGCGCACCGTCGCGGTCGGCACGCCGACGCCGGAAATGCGCGACCGGTTCACCCGCGTGCTGCGTGGCCACATTGCGATCTCGACTGCGGTCTTTCCGAAGGGTGTAAGTGGGGCGCAGCTCGACAGCTTCGCCCGCAGGCCGCTGTGGGAGGCAGGGCTCGACTTCGACCACGGCACCGGCCACGGCGTCGGCAGCTTTCTATCTGTGCACGAGGGCCCGCAGCGCATCGCCAAGACCGGCACGACCCCGCTCGAGCCGGGGATGATCCTCTCCAACGAGCCCGGCTACTACAAGACCGGGGCCTTCGGCATCCGCATCGAGAACCTGATCCTGGCCGAGCGCCGCGAGATCCCCGGCGCCGAGCGCGAGATGTACGGGTTCGAGGTGCTCACCTTCGCGCCGATCGACCGGGCGCTCGTCGACACCGCGCTGATGACCCGAGACGAGATCGCCTGGCTGGACACCTATCACGCCCAGGTGCTGAGCCGTGTGGGTCCTGGCCTCGACCCCGCCGACAGGTCCTGGCTGGAGGAAGCGACGGCGCCGATGGGCCCGCAGGCCTGATTACGGCACATGCTGACAAAATCGCGCAGCTTGTGCTTCCGATTCAGCGCGAAACTTGTTTAATGCGGTCATGTCAGCGAAGCGCCTCACCCCGCGTGCGCGCGTCGGTCAGCGCGCCGCCATCATGACCAGCGGCCCCACCTTCGGCTGCATCGTGGTCGACATGTCGTCTGCCGGCGCACGGCTGGAAGTGACCGACCAGGCGGGAATTCCGGACCGTTTCGACCTGTTTATCGGTGCTGACCGGCCGATGACATCCTGCGTCGTCGTCTGGCGTCGCGACCTGCAGATCGGTGTCCGCTTCGTCTGACCGCCGGTTGCCGGCGGGCAATCACCCGAATCAGCCGGCCGTTCCCGCCAGCACCAGCCAGGCGTCCTCGTCGATCACGTCGATGCCGAGCGCCTGTGCCTGGGTGAGCTTCGACCCGGCGCCGGGGCCGGCCACCACCAGGCTGGTCTTCTTCGACACGGAGCTGGCCACCTTGGCGCCGAGCCGCTCGGCCATCGCCTTGGCCTCCTCACGCGTCAACTTCTCGAGGCTGCCGGTGAACACCACCGTGCGGCCGGCCACCGGGCTGGTCGACGCCACCGCCTCGGGCGGCAGCGGCACCACCTCGACCAACAGCGCGGCGATCACCTCCAGATTGTGGGGCTCGCCGAAGAACGCCACGATCGCGCCCGCCACCACAGGGCCGATGCCCTCGATGGCCGTGAGGTCGGCGAAGGCCGGTGACGCCGGGTCAGCTGCGGCGACCGCGGTGTCGCGGAGCGCCTCGGCCGATCCGAAGTGCCGGGCCAGCAGCCGCGCCGTGGTCTCGCCGACATGCCGGATGCCGAGCGCGAAGATGAAGCGGTGCAGCGCCACGCTGCGCCGTTCGGCGATCGCAGCGAAGAGGTTCCGCACCGAGGTCTCGCCGAAGCCCTCGCGGTCCTTGAGCTTCTTCAGCGAGCGGGTGTCACGTGCCTCCAGCGTGAAGATGTCCTGCGGCCGGGCGATCAGCCCGTCGCGGTAGAACGCCTCGATCTGCTTGTCGCCAAGGCCCTCGATGTCGAAAGCGTTGCGCGAGGCGAAGTGCTTCAGCCGCTCCACCGCCTGCGCCGGGCAGATGAGGCCGCCGGTGCAGCGGCGCACCACCTCGTCGGCCTCGCGCACCGCATGGCTGCCGCAGGCCGGGCAAACGTCTGGAAACGCGTAGGGTGAGGCGCCAGCCGGCCGCTTCTCCAGCACCGGCCCCAGCACCTGCGGGATGACGTCGCCGGCGCGCTGCAGCATCACCGTGTCGCCGATCCGCAGGTCCTTGCGGGCGATCTCATCCTCGTTGTGCAGGGTGGCGTTCGCGACGACGACGCCCCCGACCGTCACTGGCTGGAGCTTGGCGACGGGCGTCAGCGCGCCGGTGCGCCCGACCTGGATGTCGATGCCGAGCAGCAGCGTCGTCGCCTTCTCGGCCGGGAACTTGTGGGCCGTCGCCCAGCGTGGCGCGCGTGAAACGAAGCCCAGCCGGCGCTGCAACTCGAGGTCGTCGACCTTGTAGACAACGCCATCGATATCGTAGGGCAGCGCCGCCCGCTGCGCCTCGATGGCGCGGAACTGCTCCAGCATGGCGGCGACGCTGTCGCAGCGCCGCATCAGCGGATTGGTCGGCAGGCCGAACCGCGCGAACGCCGCCACCATGCCCCACTGGCTGTCGGCCGGCAGCGCGCTGACCTCGCCCCACGCATAGGCGAAGAACCGCAGCGGCCGTGTCGCGGTGATCCTCGGGTCGAGCTGCCGCAGCGACCCGGCCGCGGCGTTGCGCGGATTGGCGAAGACGGGCTTGCCCTCGGCCTCCTGCCGGACATTCATGGCGGCGAAGTCGGCCTTGGTCATGTAGACCTCGCCGCGCACTTCCAGCACCGCCGGCACGTCCGCATCGCCGATGACCTGCGGGATCTCGGCGATGGTCCGCACATTGGCGGTGACGTCCTCGCCCTCCTCGCCATCGCCGCGCGTCGCCGCCACCACCAGCCGCCCCGCCTCGTAGCGCAGCGCGCAGGACAGGCCGTCGATCTTCGGCTCCGCCGTCACCGGCAGCGGCGTCTCCGGCGGCCAGTCGAGGAAGCGCCGGACGCGCTCGACGAAGTCCTGCACCTCCTCGTCGGAGAACACATTGCCGAGCGACAGCATCGCCACCCGGTGCCGAACCTTGGCGAATTTCTCCGACGGCCTGGCGCCGACCCGCGACGCCAGCGGATCGCTCGCGGCCAGCGACGGGTGCGCCGCCTGCAGCGCCACGTAGCGCCGGCGCAGCGCGTCATAGGCCGCGTCCGTGATCGACGGCGCGTCCTCCTGGTGGTAGCGCCGGTCATGCCCGGCGATCGCCTCGGCCAGCGTCGCGAACTCGGCGGCGGCCTGCGGCAAAGTGAGCGTCTCGGGAGCGGGCAACGGCTCGCTCATCGCTCAGCCCGCCGCCTCGAGCAGCCGCTGCGCCGCCGCCCGTGCCTCGTCCGTGATCGTGGCCCCGGCCAGCATGCGGGCAATCTCCTCGCGCCGTTCCCCCCCGGCGATGGGCGCCACGCGGGTGGCGATCCGCGCCTCGGCGTCGACCGGGTCCTTGGCGATGAGAAAATGCCGTTCGGCCCGCGCCGCAACCTGCGGGGCATGGGTCACCGCCATCACCTGGACCCGCTCCGACAGGCGCGCCAGCCTCGCCCCGATGGCGTCGGCCACAGCCCCGCCGGCGCCGCTGTCGATCTCGTCGAACACCAGCGTCGGTGCCGACCCGCGATCGGCCAGCGTCACCTTCAGGGCCAACATGAAGCGCGACAGCTCGCCGCCTGACGCGACCTTCATCAGCGGCCCCGGCCGCGTGCCCGGATTGGTCTGCACCCAGAAGGCGACCCGATCGAACCCGTCGGCACCGCGGGCCGCCGGATCGGCATCAACCTGCACGATGAAGCGCGCCCGCTCCAGCTTCAGCGGCGGCAGCTCGGCATTCACGGCAATCTCCAGCGCCGACGCCGCCCGAAGGCGGGCTTCGCTCAGCGCCGTCGCGGCGGTCACGAACACGGCCTCGGCATCGCGCTCGGCCGCCTCGAGCCGGGTCAGCTCCTCCTCGCCGGCGCTGATCGCCGCCAGCTCGGACGCGAACCGGGCGCGCAGCGCCGCCAGCCGGTCGGCCGGCACATCGTATTTGCGCGCGGCGCCGCGCAGCGCGAACAGCCGCTCCTCGGTGCGCTCCAGCTCGCGCGGGTCGAAATCGGCGGCGCGCTGCGCCTGCTCCAGCGCGGTGCGGGCCTCGTCCAGCGCAGACAGCACCGCATCGAGCGCCCGGCTGCTGGCAGCCACCAGCTGCGGCGCCTGCGCCCCGCGCCGCTCGAGGCGGCGCAGCGCCGCCGACAGTGCCGGCACGGGCGAGGCCTGGCCGGCCACGAGGTCGTGCGCGTCGTTGATCTCGCCCACGACCTTCTCGGATTGCATCATGTGCTGGCGGCGGGCGGCCAGCGCCTCCTCCTCGCCCGGCTCCGGGCTGAGACTACCGAGCTCCTGCACCGCATGGGTGAGGAAATCCGCCTCCTTGCGCGCCTTCGCGATGCGGTCGCGATGGGCCCCCAGAGCCTCGCGGGCCGCGCGCAGCGATCGCCACGCCGCGGTCGTCGCCTCGGGCGCGCAGCCGCCGAAGGCGTCGAGCAGCGCCCGGTGCGCCGCCGGGTCGACCAGCGCCCGGTCGTCGTGCTGGCCGTGGATCTCCACCAGCGCAGCGCCGATGGCCCGCAGGACCTGCACGCCGACCGGCTGGTCGTTGACGAAGGCCCGGGTGCGCCCGTCGGCGAACTGCACACGCCGCAGGATCAGCTCGCCCTCGTGCGGAATATCGTGTCCGGCGGCCACCGCCAGGGCCGGGTGCGCAGGCGGCAGCTCGAAGGCCGCCGTCACCTGGCCGCGGTCGAATCCGTGCCGCACCAGCGCGCCGTCACCGCGGCCGCCCAGCGCCAGCGCAAAGGCATCGAGCAGGATCGACTTGCCCGCGCCGGTCTCACCGGTGAGGACGGTCAGACCTTCGCCGAAGACGATGTCAAGGCGGTCGATAAGGACGATGTCACGGATCGCGAGCTGGACGAGCATGTCCTATTCCTCGCGACCCTGCCGGCGAAAATCAACCGTCCCATTTGATCCCGGTCTTCGCAAACGCCCGACTGATCCAGGATCCCCTGTCTTCGCGCGGCTCCGAGCCCTTGCTCTGCAGCAACGTGTAGGTGTCGCGATACCAGCGACTGTCGGGGAAATTGTGCCCGAGGACAGCGGCAGCGGTCTGCGCCTCGTTCATGATGCCAAGCGCCACATAGGACTCGGCGAGGCGCGACAGCGCCTCCTCGACCTGGTTGGTGGACTGGTAGGAACTCACCACCAGACGGAAGCGGTTGATCGCCGCGGTGTAGTTCCGCCGCTCGAGATAGTACCGGCCGACCACCATCTCGCGACCGGCGATCTGGTCCTTGGCCACCTGGATCTTGTATTTGGCGTCGGTGGCGTATTCCGAGTTCGGCCAGCGCTGCACGACCTCCTGCAGCGTCAGCAGCGCCTTCTCGGTCCGCTCCTGGTCACGCGTCACATCAGGGATCTGGTTGTAGTAGGACATGCCGACCATGTACGCGGCGTAGGCGGCATCCGGTGAAGCCGGATGCAGCGTCAGGTAGCGCCGCCCTGCGGTCACTGCCTCCTCGTAGTTGCGCGCGGTGTAGTAGGCGTAGGTCTGCAGGATCAGCGCCTTCTTCGACCACACCGAGAACGGATACTGCTTGTCCAGGTCGGTGAATTTCTTCGCCGCATCGGTGAAGTCGTTCTTCTGCAGGAGCCCGAGGCCCTCGTTGTAGAGCTGCTCCGCCGGCACCGAAGGCGTGATCTCCGGCTTGTAGGCCTCCTGCTTGTCGAAGGGATTGAGCTCTCCGATCGTGTCACACGCGGCGATCGGGCCGACGAGCACCATCACAATCGCGGCCTTCGCGATCCGGCAGTTCCAGGCCGAGGCCGAGCGGATGTCGAGACGCATGAAACGAAGGCCCTCGCTGGGTGGCTCGGCCCCCTGCGGGGCCTGCGACGCGGTTGGTCTTAGCGCAAGGCGCTCCCGACCGCTACCCGAAGGGCACGAGGCGCCACCTTCCAGCCTTTGGGTGGCAAATGCGGCACCTTGAGGGCGGCTTGAACGCAGCCGCCCGGCTTCAGTGCCGCTCGGGCGCGTAGGCAAACGCCGGGCGGATCGCCGCCGTGTCGGCCGCCGGCTCGCGCCGGGGCGCGTCGACGATCGCATAGGCGGTCCGGTCGGCAAACAGCGCTTGCAGCACCGCCACATTCATCTTGTGGCCGCCACAGAACGAGCGGTAGTGGCCGAGCAGCGGGGAACCCGACAGGGCGAGGTCGCCGACCGCGTCGAGCGTCTTGTGCCGCACGAATTCGTCGGGATAGCGCAGACCCTCGGGATTGATCACCGCGTCGTCACCAAGTGCAACCGTGTTGTCGAGCGACGCGCCGAGGGCAAAGCCGGCCTTCCAGAGCCGCTCGACGTCCTTCATGAACCCGAAGGTGCGGGCACGCGAGACCTCGCGGCGGAAGCTTGTCGGATCGAGATCGAGGATCCGCTTCTGCCGGCCGATCAGCGGCGTGGGGAAGTCGATCTCGACCTCCAGCCGGAACCCGCGCGGGAACGGCCGGAGCTCGGCAAAGGCGCGGCCGTTCTCGACGCGAACCGGCTTGAGGACCTTGACGTAGCGCCGGGCGGCAGACTGACGCACGGTCCCGGCCTGGTCGACGGCCTCGACGAACGGTGCGGCGCTGCCGTCCATGATCGGCACTTCGGGTCCGTCGATCTCGATCAGGGCATTGTCGACGCCCAGACCCGAGAGAGCCGCCAGAAGGTGCTCGATGGTGGCGACCGCTCCGGTCGAGGGGTCGCCAATGATGGTGCACAGCTCTGTCGCTGCCACCTTGTCGTGCCGGGCCTCGACGAGGCGCTCATGGCCATTGGCCAGTCCGGTGCGGAGGAAGACAATTCCGGTGTCGGTGTCGGCGGGTTGGAGAACGATGCGCACCGGCGAACCCGAATGCACCCCAATCCCGGAGAGAACTGCGCGGTTGCGCAGCGTTGTCTGTTTTTGACCTGCCATCATCCCATTCCACACTGCGACCGACCACCCCCGAGAACACCTCGTGGTAATCGGCTGTCGTGCTCTGTGTGACGCGCCCCTGGCGAGAGTTCTGAGGCTATTGTTGTCGGGTCGGGCAGACGCCGTCCCCGTCTCGCGAGTTCGGAACATAACCTCGGCACAACGGCCGTCCAAATCACGGTTTCTTTCCATTTGTTACATGTGTTCGGAGAGCCTCACGCAACCTTAACGATTAGAAAACGCGAATGGTTTCAAAAGGATGAAGCCCGGTCCTTGCGGAGCCGGGCTTCATGGGCTTGGCCTGCTTGGCGCCGCAGATCAGTTCGACTGCCGCCGCAGGAAGGCCGGAATCTCCAGCTGGTCGTCCTCGAAGCTGCGTTGATTCGCCGGCCGGCCATGCACGTCGAGGGCCGGCTGAGTCGGGCGCTGGGGCGCGGCGCTGCGGCGGCCATACTCGTCATGCACGTGCGAGGGGCGCGCCACCGGGGCGGGCTGGACCGGAGCCGGCTGGGCAGTCGCCGGCCGGGCCAGCGGCAGCTCAGCCTCGGCCTTCCGGGCGCCGAAACCGGCGGCCGCGAGCCGTTCCATCAAGGTCACGCGCTTCTTCTCGACCGGGGCGGCAGGCTGTGCCGGAGCACCGGCGCGGCTGGCCTCGACCATGCGCTGCCCGGGCACCGGCAGCTCGTCGATGCGCGGCATCCGCGTCGCCCGGACGATTTCCTCGGCGCGGGGCGGAATGAAGACGGCCGGCGACAGGGACTCGGCGACGGGTGCGCGCGGCGCCTCGGCCATCGGCTCGAAGGCCGGCTTGGCCGGCGCCGGGCGGATATTGACCTCGTTGTGCACGACAGGCGCGTGGACCGAAACCGGCTCGGGCTGGTAGGCGGCGGTCTGGATCGCCGTCTCGATTCGCGCGGCAGCCGCGGCAGTGCGCTGGGCGAGGGCCTCCTGGCGCAGGCGAATGTCGGCCCGCACCTTCTCGGCCGCGTCCGCAACCCGGGTCTCCGGCGGGGCGGCCTCGCGCACGATCTCGCTCTCGATGCCGGTGGCCACCACCGACACCCGCACGATGCCTTCCAGCGAATCGTCGCGCGTGGCGCCGAAGATCACGTTGGCGTCCTGGTCGACTTCCTCGCGAATGCGGGTGGCCGCCTCGTCGACCTCGTAAAGGGTCAGGTCCGAGCCGCCGGTGATCGAGATCAGCAGGCCGCGTGCGCCCTTCATGCAGACATCGTCGAGCAGCGGGTTGGCAATGGCCGCCTCGGCGGCACGCAGGGCGCGCTTGTCGCCGGTGGCCTCGCCGGTGCCCATCATCGCCTTGCCCATTTCGCGCATCACGGCGCGGACGTCGGCGAAGTCGAGGTTGATCAGGCCTTCCTTGACCATCAGGTCGGTGATGCAGGCGACGCCCGAGTAGAGCACCCGGTCGGCCATTGCGAAGGCGTCGGCGAAGGTCGTCTGCTCGTTCGCCACCCGAAACAGGTTCTGGTTGGGGATGACGATCAGCGTGTCGACCGCCTTCTGCAGCTCGCCAATGCCCGAATCGGCGAGCCGCATGCGGCGCACCCCCTCGAACTGGAACGGCTTGGTGACGACACCCACCGTCAGGATGCCCATGTCGCGGGCGGCGCGGGCGACCACGGGGGCCGCGCCGGTGCCGGTGCCGCCGCCCATGCCGGCGGTGACGAACACCATGTGGGCGCCCGACAGCTGGTCGCGGATCTCGTCGATGACCTCCTCGGCGGCCGCACGCCCGACCTCCGGCTGCGAGCCGGCGCCGAGACCCTCGGTCACCTGGATGCCCATCTGGATCACCCGGTCGGCCTTCGACATGGTGAGCGCCTGGGCGTCGGTGTTGCCGACGACGAACTCGCAGCCCTGCAGGCCGATTTCGATCATGTTGTTCACGGCGTTGCCGCCGGCTCCGCCCACACCGAACACGGTGATCCGCGGCTTCAGCTCCCGGATGTCCGGAACTTTCAGGTTCAGTGTCATGGTGCAGGCCTCTTGCTGGTGGCGTCCGGAGACGCCGTGTTGCCGGTGATGGGGTGACGGCCGCCGCGCCGCCATCCCTCGTCCTTCGTCAGAAACTGTCCTTGATCCATCGTCCCATCCGCGACAGGTACCCGTCCGTCCCCGTTCCCAGGAACGACGCCGACGGTCTCGGCACGAAATGCTCCAGCCCCGCGACCTGGGGGTAGACCAGCAGGCCCACCGGTGCCGCGAAGGAGGGTCCCTTGGCCGCCTCTGGCAGGCCCTGGACACCCAGCGGGCGTCCGATGCGGACCTGCTTGGCGAGCAGCGTGCGGGCGAGCTCGGGCAGGGCGGTGAGCTGGGCACCGCCTCCGGTCAGCACGATCCGCCGCCCTGCCTCGGTGCCATAACCGGCATTGCGCAGCCGGTCGCGGACGAGCTCGAGGATCTCCTCGACCCGCGGCCGGATGATGCGCACGAGATGCGACTTCGGCACGTGGTTGACTGCGTCGCGGTCGTCCTCGTCGACGGACGCGACCGCGATTATCTCGCGCTCGTCGGATGCCGTCGCGATGGTCGAGCCATAGAGCGTCTTCAGGCGCTCCGCATGGGCAACGCTGGTCGACAGGCCGCGGGCGATGTCCATGGTGATGTGGTTGCCGCCAACCGCCAGC
>JBEIIL010000081.1:0-17518 GCA_040380755.1 Methylobacteriaceae bacterium | reverse complement strand
CGGGCGGGGCTCGCGCCGGGGCTTTGGTGCGGCTCGGTCCCGGGGTCGCCACCCCCACCCCGAGGCGCTGATGCGCAAGCGGGGCTTTGCCTGACCTGCAAGGCGGTCACGGCAGTCCGGACACAAAAAGGCTCCGCCTGACGGGCTTGACCCCGAGGAATGGCGACCCTACGTAGAGAATGAACGTTCATTCTCATGCAGGTCCCATGCAGTCTGTCGCCATTCCTGATCCGCCGGCCCGGATGTCCGAGCGCCACGTCCGCATCCTCGATGCGGCGAAGACCTGTTTCGTCCGCACCGGGTTCCACCGGACGACGATGCAGGATGTCGCCAACGAGGCCGGCATGAGCGCCGGCAATCTCTATCGCTACTTCCGCTCGAAGGAGGCGATTGTCGCCGGACTCGCCGAGCGGGACCGGGCCGAGCTGGGCGGCGATTTCGCCGGGATCGCCCAGCACACCGACTTCCTTGTGGCGTTCGAGGCGATGGGGCGGAAGCATCTGATCGAGGAACCGCGCGAGCGCTCGGTGCTCGCGGTCGAGATCTGGTCGGAGGCGACCCGCAACCCGCATGTCGCCAGCGTCTGCACCGCCATCGAGGCGGAATGCTGCGGGTTCATGCACCAGATGTTTGCCCAGGCCCAGCAGCGCGGCGAGATTTCCGCCGATGTCGACGTCGCGATGGCGGCCCGGCTGATGATGACCTGCGCGGACGGCCTGGTGAAGCGACGGGCGCTCGAGCCCGACTTTGACGGCGAGCGCGAGCTCGCCATGACCATGTCCGTCTTCCGCGCCCTTTTTGCCGGCCGCATTCCGATGCAGTCCGCCGTGACCCCCGAGGCCCAGCCGTGATCCGCCACGTCCTGACCACCCTGCCTGCCGTCCTGCTGCTCGCGACGTCGGCACCCGCCGTGTTCGCAGCAGATGCCACCGCCCCGACGACACTCGCCATTCCGGCCGTCAGCACGGCTTTGGCGCGGACGCGCGAGATGGTCGACGCGCTGGTCGTGTCGGGAACGCTCGTCGCCCGCGACGAGGTCCTGCTCGCCGCCGAAGTCGAAGGCCTGCGCATTGTCGAACTCCTGGCCGACGAAGCCGACAGCGTCGCGGCCGGCGAGGTTCTGGCGCGGCTGGCCCGCGACACCGTCACGGTCCAGCTCGCCCAGAACGATGCGTCACTGGCGCGGGCCAACGCGGGCGTCGCCCAGGCGCGCAACCAGATCGTGCAGGCCGAGGCGACCGCCGTCGAGGCCCGCGCGGCGCTGGCCCGCACCCAGGCGCTCAAGCTCTCCGGCAATGCGACACAGGAAATTCTCGACCAGCGCACCTCGCTGGCGCGCGGCGCCGAGGCCCGCCTTGCCGCTGCCCAGGACGGGCTGGCGCTGGCCGAGGCCGACCTGGCCCAGTCGCGGGCGCAGCGCAAGGAGCTTGATCTCAAGCTGGCGCGGACCGAGATCCGCACGCCGGTCGCCGGGATCGTCAGCCGGCGTACCGCGCGTATCGGTGCCAATACGTCACTCGGTGGCGATGCCCTGTTCCGCATCATTGTCGGCGGCGAGGTGGAACTTGAGGCCGAGGTGCTGGAGATGCATCTGGCGCGCCTGTCCGTCGGCGCTCCCGTCGAGGTGTTCGCGGCGTCAGGCCGAAGCGTCACCGGGCGGGTGCGCCTGCTGCCGGCCGAGGTCGACCGCGCCAGCCGCATCGGCCGGGTGCGCATCGCGCTGCCGCGCGATCCGGACCTGCGCATCGGCGCCTTTGCGCGGGCCAGGGTGATCATTGCCCGCCGCGACTCCGTCGCCGTGCCGAGCTCCGCCGTGGTGTTCGGCGAAGGCGGTGCGACGGTGCAGACGCTGCGCGACAACAAGGTCATGGTGCTGCCCGTCACGGTCGGGATCACCGCGCAGGGCTACTCCGAGATCGTGTCGGGACTGTCCGACGGGCAGGTCGTGGTCGCCCGCGCCGCCGGATTCCTGCGCCAGGGCGACACCGTCCGGCCGATCGCAGCCGCTGCGGAGGGCGTGCGATGAGCCTCAACGTCTCTGCCTGGTCGATCCGCAAACCGATTCCGGCCATCACCCTGTTCCTCGTGCTGATGGTGCTGGGCATCGTCTCGTTCCGGTCGCTGCCGATCACGCGCTTTCCCAATATCGACATCCCGCTGGTCTCGGTCACCGTCACCCAGTCGGGAGCGGCCCCGGCCGAGCTCGAGACGCAGGTGACCAAGCGCGTCGAGAACGCCGTCGCCGGCATCAACGGCGTCAAGCACGTGATCTCGGCAATCTCCGACGGCAATTCGACCACGTCGGTCGAGTTCCGGCTGGAGGTCAACAGCGACCGGGCGCTGAACGACGTCAAGGACGCGATCGCGCGGATCCGGGCCGACCTTCCGCGCACGATCGACGAGCCGATCGTGCAACGCGTCGACATAGCCGGCCTGCCGGTCCTCACCTACGGGGCGTCGGCGCCGACCTTGTCGGCGGAGGAGCTCTCTTGGTTCGTGGACGACGTGGTCGCCCGCGACCTTCAGTCGGTGAAGGGCGTCTCGAAGGTCGAGCGGATCGGCGGTGTCGACCGCGAGATCCGCGTGGCACTCGACCCCGACCGGCTGCTATCGTTCGGGATCACCGCCGCCGACGTCAACCGGCAGCTGCGTGCAACCCATGTCGACCTTGCGGGCGGACGCGGCGAGGTCGGCGCGCGCGAGCAGTCGATCCGGACGCTGGCGGGCACGCGCACCCTGGACGAGCTGGCCGAAACCTCGATCGCCATCGCGGGTGGCCGGAAGGTGCGGCTGGACGAGCTCGGCACCGTGACGGACGGCGCCGCGGAGGCCCGCACCTTCGCACGCCTGAACGGCGAGCCGATCGTCGGCTTCGCCATCTCGCGCGCCCGCGGCGCCAGCGACGCGACGCTGGCCGATGCGATCGGCAAGCGGATTAAGGCGCTGCAGGAGCGCCGGCCAGACGTCACGCTGACGCTGATCGACAGCTACGTGACCTACACGGTGGGCAACTACCACTCGGCCATGGGATCGCTGATCGAGGGTGCGGCGCTGGCCGTGCTGGTCGTGCTGATCTTCCTGCGCGACCTGCGTGCCACGATCGTCGCCGCGGTGGCGCTGCCGCTGTCGGTCATCCCGGCCTTCTGGGCGATGGACATGATGGGGTTCTCGCTGAACCTCGTCAGCCTGCTGGCGATCACGCTCGTCACCGGCATTCTCGTCGACGACGCCATCGTCGAGATCGAGAACATTGTCAGGCACATGCGGATGGGCAAGTCGGCCTACCGCGCGGCGATCGAGGCCGCCGACGAGATCGGCTTTGCCGTCATGGCGATCACGCTCACCATCGTGGCCGTGTTCGTCCCGGTCAGCTTCATGGGTGGCATCGCCGGCCAGTACTTCAAGCAGTTCGGCCTCACCGTCGCGGTGGCGGTGCTGTTCTCGCTGCTGGTGGCCCGCCTGATCACACCGATGATGGCGGCCTACCTGATGCGCGCGAAGCCCCACCCCGAGGAGCGCGACGGCTTCGTCATGCGGGCCTATACGCGGCTCGTCTCGTGGTCCGCCAGGCACCGGTTCCTGACGGTGATCCTCGGCCTCGGCCTGTTTGCCGCGTCGATCTACTCGACGCAGCTTCTGCCGTCCGGGTTTATTCCGGGCGAGGACACGTCTCGCTCGCTGTTCGTGGTCGAGTTGGCACCGGGCTCGCGCCTCGAGGACACGCGCATCGTCACCGACAGGATCGCCGCCGACATCAAGGCGCGGCCGGATGTCGTGAGTGTGTTCGTCGACGGCGGACGCCTGCCGCAGGGTGGCGGCGAGGTGCGCAAGGCGACGCTGGTGGTCAACTATCTGCGCAAGGGCAAGCGCCCGCTGTCGCAGAAGCACATTGAGCGCGAAATCCTGCTGAAGCTTGCCACCGTGCCGGACATCCGGTTCTGGCTGATGAACGAGAACGGCCAGCGCGGCCTGTCGCTGCTGGTGACCGGCGACGATACGGCGGCGGTGGACGACGTGGCGCAGCGCCTGCAGAGCGAGATGCGGCAGCTGCCGACGCTGCAGGGGGTGGTCTCTACCGTGGCGCTCGACCGGCCGGAGATCCGGATCCGGCCGCGCGCCGACCTTGCCGCAGACCTCGGCGTCTCGACCGAGACCATCGCCGAGACCATCCGTGTCGCCACCATCGGCGATGTCGGCGCCAATCTGGCGAAGTTCAATGTCGGCGACCGCCAGGTGCCCATCCGGGTGCAGATCGACGACCGCTGGCGGGCGCAGCGCGACATGCTGGAGGCCCTCAAGGTGCCGACGGCGCGCGGACCAGCCGTGCCGCTCGCCACCGTGGCCGAGGTCACCTACGGGACCGGCCCGACCATGATCGACCGCTACGACCGGATCCGCCGGGTGGCCGTCGAGGCCGACATGTTCGGCACCGACGCGCTCGGCGGCGTGATCGAGCAGGTGATGCAGCTTCCGGCCGCCAAGTCGCTGCCGCCCGGCGTCAAGATCAAGACCGCCGGCGATGCGGAGGTGATGGAGGAGGTGTTCACCGGCTTTGCGCTCGCCATGGGAGCGGGTGTGATGATGGTGTTCGGTGTGCTGGTGATCCTGTTCGCCGGCTTCCTGCAGCCGATCACCATCCTGTTCTCGCTGCCGCTGTCGTTTGGCGGCGTCATCCTGGCGCTGGTGATCGCCCAAATGCCGATCAGCATGCCGGTGGTCATCGGCGTGCTGATGCTGATGGGCATCGTCACCAAGAACGCCATCATGCTGGTCGACTTCGCCATCGAGGAAATGGCCAAGGGCGTCGACCGGGTGACGGCCATCGTCGATGCCGGCCGCAAGCGCGCCCGGCCGATCGTGATGACCACCATCGCCATGGTGGCCGGCATGGTGCCGAGCGCGCTGGCCTTCGGAGAGGGCGGCGAATTCCGGGCGCCGATGGCCGTCGCGGTGATCGGCGGGCTGATCGTGTCGACGCTGCTGTCGCTGGTGTTCGTGCCGGCGGTGTTCCTGGTGATGGACGATGTCGGGCGCGGCCTCAACTGGCTGTTCGGCCGGTTCATTGGTGCGGTCGACGAACCGCCGGACCACGAGCAGGCTCACGCGCAGGGCCTCCCCTCCGCTGCCGCCAAGCCGCCGGTGCGTCTGGCCGCCGAATAGCCGGCCGGCGCCAAACCGCACCGTTTTGCAACGCCGATTGCCACTGACTGGGTGGTTCGACTACGGTTTCGGCGAAGGACGGACCGGCGAGGCCGGCCGTCCACGCGTCCGGCGGTCCGCGCCGTGGCGATCCGACAAGACGTACGCTGGGAGGTTGCTCGATGAATCACCTGCGGTCCCTTGCCGCCGCCGCCGCGCTCGCTTGCGGCGTGGCGTTCGCCACGCCCGCCGTCGCGCAGACGACGCTGCGCATGGCCTGGTACTCGGACGGCAACGAAGGCGAGGTCGTCATGGACCTGCTCGGCCGCTTCGAGGCCGCCAATCCGGACATCAAGGTCGTGCTCGACCAGGTGCCCTTCCCGAGCATCTGGGCGGCGACACCTTCTTCAGCTGCGCGGTGCCGGGCCTGCCCGAGCTGACCGTGCACCAGCCCGGCCAGCTGATGCGCGGCCGGGGCGAGCGCCTCGGGCTGTGGCCCGATCCCGCACGGCTGCACCTCTTTGGTGCCGACGGGCTGGCGCTGCACCATGGCAGTGCGCATGGTTGAACCCCTGAGCGTCGCCGTGCTGGGCTCCGGCATCGGCGCCGACCACTGCGACGCCTATGCGCGCATGCCCGAGCTGTTCCGGGTCGACGCCATCGTCGACCATGCGCAGGCGCGGGCGACGGCGCTGGCCGTCCGCATGGGCGCCACCACGGTGCTGCGCGACGCCGAGGCGCTGTTCGAGGCGGGACGGCGCTTCGACATCGTCGACATCTGCCTGCCACCCGGCGCCCACCGCGCCTGCATCGACAGCGCGCTTGTCCATGGCGCCCATGTGGTGTGCGAGAAGCCGGTGCTGGACGGCCTCGCCGGGCTGGACGCCGTGGCGGATGCCGCCCGCGCGGCCGGGCGGGTGGTGATGCCGATCTTCAATTGCCGGTTTGGACACGGCTTCCGCGCGCTGCAGGCGCTGATCGCCGAAGGGCTCCCCGGCGCGCCGGTGGCGGCGCACCTGGCGGTGCAGTGGGAGCGCGACGAGGCCTATTTTGCTTCACGGTGGCGGCGCAGCCGGGCCGGCTCGTTCGGCGGCGTGCTGGCCGCCCAGTCGATCCATCATCTCGACATGGCGACCGAATTGATGGGCGAGCCGGCGCGCGTCGGCGCGGTGACGCGCGCCCATTTCGGCCACGAGATCGAGGATACGGCGGCGCTGTGGTGCGAGACGCAGTCCGGCGCGCTGATCTCGCTGTCGGCGACGCTGGCGGCGGCCGGCAACCGCAGCGAAGCGTGCTTCGTGTTCAAACACGTGACCGCCCGGTCGGATGGCCCGGCGACCCGACCCGGCAAGGAGCCGTGGTCCTTCGCGGCGCGGTTGCCCGAACGGCAGCCCGCGATCGATGCGGCACTGGCGCGGTTCCGCGCAGGACCGGAGGGCGCTGCCGCCGAGGATTTCGAGGGCCAGCTGCGCGCCTTCCATGCGGCGCTGGCGGGCCACGGGCCGCTGCCCGTGACGCTGGCGGACGCGCGGCGATCCGCCGCCCTTCTGACCGCCGCCTATATGAGTGCAGCCGCCGGCGGAGCGCCGGTGACGCTGCCGATCGACCCGGCCGACCCTGCCATCGCGCACTGGCCGGCCCGTCGCCAGGGAGCCTGAGCATGAAAGCCATCACCTTCGCCCAATTCGCCGGCCGCGACGGGGCCCGCGTCGCCTTCGAGGCCGAGCACGGCGCCCGCCTCGTGCTGACCGTACTGGACGATGCGCTGATCCGGGTGGCGCTGCTGCGGCCCGAAGGATGGCGGCTGGACCGCACCTGGTCGATCGCGCCGGGCGGGCAAGAGCCGCCGTTCGAGGGCCGCAGCCGCGACAGCCTCGACGGCTTTCCCTGCCCGGACTTCACCGTCACCGAGGCGGACGGCGGCGTGACCGTCGCGGCGCCGGGCCTCGTTGCCGTCGTGACGCTGGCGCCGCTCGGCATCGCCTGGCACCTGCCGGGACAGGCCGAGCCCTTCGCGCAGGATCGGCCGACGCAGGCCTACTGGCTGTCACGCCGTGGCGGCGCGCTCGCCCACCACATGGCGCGCCATCCGGACGAGCGGCACCACGGGCTCGGCGACAAGGCCGGTCCCTACGACCGGACCGGACGTCGCTTCAAGCTCGACGCCGTCGATCCATGCGGCTTCGACGCCGAGACCAGCGACCCGCTCTACAAGATCATTCCGTTCACGCTCGTCGACCGCGACGGCGGCCCGGCGCATGGCGTGTTTTACGACAACCTCGCCGTCGGCGAGATGGACTATGGCTGCACGCTCGACAATTACCACGGCCTGTTCCGGTCCTACCGGGCCGAGGACGGCGACCTCGATTACTACATGCTGGCCGGGCCGCGGATGGCCGACGTGGTTGCCCGCTACGTGGCGTTGACCGGTGGCCAGGCCTTCCCCCCCGCCTGGTCGCTGGGGTTTGGCTGCACGTCGATGTCGATCGCCGACGCGCCCGACGCGGATGCGCGGGTGACGGCCTTCATCGAAGACTGCCGCCGCCACGCGATTCCCTGCGACAGCTTCCATTTCGGCTCGGGCTACTCGTCGATCGGCGCGCGCCGCTACGTCTTCAACTGGAACCACGACAAGTTCCCCGATCCGGCCGCCACCATGGCGCGGCTGAGCGCGGCCGGCATGAGGCCCGTCACCAACATCAAGCCCTGCCTTCTGGATGATCACCCGAAGCTTGCCGACGCCATGGCAAAGGACATCCTCGTGCGTGACGGCGACACCGGCCGGCCAGCGTTGGCACAGTTCTGGGACGGGCTTGGCTATCACGTCGACTTCACCAACCCGACCGGGCTCGCCTGGTGGCGGGCCGGGCTGGAGACGACCCTGCTCGATTTCGGCGTGGTGGCGGCCTGGAACGATAACAACGAGTTCGAGATCTGGGACGAGGACGCCCTGTGCGACGGCGCCGGGCGGCCGTTCCCGCAGTCGCTGGCGCGCCCCGTGCAGGCGCTGCTGATGACCAAGCTCAGCTTCGAGACGCAGGCGGCGCGCACGCCCGGGACGCGGCCCTACGCGATCACGCGGGCCGGCGGTCCGGGGCTGGGGCGCTATGCGCAGACCTGGTCGGGCGACAACTACACCGCCTGGAAGACGCTGCGCTGGAACCTGCGGCAGGGACTCGGCATGAGCCTGTCGGGGCTGTTCAACATCGGCCACGACGTCGGCGGCTTCCACGGGCCGACGCCGGGGCCGGAGCTGTTCTGCCGCTTCGTCGAGTTCTGCTGCCTGTGGCCGCGGTTCGTCATGAACTCGTGGAAATCCGACGGCGTCGTGACCCTGCCGTGGATGCATGAGAGCGTGCTGCCGCAGGTTCAGAAGGCCTACCGGTTGCGCTACCGGCTGATGCCGGCGCTCTACACGGCGATGTGGCAGGGGGCGACACGGCACCGGCCGCCGGTGCGACCGTTGGGCTACGCCTTTCCAGACGACCGCCGCGCGGTGCGCGAGGACGACACCTTCATGCTGGGCGACGACCTGCTGGTGGCGCCGGTGCTGGACGAGGGCGCGACGCGGCGCGCGCTGTACCTGCCCGAGCATCCGGGCGGATGGTACGATGTCCACGACGGCACGTTCTACGCGCCCGGCAGCCTCGTCGAGGTGGCGGCGCCATTGGGCCGGCTGCCGGTGTTCGGGCGCGCCGGCGCGCTGCTGCCGGTGGGCGAGCAGACCGACAGGGTCGATCCGGCCAGCGACGCGGTGCGACATCTGCACGTCTACGCCCCGCGCCGGCCGGGCCGGATCGAGACGGCGATCTACGACGATGATGGCGAGACCACCGGCTTCGCGCAGGGCCTCGGCTGCGTCACCCATCTGGTGTTCGACACCACCGGCCCGGTGCCGCTCCTCTCGGCGCGGCGTGAAGGTGCCTATGTGCCGGCCTACGGGGCGCTGCAGGTGGTGCCGGTGGGCTTCGACACGCCACCCCGGATCGCTCCCGACAGCGAAGGCGTGCTGGCATGAGCGGCGTCCGGATCCTGCCGGACGATGCGGCGTCGATCCTGTTTCCGGGCTTCCGGCTGGTGGATGTGGATGCGGGCGGGACCACGATCCGCGCGCGGATCGGCGGCTTCGGCCCGCCGCTGCTGCTGCTGCACGGCTATCCGCAGACGCATGTGCTCTGGCACAAGGTGGCGGCCCGGCTGGCCACCCATTTCACCCTCGTGTGTGCCGATCTGCGCGGCTATGGTGACAGCGGCAAGCCGGCCACGACGGCGGACCACGTGTCCTATTCCAAGCGGGCCATGGCGGCCGACATGGTCGCCGTGATGACGGCGCTGGGGCACGAGCAGTTCGCCGTCGCCGGCCACGACCGCGGCGGCCGGGTGGCGCACCGGCTGGCCGCCGACCATCCCGACCGTGTCACGCGGCTGGCCGTGCTGGACATCGCGCCGACACGGGAAATGTACCGCAACACCACGGACGCCTTTGCGCGGGGATACTGGCACTGGTTCTTCCTGATCCAGCCTGCCCCCTTCCCGGAGACACTGATCGGCGCCGATCCTGCGTTCTGGTGGCGCAAGAAGTGCGGCGGCGGGTCCGCTGGAATGACGCCGTTCCATCCGGTGGCGCTGGCCGAGTATCTGCGCTGCTTCGCCGATCCGGCGGTGATCCACGCGTCCTGCGAGGACTACCGGGCGGCGGCGACGATCGATATCGCCCATGACGATGCCGATGAGGGGCGCCGGCTGGGCATGCCGGTGCTGGCGGTCTGGGGCGCGAACGCAATCGTCGCGCGCTGCTTCGACGTGCTGGCACTGTGGAGCGAGCGCGCCGTGGATGTGCGCGGCGGGCCCCTGCCGGGCGGCCATTATCTCGCCGAGGAGTCTCCCGACGACGTGGCGGGCGCATTCGCGGGCTTCTTCGGGACAGCCGGCGAGCCTATATAGAGGGTCCGGCGCCGACGAGGCGCGCCCGCGGTTCTCCCCGGACCGCTCCGACCGGCTGATTCATGCGCGCACAACGGTCCTCGCTCCGACCCGGCCTTTCCCTCGTGGCGATCATGCTGGCCGCGCTGTGCGGTCTGATGCCGGCGAAAGCCCAAGAGACCCAGGCGACCACGGCCCAGGCGACCACGGCCCCGGCGACCACCGCCCCGGCACCCGCATCGCCGCCGATCCGGGTGATCATCGAGGTGCCGAACGACCCCGCCGGCCGGGCCTTCGTCAACGAGACGCTGGCGCCGGCGCTGCAGGGCGGACGAGGGGCAGCGGCGCCGGCAAAAGCCGCGGCAACGCCTGCTGCGCCGTCAGCGGCAGCGGACGCGCATGCAAGTCCAGCTCGACTGCCCGGCATCACCTTGCCGGGCGGCGTCAAGCTGCCGGTCGCCACGCCCGCCATCCCCAAGCCCCCGGCACCAACCGGACCGACGGCCGCCACGTCGTCGCCCATGGGCCCGGCCAGCTCGGCCGGCGCCGAACTGTCGGCCCTGGTGGCGGAAGAGCTCGACCATGTGCGCGAGCGCGCCAAGGCGCTGGTCGAGGCGGCCCCGGACGTGCCTGACGAGATCTACTCTGCGTCACGGCGGTTCCTGTCGATGGGCATGGGCTCCATGTCGGATGGGCTGTGGCTGCTGCTGGCGCTGGTGATTTTCGTCGGCGGCGGCCTGCTGGCGCGGCGTGTGGCGTGGTGGTCGGCCCGGGCCCTGCTGGCCAAGATCCTGGAATCTCCGGGCGACACCGCGCTGCAACGGCTGCGGCTGCACGGCATGCGGGTGACGATCGCGCTCTATGTGCTCACCGCCTTCGTGTTCGGCTCGATCGGCGCCTTCCTGCTGTTCCCCTGGCCGCCAGTCATCCGCGAGACCGTGCTGATCGTTCTCGCCTATGTGGTCCTTCTGGCCTTTTCTGAGTCGGTCGGGCGGGTGCTGATCGCACCGGGTGCCAAGTTCGACTATTTCCGGGTGTTGCCCCTGAGCCAGCCGCTGGCGCGGTTCTGGTTCGTGGCCCTGAAGTGGATGGTGCGCCTCGTCGGCGGCGCCTGGGCGACGCTGAGCCTCCTCAAGATCATCGGCGTCTCGGTGGTGGCGCGCCAGGTCGTTGCGGGATGCTGGTTCACCGTCATCGCCGTGGCGCTGCTGGTCCTGCTCGCGGTGCGGTTGCACCGCGTCGATGCACCGAAGCCGAGCCGGGTCGGAACGGTCTTGTTCGCCACGCTGGTGCTGCTCGGCTGGCTGATGGCGGCGCTGCACATGCGGGCGGCGTTCTGGACGCTGATCGTTCTCACCTGCCTGCCAGCCCTGATGGGGGCCGTGCGCGCCGGCATCCACAACGTCATGCGGCTGGACGACAACCAGGACGGCGCGCGCTCGGCGGCCGTGGCCTGGTCGGTGGTCGTGGAGCGCAGCCTGCGGGTGCTTCTGGTTTTGGCCGGCGCATCGGTGCTGGCGGATGTCTGGGGGATCGACATCGGCGAGATCGCCATGGGCGAGACCCTGTTCACCCGGATCATGCGCGCGGTCATGCGGGTGGCGATCATCCTGCTGGTGGCCGAGCTGATCTGGCGCCTGATCCGGGCGGTGATCGACGGCCAGATCAATGGTCCGGTGCAGTCGATCCATGACGACACGCCCGAGGGACGCAGGCGGCAGCGGCTCAACACGCTGCTGCCGATCCTGAAGAACTTCATGTTCGCCATCCTGCTCACCGCGACGGTGCTGATGGCACTGGACGCGATGGGCCTCCAGATCGGCCCGCTGCTGGCCGGCGCCGGCGTCATCGGCATTGCCGTCGGTTTCGGCGCGCAGACCCTGGTGAAGGACATCATCTCGGGGATCTTCTACCTGCTCGACGATGCCTTCCGGGTCGGCGAGTACATTCAGGCGTCAAACTACAAGGGCACGGTCGAATCGTTCTCGCTGCGCTCGGTGAAGCTGCGCCACCACCGGGGGCCGCTCACCACCGTGCCGTTCGGCTCGCTCGGCGCGGTGCAGAACATGAGCCGCGACTGGGTGATCGACAAGATCACCGTCGGGGTCACCTACGACACCGATCTCGACAAGGTGAAGAAGCTCGTCAAGGAGATCGGCAAGGAGCTCGCCGAGGACCCCGAATTCGCGCCGCATTTCCTCGAGCCGCTGAAGATGCAGGGCGTCGAGGCGCTGAGCGATTACGCCATCCAGATCCGCATGAAGATGATGACGAAGCCCGGCGAGCAATTCGTCATCCGGCGACGCGCCTACGCGCTGCTGAAGAAGGCGTTCGAGGCCAACGGCATCAAGTTCGCGTTCCCGACCGTGAACGTCACCGGGTCGGGCGGTGAAACGGACCTGTCGGCTGCTGCCCAGCAGATGCTGGAGCAGAAGGCGAAGGCCGCCAAACCGATGGCCGACACGCCCTGATCAGGGGCCCGGGGGCGACACGCCCTCCACCAGCCGCCTTGCGTCGTCGCGGAACGCTGCCCTGGCATCGTCGCGCGTATAGAACATGTGGCCTCCCGGATAGAGCGCCTGGCGCGGCCGCTCCGGCCCGAAGGCGGGCAGCTGGGCGAGGATCAGCTGCGTCTCGAAATAGGGCGTGACGAGGTCGGCGGCGCCGTGCACCACGAGCGCGCGCATGGCGGGATCGAGCGCCAGCGCCTCGCGCAGATCGTCGACGACCTGCGCGGCGATGCGGCGGCCACCCCAACTCCAGGACGCATTGACCTCGCGGTTCAGCAGCCGGTAGGGCCGGTCGATCTTCCAGCCAAGCCGGCGATACAGATCCGTCATCGCCGAGGACAGCGGCGCGTCGATGCCGTCGAGAACCGGGTCGTCGGGCCGCGACGTCATGGCGTCGGGATCGGGGTCGGGCCCGGTGATGGTGGCGTCATACAGGCTCGCAACCCGACCCGTCGCGCGGTTGGCCTCGCGCACGTAAGTCGGCGTGTCGACCCGGCCGGCGAGGCGCCGCACCAGTGCCGGATCGAGCCCGGTGATGGCGGCAACACGGGTGCTCATCCGCTCCACAGCCACCGTATCGGAGGGGCCACGCAGCAGGTCGGCCATGAACGCGCCGGCGGCATAGCGTTCCACCTCGGCCAGTGCGGCGCGGTCCAGCGGGCCGCCGCGCGAGAGCGCGGTGGCAGCGGCCATCGACGGCAGCTCCGTCACCCAGCGCATCGGCGCGTGGCGCGGCTGGAAGCGCCAGCCGAAATCGAGCACCGGCGAGATCAACACCAGCCCGGCAATGCCGACGCCCTGTCGGGTCTGCAGCTCGCGGGCGATGCGCGGCACGCGGAAGCCGCCATAGCTCTCGCCGACGAGGATCTTGGGCGAGCGCTGGCGACCCTCGCGCTCGATCCATTTGCGGACCACGGTGGCCAACGAGGACGCGTCGCCCTCCACCGACCAGAACCGCCGGCGCAGCTCGTCGCGCGGCGCCATCCAGCTGTAGCCGGCGCCGACCGGGTCGACGAAGACGAGATCGGCGAAGTCGAGCCAGGTCTCGGCGTTGGGCACCGTCACGGGCGATGCCGAGGGGCTCGGTGCCGCCAGCGGGAGGCGCCAGGGGCCGACGGCGCCCAGCGACAGATAGGCCGAGGCGGCGCCTGGGCCGCCATTGAACAGGAAGGCCACCGGACGCTCCGCCGTGCTGGCATCGCTGCGCCGGAACGCCATGGTGGCGACCTCGGCGATCAGCGCGCCGCCCTCGCCGTCATAGAGCGGGACAGACCCGACCGTCACCGTGAAGCGCAGGGTGCGGCCCGGGAGCTCCAGCACATGGCTGGTCGTCTGCTCCGCCGGCAGCTTGCGGGGATCGTCGCCCCGCGGCCGCTCGGCCTCCGGCGCCGGCGGGCGCGACTGGGGTTGGGATTGGGCCACAGCCGGCGCGGCGATGCCGGCGATGAGGGCCGCGGCCAGCAAGATCCGGATCGAGACACGCAGCATGATTTTCTCCCGGCCTGTCGCGGCGACCGGCACCGGAGCAGACGGGTGCGGCGGAAAAGCGACACGCCGGGCGCGCGACGATCACGTTGGGGGCAGGACGGGTCCGTCAAGCTCTCGGCGCGTCGGGGACCGCCATCCCCGCGGCTGATCGAGCTGTGGAGGGCCAGCGGCGCGGCGCCCGCTCCCGGGCGGGTGCGTGCTAGGGAAGATCCCCGCCCGCGCGGGAATCACTGACCCGGAGGACCGACACGGCAATGATGGCCGGACCCGACAGCATCGGCATCGACATCGGCGCAGCCGCCGACGGGTCTGCTGTACGCATCGACCTTGAGGAGCTGCTGGCCACGCGTCTGCTGGTGCAGGGCAATTCAGGCTCCGGCAAGTCGCACCTGCTGCGCCGCCTGCTGGAGCAGAGCGCATCGTCCGTCCAGCAGGCCGTGATCGATCCTGAGGGCGATTTCGTCACGCTGGCGGACCGCTTCGGCCACGTTGTCGTCGACGCGACCGTTGGCGAGGCCGATCTCGCCCGGATCGCGCTCAGGGTCCGCCAGCACCGGGTGTCGGTGGTGCTGACGCTCGAGGGGCTCGACGTCGAGGCGCAGATGCGCTGTGCAGCGGCGTTCCTCGGTGGCCTGTTCGAGGCCGAACGGGATGTCTGGTACCCGATGCTGGTGGCGGTGGACGAGGCGCAGCTGTTTGCGCCTGCGGTCGGCGGCGACGTCGGCGACGAGGCCCGCAAGGTGTCGCTTAGCGCCATGACCAACCTGATGTGCCGCGGCCGCAAACGCGGCCTTGCGGGCATCATCGCCACGCAGCGGCTGGCCAAGCTGGCGAAAAACGTCGCCGCCGAGGCGTCCAACTTCCTCATGGGCCGGACCTTCCTCGACATCGACATGGCGCGTGCCGCCGATCTGCTGGGCATGGAGCGGCGCCAGGCCGAGGCCTTCCGGGACCTCGAGAGGGGGCGCTTCATCGCGCTCGGCCCTGCCGTCTCGCGGCGGCCGCTGCCGGTGCGGATCGGCGCCGTGGAAACGGCCCCGCGCGGTGGCGGACCCAAGCTCGTGCCGATGCCGCAGGCGCGCGGCGAGGAGGCGGCCGAGCTGATCTTCACCCGCGCTCCCGACGAGGCCCTGCGGCCCGCGCCACGCCCGCGCCCCGCGCCGACCCCGTCGACGGCCGACATCCTGACACGCCTGGCGCAGACGCGGCCATCACCCGAGCCGGCAGCCGCGGAAGCCGGCCTGCCGCCGGAGGCGCGTGGCTCGGCCATGGATACGATTCTCGGTGAGATCCTGGCGGATCCCGACGCGACCTTCCTGGCCGTACCGGTGCTGTACCAGGATTTCCTGGTGCGCTGCCGGATGCGGCGGGTGGGCGGGCCGACGCCGTCGCTCGCGGAGTTCCGGCGACGCCTGTTGCTGGCGCGGGCCGGGGTCGGGACGTCGTCCGAAGGCGACGAGAGCTGGACGCGGGCGGTGGCGTTTGCCGCCGAGCTCGAAGACGACCTGCAGAGCGTGTTCCTGCTGCTGGCGCGCGCCGCCCATGGCGGGCTGCCCTGCCCCGGTGACGAGGCGCTGGCCCGCGACTTCGGCAGCCGCTCGCCCGGACGGGCGCGAAGGCTCTTGTCCTATCTCGAGCAGCGCGGCTGGGTGGTGTGCAGGACCGATTTTCGAGGAGCGCGGATCGTCGCCCTGCCCGAGTTCGGCTGGGAGACGGCGGCGGGCGACCCCCGGGCGGCAGCACCCGGGGCCGGTGAGGCGGCCGATCAGGTGATGGCGTAGGCGAGGCGGCCCAGCCAGGCAAAACTGGCGACGATCAGTCCCAGCAGCAGCCAGCCCCCGTGCGCAGATCCGTGTCGCATGTTCGCCTCATTCCCGTGGCCCGGGCGGCCTGTATGCCACCCAATGGCCGGCCTTCCCGGCTCTTCGCCCACATTGCACCACAGCGCTGAAACTTCCGGCTGTGAATTAGCTTGCATTCAGCTTCCGACATTCAGGGACCGTTCACGATAGCGGACGAACCCTGAGGCGTGCCGTAAACCTCCGCGCCGGTTCGGTCTCCACCCGCCGGACGCAGGCATCACAACGGTCCAATCCGCCTGAGGAGCTGCCTCGTGAGCCTCGCCTACGTCTCCATGTGAAACCGGGAGACCTCGGCTTCCTCCGAGGCCATGCAGCGCATCGTGACCTTCAAAGTCGACGGCCGCAGCTTCAGCGTCGACGTCGCCTCGGTGCGCGAGATCAAGGGCTGGCAGCCGACCACGCCGCTGCCAAACGCGGCGCTGCACGTCCTGGGCGTCATCAATCTGCGCGGCGCGATCATCGCCGTCTATGACCTGCGCCGCCACCTCGGGCTCGGCGCCAGCCCCATCTCGCGGTCCAGCGTCGTGATCGTCGTCGACCTCGGCGAACGGCTCGCCGGGCTGCTGGTCGATGCGGTCTCCGACATCGTCCACATTCAGGTGTCGGCGCAGCGTCCCGCCCCCGAGATCGCCGGCGAGGGCGACGACATTTTCCAGACGCTGGTCGTCAAGGGCGACGACGTGGTTGCGCTGCTCGACCTGGCCTCGTTGATCCGCGAAAGCATGGGCCTGGCGGCGTGACGCCGCGGACGTTCCTGGCCGCGGCAGGGAGCGTCCTGATCTTTGCAGGCGGACCGGCAGCTCTCGCGCTGTCGCCGCGGACAGGCCAGCCGGTCGACATCCTGATGACCGGCAGCGACGACACGGCCGCCGCGCTGCACGGCATCGCGCGGTCCGGCGGACAGAACCTGGACATGCGCGGATCGCGCGTCGTGTTCGCCGTTTCCCCGACATCGACTTCACCGACAGGCTGAGACGCGAGGGCCTCTGGCTCGTCGTCGACGCGGCCGGCCTCGACGCCTGCCTGCCTTCTCCTGCCAGGGCACTTCCACGATGACGTCCTCGACGCTCGGCACCGTCCGCCAGTCCGTTTCCCCGATCATGCTCGGCGCCGTCTGGGCGACCGCAGCCATTGCCGGCGCTGCCGCGTTCGCCGCCCTGGCGCTGACGGCCGCCTGGGCCTGCCCGGTGTCGATCGTGCTGGCCGCAACGGTCGTTGCGGTCCATCACCTCGTGCTCAACTTCGTCTATCCGCAGGCGGTGTTCCCGGACGGCGCGTCGCTGGCCAAGGTGGCGGTGCATGCCGTGATCCTGATCGCGGAAGCGGGCGCGCTGATCTGGGTGACGGGAATCCTGACCCGCGCCATGGCCGCGGCCGGTGAGGCCCGGGCCGTCGCCACCGAGCACAGCAGCGAGAACGAGACCCTCGACGCCCATCGGCTGCGCCTTCAGGCCGAACTTGACCAGACGCGCGAACGGATCGAGGCGACGCTGCGGCACACCATCGGCGGAGCCATCACGGCGGCGCGGCAGGGCGATTTCTCGCAGCGCGCCGAACGGTCGGCCGAGTTCGGCCGGCTCGGCGAGCTGGTCGATG
>JBEIIL010000080.1:0-17700 GCA_040380755.1 Methylobacteriaceae bacterium | reverse complement strand
CCGACGACGCTGACGGCGCCGGGGCGGCCGGACGCCGCCAGGGGCGAGCACGAGCGCATCGTCGCCGCCATCGTGGCGCGCGACGCCGGCGCGGCCGAGACAGCTGCCCGGGCCCATATCCGCAACGGTTTTCTGCTGCGCAGCCGGCGCCGGCTCGACGCCGGAGGCTGACACGTCTGGGTCGTTCGGGTTCCCTGCCTGCGCCTTCATCCGCACGGTCAGCGCGCTCTATCGCAAACCACTGTGCGCGAATGCCCTTACGATGCGGTTGTATCCCGAGAATTCTTCGGTATACAAACGTACCACAAAGGGTGGGACGCAATGGCGGCAGGGATCCAGGGCCTCACGGACAAGGCTGCGCTGCGGCAGTCCAGCCCGTGCGGGATCGCGCCGTGTCCCGGCCTGCCGCCCGCTGCCGTCCGGTTGCGCCGATGACCGTCCAGGTGGGCGTCGATGTCGGTGGGACCTTCACGGACACGATCAGCATCGAGCCCGGCACCGGCGCTGTGCGCCTCAGCAAGGTGCCGTCGACCACCCAGAACCAGGCCGTCGGCTTTCTTGCCGGGCTGCGCGCCACCGGCGTGTCGCTCGAGGCGATCTCGTGGCTGGTGCACGGCACGACGGTGGGCACCAACGCGACGCTGGAGCGCAACGGCGCGGTCTGCGGGCTGATCACCACGCGCGGCTTTCGCGACATCGTCGAGCTTGGGCGGCGCGAGCGGCCGCATCTGTTCGGCCTCTACGGCACGTTCGAGCCGCTGATCGCGCGGCGCAACCGGCTGGAGGTGACCGAGCGGCTTGACGCCACCGGCGGGGTCGTCACGGTGCTGGACGAAGCCGAGGTGCTGGCTGCGGCCGAACAGCTGAAGCGCCAGGGCTGCGAGGCGCTGCTGATCGCCTTCATCCACTCCTATGCCAACCCGGCACACGAGCTGCAGGCCGCCGCCATCGCGGCGCGCGTCTGGGACAATCCCTACATCACCACCAGCGCCGCCATCCTGGGCGAATTCCGTGAGACGGAGCGCTTCGGGACGGCGGCGATCAACGCCTATATCCAGCCCAAGATCCACCGCTACGTGTCGCGGCTGCGGCAGGACCTGCGCGACAGCGGCGTGCCGCGCGACCTGCTGATCATGCAGGCGAACGGCGGCATCATGTCGGCAGAGGCGGCCTGCGCCCATGCGGTCTCCACCGTGCTGTCGGGACCGGCCGCCGGCGTGATCGCGGCCGCCGCCATCTCGCGCGAGGCCGGCCTGCGCAACGTCATGACCTGCGACATGGGCGGGACCAGCTTCGATGTCGGCATGATTGTCGACGGGGTACCGATCGTCACCAGCGACCGCGATCTCGACTTCCGCGTGCCGCTGCGCATCCCGATCATCGACATCCACACCATCGGTGCCGGCGGCGGCAGCATCGCGTCGGTCGACAGCGGCGGCATCCTGCAGGTCGGACCGCGCAGCGCCGGGTCGACCCCGGGACCGATGGCGTATGGCCGCGGCGGAACGCTGCCGACGGTGACGGACGCCAATGTGCTGCTTGGCCGGCTGTCGTCGAACCATCTGCTGGGCGTTGCCGGCGCGGTCGACATGATGGCGCTGCGCACCGCCTTTGAGGCCCTCGGCGCGCCGCTCGGGCTCGACGCCGAGCAGGCGGCGTTGTCGGTGCTGCGGGTCGTCAACGACAAGATGGCGGGCGCCATCCGGCTTGTCTCGCTGCAGCGCGGCCATGATCCGCGCGATTTCACGCTGTTCGCCTTCGGCGGCGCGGGGCCGCTGCACGGCGTCGAGCTCGCTGCCGAGCTCGGCGTGCCGCGGGTGCTGATCCCGTACGTGCCCGGCATCACCTGCGCGCTCGGCTGCATCGTCGCCGATGTGCGGCACGATTTCGTGCAGACGGTCAGCCGCGCGGTCGACCGGATCACCGAGGGCGAGATCGCCGCCGTGCTGCAGGCTCAGCGCGCGGCCGGCGAGGCCAGGCTTCGGGCCGACGACGTGCCGGTGGAGCGCATCGAGGTCGGCCACGAGGCCGACATGCAGTATGAGGGGCAAACCTACTCGCTGCGCGTCGGACTCGATCCGGACCAGCTCGACGTGGCGTCGCTGCGCGACCAGCTGCGCAACGCCTATCTGACGCGGTTCGGCATCGATCTGGTGCGCTTCCGGGCGAAGATCATCAACATCCGCACCCGGGTCGTCGGCATCCGCCCGCGGCTCGACCTGCGCCGCATCGTCGCCACCGGCGAGCGGCGAGCGAGCGTGGCGGAGGCGGTCACCGGCGAACGCTCGGTCTGGTTTCCGGGTGGACGCGTCACCGCGCCGGTCTATGCGCGCGAAAGGCTGCCCGAGGGTGCGGTCTTCGAGGGGCCGGCCATCGTCGACCAGCTCGACACCACCAGCGTCATCACGCCGGGCGCCACAGTGACGCTCGACGACTGCGGCAACCTCATCGTCGGGGTCGCGGCATGAGCGCGCGCGTGTTCGACCCCGCCACCCTCGCGGTGATCCAGAACGCGACGCGCCAGATCGTCGACGAGATGGACCTGGCACTGGAGAAGGCCGCCTTCAACCCGGTGATGTCGGAGGCGCGCGACCGCGCCAACGGCATCTACGACCCGCAGACGGGTGACATCGTCGCGCAGGGCGACACCGGCCTGCCGATCTTCGTCGGTGTGATGCAGTACGCGGTGAAATCGGCGATCGAGGCCTATCCGGACCTCGAGGAGGGCGATGTCGTCATCCTCAACGACCCGTATTGCGGCGGCACGCACCTGATGGACGTGAAGCTGGTGCGGCCGTTCCACTATAAGGGCAAGCGCTTCGCCTTCCTGGCCAATTGCGGACACTGGACGGATATCGGCGGCAATGTGCCGGGCGGGTTCGGCGTCAAGGCGACCGAGATCATCCAGGAGGGCATCCGCATCCCGCCGGCGCTGATCTGCCGCAAGGGCGTGCTGCAGGAGGACCTGCTCAAGATCCTGCTTGCCAATATGCGCCTGCCCGAGGAGCGTCGCGGCGACCTGCAGGCGCAGTTCGCGGCGCTGAATGTCGGCGAGGCGCGGCTGCGGGCGCTGTTGGACAAGTATGGCGACACGGAGGTCGCGGCCTACACGGCGGAGCTGCGGACCCGGTCCGAGCGGCAGATGCGCGCCCATATCGCGGCGATCCCGGACGGCACCTATGGGTTCAGCGCCCAGATCGACTCGGACGGGATCGTGCTGGAGCCCATCACGGTGGCGCTGCAGCTGACGGTTCGCGGCGACGAGATGATCCTCGACTTCTCGGGCTCCAGCCCGCCGGTCCGCGGCCCGCTCAACGCCTCGATCTCGGCGACCTTCGCGGCGGTGTTCGCGGCGCTGAAGCATGTGTTTCCGGAGGTGCCGATCAACGCCGGCATCTTCGCGCCGGTGACGCTGATCGCGCCGGAGACGACCTTCCTCAACGCGAAGTTCCCGCGCGCGGTATCAGGATCCTCCGCCGAGGTGTCGCTGCGGGTGGTCGACGCGGTGTTCGGCGCGCTGGCGCAGGCGATCCCCGACCGGGTGCCGGCCGCCTGCTTCGGCTCGGTGGCGAGCTTCACCATCAGCGGCTACGACACCCAGCGGGCGTCGCCCTACATCATGTTCCGCTTCAGTGGCGGCGGCTTTGGCGGCCATCCCATCTGCGATGGCCTGACCAACGGCAACGCGCCGATCTCGGCGGCCCGGACATCGCCGATCGAGCTGCTCGAACAGCTCTATCCGCTGCATTTCCGCTACTACCGGATCCGCCAGGATTCGGGCGGCGCCGGCTACAACCGCGGCGGCTGCGGCGTCGAGTTCGACGTCACCCTGACCAATGGCAACGCCGTCTCCAGCGTGCTCGGCGATCGCGGCATCTATCCGCCCTACGGCCTGCATGGCGGGCTGCCGGCCGCGCTGGCCCAGGTCGAGTTCACGGTCGACGGGGTTTCGCAGATCCCGCTGCACGTCACCAAGGAAGAAGGTGTCGCGATGCGGCCGGGCGATACCGCCCGGCTGGCGACGCCGGGCGGGGGCGGCTGGGGCGACCCGCTGACGCGCGAGCCGGCGCGGGTCCTGCGCGACGTGGTCGACGGGTTTGTCAGTGCCGGCGTGGCCTTGCGCGACTATGGCGTCCATCTCGCCATCGGTGCCAGCGGGCTGGCGGTCGACGAGGCGGCGACCGCCCAGGAGCGCCACCGGCGCACTGAAGATGCGGCAAGCACGGGGGAGACAACCGCATGAGCGCACAGGGCAAGTCCTATGTGATCGCCGGGGGCGCAAGCCTGATCGGCTCGCACATTACCGAGCGGCTGCTGGCCGAGGGAGCAGGCAAGATCACCCTGTTCGACAATTTCTCGCTGGGAACGCCGGCGATCGTCGAGCCGCTGCTCAAGGACCCCCGCGTCCGGCTTGTGCGGGGCGATCTGTTGCGCATCAACGAGCTCTATGACGCCTTCGAGGGCGCCGACGGCGTGTTCGCCGTCGCGGCGTTCCTCACCATCCCGCTGGCGGCCAACCCGTCGCTCGGCCTCGACGTCAACGTCCGGGGCATGCAGAACCTGGTGGAGGCCTGCCGCTACAGGGGGGTGCGCAAGGTCGTGTTCTCGTCCTCGGTCGCGGTGTACGGGCAGGACGAGACGCCCGGCTTCTCCGAGGACCGGCCGATGGGCTGGCAGGGGCTGCAGCCGGCCGGCGCGCTCTACGCCGCCTCGAAGGCGATCGGCGAGAGCCTGCTGCGCCTGTACAAGCAGAAGCACGGGCTGGACTATGTCGCCCTGCGCTATTCCACCGTCTATGGCGAGCGCCAGCACTACCGCGGCGTCAATGCGCTCTACATCATCGAGGCCTATGACGCGATCCGCAGCGGACGCCCGCCGGTGCTGCCGGGCGACGGGTCCGAGGTGCACGACTACATCTATGTGGGCGACGTGGCGCGCGCCAACGTGCTGGCGATGACGAGCGCGGTGTCGGGCGAGAGCTTCAACATCGTGTCGGGCCGCGACGAGACCCTGAACGAGGTCGTGGCGACGCTGCTGCGCATCACCGGTTCGCCGGTGAAGCCCGAATATCGCGACGACCCGACGCGGGTGCGCTTCACCACGACGGCGTCGCTGCAGTACCGGCGCGACAAGGCCGAGTTGCTGCTCGGCTGGGTACCGGAGGTTGGCCTCGAGGAGGGCATCCGCCGGCTCGTGACGTGGATCGAACGCGACCGCGGCAACGCGGATGGCTAAACTGGGCTCAAGGCCGGTCAGAGAGCCGGCCCACAGGGAGGACTGCCAATGACGATGACACGCAGAACCGTGCTTGCCGCCGCCGCGATGGCGGCCGGACTTGGAATGGCGCAGGCGCAGGAGCCGATCAAGATCGGCGCCATCAACCCCTATTCGGGGCCGCTGGCGCAGTATGGTGACGAGGCCACCCGCGGCTTCGAGCTCGGTGTCGAGGCGATCAACGCCGCCGGCGGCATCGGCGGCCGCAAGCTCGTGATCGTGCGCGGCGACGCCGGCAACCCGCAGCAGGGCATTGCCGCGGTCGAGAAGCTGGTGTCGCAGGACAAGGTCGACCTGTTCATGGGCACCTATATCAGCGCCGTCGCCAATGCGGCGAGCGACGCCGCCGCGCGCCACGGCAAGATCTATTTCGAGGCCATGGCGCTCGCCAGCGATCTGACCGAGCGTGGCCTGCCCAACTTCATCCGCGGCGGGCCGAACGCCACGCATTTCGCCGAGCGATCCGTGCAGGCGATGGTCGAGTTCATCGCGCCCAAGCTGAACAAGAAGCCGAGCGAGCTGAAGGTCTGGATCGAGCACGAGGACACGATCTACGGCACCTCCATCGCCCAGGTGCAGAAGCGGCTGCTCGAGGCCGCGGGCGCCAAGGTCGTCGGCGTCGGCTCGCACAATTTCCGCGCCATCGACCTGAACGACGCCATCCTGCGCGCCAGCAATGCCCAGCCGGACATCTGGGTGGGCACGGGCTATGTGCCGGACAACACCCTGCTGCTGCGCACGATGCGTGACCAGGGCTTCAAGCCGCCAGTGGCGATGCTGCTGGGCACCGGCGACAGCGCCGACTTCCGCGAGGCGCTGGGCGACTTCATGGACGGCGTGTTCGTCGTCGGCTACCCGCATGCCGACCTGTCGGAGGCCTTCGCGCCGGGCGCGGCCGCCTTCGTCCAGACCTACAAGGCCAAGTACAACCGCGACCCCGTCGCCCCGCAGAGCCTCAGCGCCTTCACCGAGATGATGATCCTGCGCGACCTGCTCACCGCGGCAGGCGGGACGGACATGCAGAAGGTGCGCGCCGCGGCGGCCGCCACCGACAAGCCGCTGAAGACCTACACCAACGGCTACGGCGTCAAGTTCGACGAGAAGATGCAGAACCAGCGCGCCATCCCCAACATGGTGCAGTGGCAAGCCGGCAAGACCGTGACGGTGTTCCCGACCGATGCGGCCATGGCCGGCACCACCCTCGTCAACATTCCACGCGCCAAGTAACGGGCGGACGGTGACACTCCGCCACCGGGACAGCGAAAGGCCCGAGTTGTGAACACTTTCCTCAATGTGCTCCTCTCGGGCCTGCTGCTCGGTGGCATCTATGCCCTCGTCAGCCTCGGGCTGAACCTCATCTTCGGGGTGGTGCGGATCGTGAACTTCGCCCAGGGCGAGTTCATCATGGTCGCGATGTACGCGACCTATGCGTGCTTCTTCTTCTTCGGCATGTCACCCTATGTGGCGGTCTTCATCATCGCGCCGGGGATGTTCCTGTTCGGCATCATCGTGCAGCGCCTGCTTCTGCAGCCGCTGCGGGACGAACCGCTGATGCAGGTGTTCACGACCTTCGGCCTGCTCATCTTGATGCAGAACGTCGTGCTTGCGATCACTCGCGGCGAGGGCAAGAGCGTCGCCGTGGCGGCATCGCGCACGGTGATCGACCTCGGCATCATGAAGGCCAACGCGGGCCGCGTGATCATCTTCATCGTCACTGCGGCGATCGCCGGGGCGCTGCTGGCCTTCCTGCGCTACAGCCATGCCGGCAAGGTGATCCGCGCCGTCATCCAGGATCGCGATGCCGCGCGCCTGATGGGCATCAATGTCGAACTCACCTACCTGCTGGTCTTCGGCCTCGGCGCGGCGCTGGCAGGCGTGGCCGGGTCGCTGCTGGCGCCGATCTACACGCTGCAGCCGCAGATCGGCGGCAATTTCATCCTCGCGGCCTTCGCCGTTGTCGTGCTCGGCGGCATGGGCTCGGTCGCCGGCGCCTATATCGGCGGTTTGGCGGTCGGGATCGTCGAGAGCTTCGCGGGCTACTATGTCGATCCCGCGCTCAAGCAGGCGATCTGGTTTCTCATCTTCATCGCGGTCCTGGTCGTGCGCCCCTCCGGCCTGTTCGGCCGCAAGGGCACCGAGGAACTCGGGCTGAGGCAGCATTGATGACGGCCGTTTCCATGCCTGCGCTGGCCTCCTCCCGCCCGCGTCCGCCCGCGCTCGCCGCCTCCGTCGGCTGGCACCTGCTGTTCCTGCTCGCCGTCGGGCTGCCGATCCCGCTGCTGGCGGCCGACAGCTACTGGACCGACGTGGTGACGATGACCTACCTGTTCGCGGGCCTGTCCTGCGCCTGGAACATCATCGGTGGCCTCGGCGGGCAGTTCTCGCTGGGCCACGGCGTGTTCTTCGCCGTCGGCGCCTACACGACGGCGCGGCTCTATCTCGTCGCCGGCCTGTCGCCCTGGCTGAGCCTGCCGCTGGCCGCGGCGCTCGGCGTCGCCATCGCGCTGCTGGTGTCGTGGCCGACCTTCCGCCTCCGCGGCCCGTTCTTCGCTATCGCCACCATGGCGGTGAACGAGGTCGGCCTGGTGCTGGCGAACTTCATGGAGCCGCTCACGGGCGGCCCCCAGGGCCTGCTCATCCCGTTCCGGGCCGGCTTTGCCAACATGATCTTTGCGGAGCGCTGGCAGTCGGCGGTGCTGATGTTCGGCTACATGTCGTGTGCCGTCATCGCCACGCTGCTGGTGCGCCGCGCCCGTCTCGGGCACTACCTCATCGCCGTGCACGCCAACGAGGATGCGGCGGAGGCGGCCGGCGTCAACGTGCTGCGCACCAAGCTCGCCGGCATGGCGATCTCGGCCGCGCTCACCGCGGTCGGCGGCAGCCTGTTCGTGATGTATATCCGCGTCATCGACCCGCCCAACCTGTTCTCGCTGCCGGAAGTTGGCGTGAAATTCGCGCTCATCGCCCTGATCGGCGGCATTGGCACCGTCGTTGGTCCGGTGCTCGGCGCCTTCGTCATCATCCCTCTGGAGAGCTGGCTGCGCGGCGCGCTGGGCGATCTCACGCCCGGCGGACACGTCATCGTGCTCGGCATCGTGCTGATCCTGGCGGCGCGATTCTTCAAGCAGGGCGTCTACGGCAAGGCGCAGCAGCTGCGTCGCAGCTGGGCGGCGCGGGGGAGCGCGCCATGACCGCGCCGCTGCTCGACGTCCGCGACGCCAGTCGCAGCTTCTCCGGCCTGCTGGCCGTGGACAGCGTCTCCTTCGTCCTCAACGAGGGTGAGACCGTCGCGATCATCGGCCCCAACGGCGCCGGCAAGACCACGCTGTTCAACCTGATCTCGGGCCAGCTGGCGCCGACCGGCGGCTCCATCCATCTGCGCGGCGAGGCGATCGACAGGCTGCCGCCGGACGCAAGGGCGCGACGCGGCATCGGCCGCACCTTCCAGGTGACCAAGCCACTCACCGGCATGACCGCCCTCGAGAACGTCATGGTGGGGACGTTCCTGCACCACAGGGGCTTTGCCGAGAGCTATGCCAGCGCCTATGCCATCCTGGAGGAGGTCGGCCTTGCGCCCCGTGCGCAGGTGCAGGTCAACGAGCTGACCCTCAGCGAGCGCCGCCGGCTCGAGGTGGCGCGCGCCCTCGGCACCGACCCCGCACTGATCCTGCTGGACGAGGTGATGGCCGGCCTGAATGCCACCGAGATCAATGCACAGATCGAGCTGATCCGGCAGATCGGCGCCCGCGGCATCGCCTTCCTGCTCATCGAGCACAATCTCGAGGTCGTCCGCAGCTTCTCCCGGCGGGTCATCGTGCTCGATCACGGGGCGAAGATCGCGGAGGGGACGGCCGACGAGGTGCTGTCTGATCCGGGGGTCATCGAGGCCTATCTGGGGAAGCAGGACGAATGACCGCCATGCTCGAGGTTGCGGATGTCTGGTCCGGCTATGGCGACGCCACGGTGCTGCGCGGCGTCAGCCTCGCGGTGGCCGAGCACGAGATCGTCGCCGTGGTGGGGGCCAACGGCGCCGGCAAGTCGACGCTGCTGCGCACCATCTCCGGCCTCATCACCGCCCGCCGGGGAACGGTACGGTTCGCCGGCGAGGACATCACCGGGCGCCGCGCCGACCAGATCGTCGACCGCGGCCTGATCATGGTGCCGGAGGGCGGCCGGCTGTTCCCGTTCATGACCGTGCGGGAGAACCTGGAGCTCGGGGCCCACAACCCGACAGCCCGGCCGCAGATGGCGCGCGGGCTGGATGAGGTCTTCGAATGGTTTCCGGTGCTGGCGGAACGCCGCGCACAGCTCGCCGGCAGCCTGTCGGGCGGCGAGCGGTCGATGTGCGCGCTTGCGCGCGCCGTCATGAGCCGGCCGAAGCTGTTGATGCTGGACGAGCCGTCGCTCGGACTGTCGCCGCTGATGGTGAAGCGCGTGTTCGGCCTCGTCGCCGACCTCGCCAAAAGCCTGTCGATCACGATCGTGCTGGTCGAGCAGAACGTCAACGAGGCGCTGAAGATGGCCGGACGGGCCTATGTGGTCGAGCAGGGCCGCATCGTGAAGTCCGGCGACGGCGCCACGCTGCTGGCCGATCCGAGCGTGCGGCGGGCCTATCTGGGCGGCTGAGGCGGCCGCGACGCTTGGGGCCTTTGGGCCGGGCCCGACTTCGGGCAGGGTGCGGTCCTCGACACAAGGAGGCCTCCCGCATGCGCCTGTCCTATGCCCAGAACCTCGAGGACCATCACCTTGCCGTCGCCTTTGGCGACCAGGCCACCGGCTTCTACATTGACGTCGGCGCCGGTCACCCCGTTGCCGACAATGTCACGCAGTTCTTCTACGAGCGCGGATGGAGCGGGCTTGTGGTGGAGCCGCAACCGGAGCTGGCGGCGCTGTATGCGCACCTGCGGCCCCGGGACCAGGTTTTCGAGGGCCTCGTCGGGCAGGTGGACGCCATGACGAATTTCCACCAGGTGGACCGGCTGCACGGATTTTCCACCACGGTCGAGGCCTTTGCCCGGGCGGCTGATGCCTTTGGCGTGTCCTACACGACACTCCAGCGGCCGGAGCTGACGCTGGCCAGCCTGTGCGAGCGCTTCGCGGTGACGGCCATCGACATCCTCAAGATTGACGTCGAGGGCGCGGAGGGCGACGTCCTGGCCGGCAATGACTGGCAGCGCTTCCGTCCCGCGGTGATCGTCGCCGAGGCGATCGCTCCCGGCACCGGGCTGCCGAACTGGGACGGCTGGGAGCCGGCCCTGCTGGCGAAAGGCTACCGGTTCCGGCTGTTCGACAGGCTCAACCGGTTCTATGTGGCCAACGAGCGCCCCGACCTGTTCGAACGCCTGCCGGCCGAACCCGATGACTGGCATGTGGCCACCCATCTGTATGAAATCGGTCGCGCGCCCGAGACCCCCCGGCATCCCGACCACACGCTGGCGACGGCGCTGGCGCGCGGCCTGTGGGCCGACTTGCCGCATCTGGATCCGGCGGTGCTGGCGCGGCTGCTGCTGCGGGGGCGCGGCGAGGCCGTCACCCCCACAGCGCTTGCGGCGGTGCAGGCCGAGGCGGACACGGACGCGTTCCGTGCCAGCCTGGGGCGGATCGCCGGAGGCTATGACGGCGGGCAGATCTTTGATGACTGACCCACCCTGTGCCGCGCGATCCCGCCATGGCCCGGAAAGTGAAGCCTGATCCTGAAGACCAAATGGTGCCGCTTAGGTGATTCGAACACCTGACCCCATCATTACGAATGATGTGCTCTACCGACTGAGCTAAAGCGGCGACGACCGATCTGATAGCCGCGAAGGCCTGCTTTGGCAAGGTGTGCAGCCGCAGCAGAGCGCCTACTGAAGGAAGGTCGTGCGGCCGCGCGACGGGGTTTCGCCCCTGTCGGGACCGGGGTCGTCGGGGGCGGTCGCCATCGGGAACACCACGTCGGCGGCGGCGCGACGGGGCCGGGCAGGCTCGGCCGGATCGGGCTTCAGCGGCACCACCTTGCTGTCGACCGCCGGCTGGGCGGATGCCGACGGTGCAGGCGGGACAGCGACTGGGACGGCTGCGGCCGTCGCAGCAGCCGGGGCCGGCGCCTCCGGCGCGTTGGCAACGGCAGGTTGCACCGGCGCGGCTGCGGCCGGAGCGGGCTCGACGGCCGGCGGCGGCGCAGGAGCCTCGGCGGGCTTCGGCGCGACGGGTTCGGCGGTCGCCTCCAGCATCGGCGCCTCGGGCTCGTCGACGTCGGCCAGGACATGGTCGGATGCCGAAAGGGAGGGCACGGGCTCGGGACGCCGGCGCGGGCGCATGGCAGGCGGCTCGAGCGATTCGATCGGCGTTCCCCAGACAAAGGCGTCCAGCCGGCCGGTCACGGGCGAAATCGGCGCCCAGCGGTCGGTGATGACGCCGTCGGCAATCCAGGCGGCGTCGCGCGGCGCCCAGGAGGCGCGGGCCAGCCACTCGCGGACGGCGCCGGAGGCATCGTTCTCCTGATCCTCGAGATCGGCCATCAGCAGGCAGACACGGACCGACGGGCGGCCCTCGAGCAGCGGCGCCAGGACCGTCCGAGCCCGGGCGAAATCGCGGGCGCCGAGCGCCGCACCGGCCACCGCAATCCGGCTTTCGGCCTCGTGCGGGCGCAGCGACAGCAGTCGTTCGGCCCTGGCGAGGCGGTCGAGGGCGGAATCGCCGGGGCGGACGTCCAGATAGGCGGCGGCGAGGTCGGGATGCGGGAGCACCGTCCAGGCCTGTTCGACCACCTTGGCGGCCTTGCGCAGCTCGCCGCGGCGCGACAGCAGCTGGCCCGCCAGGGCGGCGGCGGGTACGAGGCCGGGCGCCAGGCGCAGCGCCTCGCGGGCCTGACCGAGGGCCGCCTCGGGCTCGCGCTCGGAGCGGTCGAGGGCCTCGGCCACCAGCAGTACGGCGCGGTGGCGGCGCACGACGGCCTTGTCGAGCCCGCGGGCGCCACGGTCCAGCGTGCCGCGCGCCGACGACCAGTCGCCGTCGGCGCACTGGTATTCGAGCAACGCTTCGCCGGCCCAGGACACGGTCGGCGACAGGCGGGCCGCCTCGGCCGCATAGGCACGGGCGGCGGAGCCGTCGCCCTTGCGCCGCGCCTCGACAAACAGGCCGCGCAGGCCGAGCACCCGCGTCTCGGGGTCATCCAGCATGCGCTTGAAGGCGCCTTCGGCGGCGCTGCGGTCACCGGCCATCTGGGCGGCCTGGGCCTTCAGCAGCAGAGCCAGGGGCTCTTCGCCCAGCAGCTTGCCGGCATCCTCGGCATGGCGGCGGGCGGAGCGCGGGTCGCCGGCGCCGACGGCGACCATGCCGCGCGACACGGCGGCATAGCCGCGGGCGCGCTTGCGGGCCCGGCCGGCCAACCCGATGATCGAGGGGAGCCGCAAGATCAGCCGCAGCACGGTCCAGACAAAGATGGTCGCGACAACGAGTGCGGCCGCCGCGGCGGCCGCACCAAGCAGAGTCGTGGTGATGCGGCCCTGGCCCGGGACGGTGACGGCCACCTCGCCGGGCTGGTCGAGCAGCCAGGCGCCGCCGAAGGTCAGCAGCGCAACGACCGCGATGTAGAGCAGGATGCGGATCATTGGGCAGAGCCTCCGGACCGGGTGGCGGCGATGACGGCGTCGACAGCCGTGACGACCAGCGCATCTGCGGCCTTGCCGGCGGCGATGCGGGCGCGGACCGTATCGGCGACGGCCTTCAGGTCCGGCGCCGGGGCGGGGATCTTCTCCAGCGCGGCGAGGGCATCCGCCAGGGCGCCGCGCTGCAGCGCCGCCTCGGCGCGGGATGCCAGCGAGGCCGGATCGTCGCCCTCTCCGCCCAGCGGGCGGACCCGATAGAGCCGGCTGATGCCGGCGGTGAGCCGGTCGACCACGCCGGCCTCTGTGGGTACGGCGGCCGGCTTCGCCATGCGCTCGGCCAGCGGCGTCAGCGCCGAGGCGAGGCGGGCGGACGACGGCGCACCGCTGGCGGCAAAGGGCTTCAGCGCGGCGATGGTCGCGGTATCGACCCGCGATGCCTCGAGCGCATCGAGCTCCCGCGCAAAGGGCACGCCGCGCGCCAGTGCGTCGCGGGTCAGCCAGGCGACGGCCATGATGGCGCTCTCGCGGGCGCCGAGCGCCGGTACCGGAGGAGGTGGCGGTGGCGGCGGTGCCGGCGGGCGGCCGGGCTCGGGCGTTGGCACCGGCCGGGCGGCGAGGGCCGTGACGGTGCGGGTGAGCTGCTCCAGCCGCTGGATCGCGCCGGCGCCGTCATCGCTGGTCATCGCCAGACGCTTGCTGACGCCGTCCAGATCGGTTCGCAGCGCCTGCTGGGCGGTTTCGGTTGCGCCGACGCGGCGTTCGGCGGTCTCAAGCCCGCGGCGGGTCGCCTTGTCGCCGAGCCCGCTTTCCAGCGTCGCGAGCCGGTCGCCATAGTCGCCGACCGGGGTCAGATACATGACGGCCGCGCCGACGAGTGCTGCGCCGACAGCGCCGCCGATGATGCCGGCCAAGGCAGGGCGCAGAAGGCTCGGGCGTGTGGGGGGCGGTGGCGTGACAGCTGCTGCGCCCGCTGTCGCCAGTCCGGCGGTCGCAGCAGCGGCAGCGGCCGCAGCGGCCAGCCCGGCGGCCGTTGCCGCCTGGGTGGCGTCGCTGGCGGATGTCGCCTGCTCGGGTTCGGTCATCGCCAGGGTCGGCGCGCCGGTCCGTTCGCCCTCTGGCTGCACCGGTTCGGTCGGGACCGTGTCGGACGAGGCCAGGGCGGATTCAGCAGGCAAGGTGTCAGCAGTGAGCGGAGCGTCGGGCCGAAGGGCCGCCATATCCGGCAAAGCCTGCGTTGCGGCCGCTTCGGCGGCGACCTCGGCGGGAAGGGTCGCGGCTTCCTGCCCGGTGGGCTGGGTCTCCAGACCGGGGGCCAAAGTGGCTGAATCCGTGGTCGCGGGGTCCACCACGTTCGAAACGGCCTTGGACAGAACCGGCGCCATGTCGGGGGGTAATGGGGTTGCGTCCACCGAATCAGCGGCGGCCGTCGCCATGGCCGTCATGTCTGGGGCAACGGTCGTGGGTCCGGTCTCTGACGCGGCCGGGCTGGCCGACGTGTCCATGGCCGTGGCTTGCGCGGTGGAAGCCGTCTCGGCCTTGAGATCGATGACCGGGGGCTCGCGCCGGGGCGTGCCCCGACCCCGGCTTCCGCCTTCGCCGCCGCGCGGCTTGGTGTTGTCCGTGTCGCCCGTCATGGTGCTCCGTCCGCCTGTCCGAACCCCGCCCTTATAGCGCGGGGCGGCGGTTGCGGCACCCCTCCCCACCCCACCCTTAGGGGCGAGCGCCGCGATTGCCTAGAGTGTCGCCAGCAGAGAGTCCTCGTCGGGGTGGCTGGCAATCGCCGCGATGGTCGCGCCGGTGGCAATGAGGGGGGCAGCGGCGTCTTCAGACACGCAATGGTGGCGAAGGGCCAGGAAGGCCTGCCTGGCCCCGGCAGCATCCGCCTGAGCCAGGGCCAGCGTGGCGCTGCGGGCCGAATAGTGCAGTACTGCATCCAGCGTGCCGGCCTGCAGGCGGGCGCGGATCGCCGGACCCCAGTCCGGCGCGGGCCGGGCCGCATAGACCTCGACGACGGTCAGGGCCAAGCCGGCGGCGGCGAGCGCCTGTTCGAGCACCGGCTTGCGGTCATGGCCGGCGGCGTAGAGAACGCCGGCGCCCTGCGGCAGCGTCGCGGCCATCAGGGTGGCGAGGGCGGCTGCATCGCTGCCTGATGTCGTCACCGCGCTGAAGCCACGCTCGCGCAGGGCCTGCGCGGTGCGTTCGCCGACGGCGAAGGCCGGGACATCGCGCCACTCGCTGGCCGCCTGCTCCGGCATGGCGAGTGCGGCTTGGGCCGAGGTCAGCACAAGGGCGTCGAGGGGCGCCGGCCAGGCGGTTCCTGTCGCCGCGATGGCGAGAACCGGCGCGAGCACGGCTTCGTGGCCGGCGGCCCGCAGCCGCGCCGCGGTGCGGTTGGCCTGGCCCTCCGGCCGGGTCACGAGGACGCGCACTGTCGCGGATCCGGGGTCTTGGACTGGCAGGAGCAACCGCGCCGGACCATGCCGGCGGGGCCCATCCGGCCGATGGACGCCGCGCCGCCTGGCCCAGCCGTCCGCACGGCTTTAGTGCGCCAGAATATCGGACGGTGCCCGGCCGAGGATGTCGCGGCCGGCGTCCTCGCCCATGCGGGCTGCGTCCGCGGCGGTGCCGCTGCGCTCGGCGCCGTAGCTCTCGCTGCCGTCGACGCGCAGCACGAGGCCGCTGAAGCGCAGCGTGGTGCCGTCGAGCTTCGCATGGCCGGCGATCGGCGTGCGGCATGACCCGTCCAGCACGGTCAGGAAGGCGCGTTCGGCTGCGAGCGCAATCCCCGTCGCCGGGTCGGCGATGGCGTCGATGGCCATCCGGGTGGTCTCATCGGCGTGGCGGGCCGTGATAGCGATCGCCCCTTGGCCGATGGCCGGCGGAAAGCCGTCCTCGGGCAGGATGGCAGTGGCCCGGTCGGCGAGGCCGAGGCGTTTCAGCCCGGCCAGAGCCAGCAGGGTGGCGTCGAACTCGCCCTCCTGCACCTTGCGCAGCCGCGTCTCGACATTGCCGCGCAGCAGGCCGGTGGTGATATCGGGCCGCAGGCGACGAACCAGCGCCTGGCGGCGCAGGCTGGCGGTGCCGACGACCGCGCCATGGCGCAGGCCGGCGAGGTCGCCCGTTCCGGTGGCGATGAGCGCGTCGCGCACATCCTCGCGCGGCAGGTAGCCGGCAATGATGATCGGATCGGGAAAGGCGGTCGGCATGTCCTTGGCGGAATGTACGGCCAGGTCGATCTCGCCGGCGATCAGCGCCGTGTCGATCTCCTTGGTGAACAGGCCCTTGCCGCCGGCCAGCGCCAGCGCCCGGTCCTGGATCATGTCGCCGGATGTCTTGATCACGACGAGCGTCACCGATTCGTCGGGCAGACCGTGCGCCGCGATCAGCCGGGCCCGCGTCTCGCGGGCCTGCCAGAGAGCCAGCGGACTGCCGCGCGTGCCGATCCTCAGACGGATATCGCTTCTCGCCACCTTGAATTCCCCCGCCGTTTCCTTGTTCCGGCGGGCGGACTATAGGGTGGAGTGAGGAACCGTGAAAGTCGCGGCTCCGCTTCGCCTGCACGGAGTGCGCATGCGCGTCCTCGGCATCGAGACCACCTGCGACGAAACCGCCGCGTCCGTCGTCGAATCGTCACGTGACGGCGAGGGCGAGATCCTCTCCAACGAGATCCTCAGCCAGATCGCCGAGCATGCCGCCTATGGGGGCGTGGTGCCGGAGATCGCGGCGCGGGCGCATGTGGAGGTGGTCGACCGGCTGGTGGCGCGGGCGCTCGGGCGTGCCGGCTGCACGCTGGCGCAGCTTGACGGTATTGCCGCCGCGGCCGGGCCGGGCCTGATCGGCGGCGTCATCGTCGGGCTGACGACCGCCAAGGCGCTGGCGCTGGTCACCCGCAAGCCGTTGATCGCCGTCAACCATCTGGAGGCCCACGCGCTGTCGGCGCGGCTCACCGACGGGATCGGGTTTCCCTACCTGCTGCTCCTGGTATCGGGCGGTCACACCCAACTGGTCGCAGTGCGGGGCGTCGGCGACTATGTCCGGCTCGGCACCACCATCGACGACGCCATCGGCGAGGCCTTCGACAAGACCGCCAAGATGCTCGGCCTGCCCTATCCGGGCGGGCCGCGGGTCGAGAAGGAGGCCGAGCGCGGCGATCCCGAGCGGTTTGCCCTGCCGCGACCGATGTCGGGGCGCGGCACCGCCGATTTCTCGCTGTCGGGCCTCAAGACCGCGGTCCGGATCGAGGCCGAGCGCATCGCGCCGCTGACGCAGACCGATATCGCCGATCTGTGCGCGTCGTTCCAGTCCGCCGTCGTCGATATCGTGGTCGACCGCACCCGGGTGGCGCCGCGGCTGTTTCGCGACATAGCCGGGGAGCCGACCGCGCTGGTGGCGGCCGGTGGCGTCGCCGCCAACCAGGCGGTTCGCCGCGCCCTGCAGCGGCTTGCCGCCGAGGCCGGACTGAAGCTCGCCGTACCGCCGCCGGCGCTGTGCACCGATAATGGCGCGATGATCGCCTGGGCGGGCATCGAACGGCTTCGCCGCGGTCTCGTCGACGGCCTTGACGCCCAGCCCCGCGCCCGCTGGCCGCTGGCCGCGGCGCCGACCCCGTGACGTCCTTCAGCAGCATCGCGGTGGTGGGGGCCGGCGCCTGGGGTACGGCGCTCGCCAATGCGGCGGCCCGCGACGGGCGCCGCGTCCTGCTGTGGACGCGCGATCCGGCCCATGCCGAGCGGATGCGCGCCGACGGCGAGAATGCCATGCGCCTGCCGGGCGTGGCGCTGGCCCAGGGCGTCGAGCCCACCTCGGACCTGCGGGCCGCGGCGCAGACCCGCGCCAT